>JBDLJY010000368.1:0-6245 GCA_039714115.1 Pseudomonadota bacterium | reverse complement strand
CCCAAAGCCCCAGTTGGTAATCATCCATTTGTCCATCATAAAATATAAAACCACCCCGTAAGCCTTGATATTGATACCACCGCCAATGACGGCAACTTGTCTCATTTAATCCTCTATCAGATAACACTGGCCATTTTTGAGTTGATAACGTTCACCAGTGTGTGGGCAAGTGGTTTCCCCGTCCTCGGGTAAATCTAAGCGTTCACCATAACGGCTCATCCAGCCAATCTGACGCGCCGGCACACCCACCATCAGGGCAAAATCGGGCACTTCACGGTTGACAACGCTACCAGCGCCTATAAAGGCATATTGACCAATGGTATTGCCACAGATAATCGTGCAATTAGCCCCTAAAGTGGCACCACGTTTAACCAGTGTATTTCGGTATTCATCTTTACGAGACACTGCTGAACGGGGATTAGAAACGTTGGTAAAAACCATACTGGGTCCACAAAATACGTCATCTTCCAAGGTGACATTGTCATACACGGAGACGTTATTCTGAATTTTAACGTTGTTGCCAATGATGACTTGATTGCCAACAAAAACGTTTTGTCCCAGTGAGCAACGTGTACCAATCACGGCACCAGCACAGATATGCACCCAATGCCAGATACGGGTGTCATTGCCAATTTGGGCACCAGCATCAATGATGGCTGTGTTATGGGCAAAATAATTCAAAATTCCTTCCCCCTTGTGCTGGACGGGGTTTGCAACCCCGTCCGAAACGGTTTCAATATTCTAATGGCAAAGGTACAGTACGCCCGTGCCGACAGGTAAGCGGCAATTAATAACTCTAAAGAACGCAAACCTTCTCGCCCGTCCGTTTCCGCCTCAGCTTCACCCCGTAAAGTTTTAATCACATTCTCATAATATAAAGGCTAGATCAATTTCCGTGTTTTCAAGCAGCGTTTTGAGCTGGGAATAGCCAGCCGCACCCGTTTCCGAGGTCGCTTTTTCTAAAGCTAACGGATTATTATCACAAACAGCAACGAGTTCAAAACGGTTGTGATGTTGTTTAATCGCTTTAAAGTGATTTGAATAAATTCGACCACAACCGATGACCGCTATTTTGATTTGATTTTTCTGTTTTTAATCATGATGTTTTTGGAGTGTACGGTTTGGTAGCTACAGCCGCCCATCCACCGCCTCAACTGGCAAGATAGATTTAATATCGTAGATGACCGAATTTCGCTTAGCTAAGGCGCGAATACCCAGGGCGCCCAATTCCTCAAACTGTTTATGAGCCACCGCAATAATAATAGCATCATATTGATTTTTATTCAAATGTTGCAATAATTCGATGTCATACTCTTTTCTGGCTTCCTCTAAATCCACCCAAGGATCATAAACCGAGATATTCGCCCCGTAACCCTGAAGTTCATGGACAATATCTATCACACGGGTATTACGAAGATCAGGACAATTCTCCTTGAAGGTGAACCCCATGATTAAAATATTGGCATCATCAACTTGAATACGCTTTTTTATCAGGCGCTTGACGACTGTAGAGGCAATATAAATGCCCATTTCGTCATTGATCCGACGACCAGCCAAAATCATTTCTGGATGATAACCGACATCCTTAGCCTTTTGGGTTAAATAATAAGGATCAACTCCAATGCAATGCCCCCCAACCAGTCCTGGGCGGAAAGGCAAAAAATTCCACTTGCTACCCGCTGCCTCCAATACTTCAAGCGTATCAATGCCGATCCGATGAAAGATGAGCGCCAGTTCATTGATCAAGGCAATATTAACATCCCGTTGGGTGTTTTCAATAACCTTAGCAGCCTCAGCCACACGAATACTGCTGGCTTTATGAGTGCCAGCGGTGATAATACTACTATAGACTTGATCGATCAGCTCAGCCACTTGGGGGGTGGAACCCGAAGTGACTTTAACAATATTAGTTAAGCGATGTGCATTGTCCCCCGGATTAATGCGTTCTGGGCTATAACCCACAAAAAAATCTTCATTAAACTTCAAATGAGATTCACGTTCTAATATAGGAATACAAACTTCTTCGGTGGCACCCGGATACACGGTGGATTCATAAACCACAATATCATCGCTGCTTAATATTTGACCTACCATTTCACTGGCTTTTTCAAGCACAGTCAAATCAGGGGCTTTATGCTCATCCAGTGGTGTGGGGACGGCAATGATATAAAAATTGCATTCGGCCAGATCCTTGGGACTATTCGTATAGTTAAGGTATTTTGCTTGTTTTAATTCTTCTGGCAACACTTCACGGGTGCTATCTTGCCCTGCTTTGAGTTCTGCAATTCGTTCCGCTTTGAGATCAAAACCGGTGGTCGAATAATGTTTACCAAATTCAACCGCCAGCGGTAGCCCAACGTAGCCTAATCCAACGATACCAATTTTGAGTTCATTGAGTTTCATTTCAGTTATCAGTTATCAGTTATCAGCAACCATAGTAAGGCTTATACCATTCAACAAAACGCCTTATTCCCTCTTCAATCAAGGTTTGTGGTTTAAAGTCAACATCCCGCACCAAGTCATCTACATCGGCATAGGTTGCCTGCACATCCCCAGCCTGCATGGGTAATAAATTCTTTTTCGCGGTTTTGCCTAGCATTTTTTCTAGCGTTTCAATATACTGCATCAGTTCAACAGGATTATTATTGCCAATGTTGTAGAGTCGATACGGTGCCAGACTTGTACTCGGATCAGGCGCATCACCTGACCACGCTGTGTTCCCTTCAGGGATTTTGTCTAGCACTCTTATCACTCCTTCAACAATATCATCAATATAGGTGAAGTCACGCCGCATGAGGCCGCGATTATAAACATCAATCGGCTGACCCTCAAGAATGCCTTTGGTAAATTTGAACAAAGCCATATCAGGCCGTCCCCACGGCCCATAAACGGTGAAAAAACGTAGCCCGGTGGTAGGCAAATTGTAAAGGTGGGCGTAGGTATGTGCCATCAACTCGTTAGCCTTTTTGGTGGCAGCATACAGTGAGATAGGATGATCAACATTATGATGAACGGAGAAGGGCAATTGAGTGTTCAGTCCATACACGGAACTGGAGGAGGCAAAGACTAAATGTTCAACGGCATGATGGCGGCTGCCCTCAAGGATATTCACAAATCCGACAATGTTGCTATCCACATAAGCGTGGGGATTTTCAATAGAATAACGCACCCCGGCTTGGGCGGCTAAATTCACGACCCTTTGGATATTTTCACGCGCAAACAATTGTGCCACGCCTTCACGATCAGCCATTTCCAGTTTAATAAAACGGAAGTTTGCTTGCTCTTCTAATTGGGACAGACGCGCTTTTTTGAGGTTAACATCATAATAATCATTGAGATTATCAAGACCGACAACCTCGTCACCACGCGCTAAAAGACGTTTAGACAGGTGAAAACCGATGAAACCGGCGGCACCTGTGACAAGTATTTTCATTATTCTTTTCTCATTAAATTAATTTAACAGACGGGTTGCGGGCCATTTTAGCCCGAATGAGATATTATTTTCAAGCTTTTTTTAGAATTAACATCATAAGTAATTCGTAACTGTTTGAAGTTGTTATATTATAAATCATTTTACTACATTTTTAGGTGGACTTGGGCCCAATTTTGAGAGATCATTACCGCGTTGAGCGGAGCGTAATCCACCAACCTAAAGACGGTAGGTAACGATTATAACATTAAAAAATAAAAATAACCACTATTTTTTATTTTTTTTATTTTTCAGATACTTAGTTAAATTCGCCTTGATTAGTCCAAAGTCCAAAAGTCAAATGAATAAAAGGACCAGCGGGGTAGGGGATTTAAATCCCCCGTAGGTCAATGCCCCCGTAGGTATGTCGGGACAAGTCTATTATTAATTTGTGTGGAACTACTATGAATCCAGAAATCAAAGAACCAAGCGGACAAATGACTATTTCCGATGGGAGTAGAGTTTTTATTATCCCATCCGAAAAAGAAATGGCGGGTGAATCTGTCGAAGTCGACAAAGATGAAGATAAGATTGGTGAACTGCTAGGTTACTTGCAGGTCTTCAAAAAACGGTTTTGGTGGATTATAGGGCTAAGCTTATTGACCGGTTTCTTTTCTGCTTCCTATAGTAAGCAATTAAAGCCGATCTATAGCTCGACTGCTCGCCTGCTCATCGAATCTGACAAGGCCAACATTATTTCTATTCAAGACATTTATGACGATTCGGCCAACAAGAGCTTTTTCCAGATTCAGTTGCAAATCCTCAAATCTCAGATTTTAGCGGAGAGAGTGGTCGATAAGTTGGAGTTAGTCTCTCACCCGGCATTTAATCCCGCGAGGCAGCCACAAAAATTTAATTTGTACCAGTGGCTCCCCATCCCCAGTTCGTGGTTGCCACCGCCCTCCACAGAGACCACGGATGAAACAACCTCCACAGAGACCACGGATGAAACAACCTCCACAGAGACCACGGATGAAAATAAAAAGCGGGCCGTCGTTAATGCCGTTATGGCAGGTTTAAGCATAAGCAGTGCGCGTGGTATTCAATCAGTCAGTATTAGCTTTGAATCTCCAGAGCCCGAATTGACCGCCAAGATTCCCAATACCTTGGCAGATATCTATATTGAATACGATCTGGAAACAAAAATGCAGATGATCGAGAAAGCTACTAAATGGTTGACTAACCGTTTAAAGAAGTTGCGCCAAGAGCTGAAACAGTCTGAGGAAAAACTGCAAAACTTTATGGAAGAGCAAAATCTCGTCAACGTCGCGGGTATCAAAAGTGTTGCCGTCAGAGAACTAGAAGAAACTGCTACCAATTTGCTCAACGCCCGCCAGGAACTCTTCAACAAGAAACGTGTGTACAAGCAAATAAAAGCATTCCAACCTGGAACCCCCCAGTTTGAGTCTATTCCAGCCATTCTCAATAATCCGCTGATACAAAGCATGAAACAAGCAGAACTGGCTGCCAAGAGAAAAGTTTCTGAACTGAAAGAGCGTTATGGGCAAAAACATCCTCAGATTCGTGCCGCCAATGCGGAACTGGAGGCGGCGCTCGCTAATAAGAATACGCAAACTCAGCTAGTGATTGATGGGATTACCAAAGAATATGAAATGGCGGTTGCCAATGTGGAAAGCCTTGAACGTTCTTTTAAAGAAAAAACTGACAAAGTTCAAATTCTTACTAGAAAAGAAGGTCAGCGAAAAATACTGGAAAGAGATATTGAGGTCAACCGTCAACTGTATAACATGTTTCTAACCCGCTTTAAGGAAACGCATGCTTCGGCAGACATACAAGAGTTGCAATCAGCTATTGGACGAATAGTCGAACAGGCATTAGTTCCCGTCGCGCCTTTTAAGCCCAACAAGAAAATGAATGTAATCATGGGTTCGGTGTTCGGGTTTTTTTTAGCGACCCTGTTTGCGTTTCTCGTCGAATTTCTTAACAACACCATAAAGAGTGGTAAAGAGGTTGAACAGAAATTGGGTCTGCCTCTGTTAGGCATATTGCCGAAAATGAAACTCGGCAAGAAAGATGAAAATCCCTATTTGGTGTTTTTCAAAAAGCCAACATCCCAATTTTCCGAAGCGGTTCGCAGTATCCGTACTGGCATTATGTTAACGGGTATCGACAACCCCAAAAAGGTGTTAATAGTGACCTCTTCTGTTGCCAGTGAAGGGAAGTCAACCGTTTCCATCAACCAAGCCTTTGCACTAGGGCAGATGGGAAAAACTTTGTTGATTGAAGCGGATATGCGTCGGCCAAGTATAGCCAATAAATTAAGATGGCGTACCCATAGCACCGGCTTATCTGAACTGGTGGCCGGGAGGATAGAACTTGAGGACTGTATTCATCACACCGCCGAAGATGAGAATATTGATATAATTCCCTGCGGGGAAATACCGCCTAACCCGTTAGACTTGTTTTCATCTGAGCGGTTTAAAGAGCTTTTAAACAACTTATCTAAAGAATATCAGTATATTGTCATTGATACTGCCCCCGTCATATCAGTCAGTGATGCCTTGGTGGTGGCAAAATCTGCCATCGCTGTCAGTGATCCCTTGTGGGTGCCAAAATCTGCCACCGCTGCCAGTAATGAGTTGGAAAAATATGGCACCGCTGCCAGTGATGACTTGAAATTTGCCACCGAGATCATCTATGTGGTCAAGGCGAACGCCACGGCTTATAAAGTCGTGCTTGATGGCCTTAAACGCTTGCGTAAAGTCAATGTGCCGGTACGGAATATTGTTTTAAATTTTGCCGAGAGCCAAAAGAC
>JBDLJY010000367.1:0-6253 GCA_039714115.1 Pseudomonadota bacterium | reverse complement strand
AAATATGAATTTAAAGTCAAGCAATTATGTCTTGAATATTCAGAAAAATGGAGCCTAGAAGAAAAGACTGAAAAATTCCAAGGTTTGCCTAAAGGTGAGTCTGATTTGTTTTATCACATCTGGGTGTATAAGGTTTGTTAAAAACAGAAAAAATATTTTATGAATACATTAGCTAATTATAGTTCTATGGCTACTGCCACTGCTGAAGATTATCGTATTGAAGCAGAAATTTTTGATGCTTACTGCAAACAATTACCTGAATTATTGCTTGCACAATTAGAGGGACTCAAGCGTGTTTATCGTTCTAACAAGGTAGATCGTTATCAACACTCTTTGCAAACCGCAACCCGTGCCTTGCGAGATAATGCTTCTGAGGAGATGGTGGTTGCAGCCTTGTTTCATGATATTGGTGATATTCTTATGCCTCATAATCATGCAGCCATTGCCGCAGAACTCCTAAAACCATACGTAGGTCCAGATACTTATTGGATCATCAAGCATCACGACATATTTCAAGGATATTTTTTCTGGCATCACTGGGGACGAGACCGCAACGCACGGGAACAATTCCGTGATCATCCTCTCTACGAACGGGCTGTATATTTCAGTGAAGTTTGGGATCAAGCTTCTTTTGATCCAGACTATGAAACATTGCCCATTTCTGATTTTGTTCCCATGGTTAAAAGAATTTTTGGCAGACAACCGTGGCAATCAGGATGTAACCAAAACCAAGGAGAAAAGTGATAATGACTAATGTTATTCGTCTCAATGCCAATCTTCAAGCACCTGACTTTAGCAAAATAAAACCTCCCCTCAATGCGGAGGATTACCAAATTGATTGCCACGATTTTGAATCCAGACAAACTCTTGAGGAGGAAATATGCCAGCGTTTTTCCCAAACAGGACTTGCATTACTGATTAATACAGGGCTTGACGATCTGAGTAAGCTTGATAGTTGGGCAAATATTCTGATTGATGAGCCAATGACATACCAAGGTGGAACTGGACCTCGACCACAATTTGGAAAGAATATTTATGATGTTGTTGGTAAGGAACCCCACTATACTTACATTTACCCTCACAATGAGATGTCTTACTTATCAAGCTTTCCTCGATGTATTGTTTTTGCTTGTGAGGCTATTCCTTCTCAAGGAGGAGAAACACTTCTTTTTGACAATCAAGCAGTAACCCATGAGATACTTCAAACTGAAATGGGTCAAAAACTCAAAGAGAATGGTGTTTGTTATGTTAGAAACCTGACTGATGCCAATAAAGCTAATGATGTAGTTTATAAACATTGGCAAGATGCTTTTAATGTTTCTTCTCAAGAAGAGGTAGAAAACCTTGCTCAACAAGAAAATTGGGATTTAAAATGGATGGCGGATGGGCGTGTCCAAATTTCCTACCATAAAGAGGCATCTGAATACAATCAAGCACTTAAAGAAAATTTATTGTTTGTTAATTTATCTCTTCTAAGTGCCTATTTTGATGATTGGCATCCCTTTAATACACTTGCTCATGAAGATCGGCCATTTAATGTTGTTCACGGAGATGGTGAACCTTTTACAGAACAAGAAACTGAATATTTGGTGAAAATTTTTGATAATCACTGTTTGCCTATTTTCTGGAAACCGGGGTGGATTGCTATGTTCGATAATGAAAGATGGACTCATGCTCGTCCGCCTTTCACGCTGAAAGAGGGAGAAAGCAGAAAACTGGGTGCAATGATGGGGATGCAAAAAAATCGTATAGGTGCTAAGTTTTAAAGTTAAAGGGCACGTCGCTTTATTCCAGCAATAACACGTCACTACGATTAAGTTAAAAAAATAAGAGAAATTGCCCGTTCGTAGTAGGCGATTTATCGCCTACTCCAAAAAAGGATTGATTTATGAAATACCCATTTCAAGATTCTCTTCCAAAGCAGCCTGTGCCTAGCTTGGAAAAAACTTGTGAATATTATCTCCAAATGCTTGCACCGCTGCTCAATGAAACTGACTTGGCAAGAACAAAAGAGCAAGTAAAGATTTTCCAACAACAAATAGGTCCTCAGCTTCAACAGCAACTTGAGACCATTGCTGCTTCAACACAAACAAGCTATATATATAATTTTTTACACAATAGGTTACTAGAACACCAATCATCTCTGTTTCATCAGAATTTTAGCTCAGTGTTGATGTTGGATTCAAGCAACAATAATGTGCCTTTTGCTAAGTTTGTGGCTGGTTGGATTGTTAGCTTGTTAAGATTTTACTTGAAAATCAAGCAAGGTGAATTTGCACCCAATGATGATGTCAGAAGAAAACCATTTGGTATCCACGAGTATTTAAAGTTTTTTGGTCAAACAAGGATTCCCGGAGTTGAATGTGATACCTTACAACAAGCATCAGCATCAAAACATATCGTAGTTATCCGACGCAATGTATTTTATTTATTAACGCTTCTTAATAGTGATGTATTGCCAAACATTGCAGATATAGCGCAACAGATTAACTGGATATTAGAACAGAGCGTTACAGGTGAACCTGCTATAGGCTTATTGACGAGTATGAATCGAGAACGCTGGATGAGACTTCGCTCTCATCTAGTAGCTTATGATTCAAAAAACTCTTCTACATTGGACATAATAGACAATGCGCTATTTGTAGTTTGTTTAGATGAATCTATACCACCCCATATTGAAGCAACAACTAAAAATGCACTTTATAGTGATGGAGGTAATCGCTGGTTTGATAAGTCTCTCCAACTTATTTTTACACCAGATAACCAGTTAGCACTAAACATTGAACATGCCGAACTTGATGGCTATCCAACATTACGTTTTTTTGCTGATGTAAACCAATATTATCAACAGTTGGAAGATGAACAAACTACTACTTTTCCGGGCATATATCCTAAGCCACTACAATGGAATTTATCTGATGAAATCCTTAAAACGATCAAACAAGCCGAAGAAAATGCCAAGAATCTAATTGATAATTATGAGATGCGAGTGCTTGAAATTAAAGAATTTGGGCGACGTTTTATTGCTAAACAACAACTTCATGCTGATGCCTTGGTTCAATTGTCTTTGCAATTAACTTATTTTCGACTATATGGAAAAATGGTATCAAGCTATGAACCTATTGCTATGGGACATTTCCGATATGGTCGAGTTGAAGGAATACGGTCTGTGACTGCGGAATCTCTCCAACTTATGAAAACATTGACTGAAAATATTCCCAACAATAATAAGTGGCAAGCTCTGAAAAAAGCTAATGATACTCATGTTTCATTGTTGGCAAACATTATGAATGGCAAAACTGGCGGTGATCGATATCTATTTGCCTTGCATAGTTTGGCACGGCAACAGGGTATAAAACCTGATATTTTTATGGACAAAGTTTACAGGGAAATTTTTAGTAAATCACCATTATCTACCACTAGCTTGCCTAATTTATCTTTAGATTGTTTAATCAATTTTCACCCAGAAGTAGCCGATGGTTATGCTATTTTTTATAGTATCAAACCTGATAAAATCTATTTTACTATCACTAGCCAACAGCAAGAAATTGATAAATTTGTTGACTTGTTAAAATTAAGTCTATCAGAATTGGTCAATCTTAAGTCACAATAAGGATTGTTCATTTCATAAAAAACAACAGAGGCAAGGAAATATCACAGCCTCTGTTGTTTTATCTAATTAATATCAAGATATGTTAGTCTGCTCCTGAAAATAACGGGTAATTGTATCCAAATGATTATATTGAAGTAAGAAACTGGGTTCTAATTCCACACCAAAATGACGGCTTAGTAACATCTGAAGTTCTAAGAAATCCATAGAATCCAAACTCATTTCTTCTAAAGAAAGCTCTGGAGAATAATCATTTCTACGGCTGTTGCCCAAAATGGAAAGAATAGCCTCTTCAACCACAGTAGAAATATTTGTTTCGCTGTTCTGGTTTGATGATGGAAGTTCGGTTTTTTCTCTTTGTCTGGTGAAACCTTGGCGGTTATGGATGTCATATTCAATCAAGACACCATTTCCCTGATTATCCTTATCGTTAATTCGGTAGTTAGGTACAATACCTTTAATTTCTGCACCATGAGAATAATGAAACTGAAGAATAGGATCAATATAACGTCCCTGCTCATCCTGTTGTTGAATATAAGTTTCCATAGGTATTTCTGAGCAATGCAAGATATAATTCTTGCAACGTGTTATTCCTGCAATCCGTTCAATACCTGTTGTGACGCTACCATATTGCAGCATAAATTCCAGTAATTGATCACCTAATCCCAAGTGCTGCATCTCAGGTAAAACGTTAATTGTAATCAGTTGAAAAACTGCTCCAGTTGGGGTATGTAGTGAGGCTATCTCAGGAAGCGTAGTGTGTTCTAATACCTGAGTATTGGCAACACGTTGGGAATAAATCACGCCGACAATGCGATTGTCTATTTCCAGTACACATTGTCCTTCAGGAAAACGTTCCAATCTATGTGAAATATCCTTGGAAGATACTTGTAAAGATTCAGCCCAACAAGCTTGTTCCAGTTTAAGTAAAGCTGGCAAATCCCTTGGATGAGCATGACGCACCAAGTAAGGTCGTTTTTCAAACCAATTTAAGGTAATTCTACTGAAAGGAAAAGTTTTTGGGTGGTATTTAGAATACCCTGCTTTTGCAAATAGCCCTGCTTTTGCAGCTGCCATCATGAATACATTAGCTTCTACTAAATATTGCATAGAAAAAGCATGATATGCATCAAAATGCAAATTTTCGCTCTGAGGTAAAAAGGCATAGACCATATCTGGTTCTAGTGAATGCACTTCTAAAATCATTAAGCCTTGTTTGCTAATAACTGAAGCCCAACGTTTTAAGTGTTCTGTCAAACATTGTACGATTGTAGCTGGGGCAATAGATTGTCCATTGTTATCTACATATACTCCATGATAGTTCAAGCGTGAATCTTCAGCTAGCTTTGAATTATCTGCTGATGGAATATAAAGTAATTCATGGTCAAGGAATGAGCGGAGATGTAAAATTTTTTCTGGATCATAAATACCAATAGCTGCTAAGTCTGCTATCATTTGCTCAGGATTAGAAATATCAGCATGGCAGAGTTTATAAGGAATATCAGATAAAGTACGCGCTGTTGCATCCAAGGCTTCTTGATTATAATCCAAACCTAACATGATTACAGGGTATTCATCTAAAACTTCCCCTCGTGCTGACTTGAAACGGATGATTTCGTAAATTCTTTTTAATAGGCTGCCATCGCCACATCCCATGTCTGCCACATATTTAGGTTGTTCTTCATAAGGTAATTTATTAAATATGGCTAGGATAATTTCTTCGACTTCAGCGAAATATTTTTCGTGTTGAAAACCACTGGATAATACATTCAGAGTACGGTCAATATGGGCTTGTTTTCCTGAATCATCTTTGTAAAACACTTTATCATGCGAACCAAACAATAATTCAGGTAGTTGTGATAGCATGGGTTTATAAGAAAGAGTAACACCTGCAATTAGAGCACGTTCTAACATAAACTCACCCATTTTAGTCAAGGATACTTGCTCATTTTCTTTCTGCGCCCATTCCTTGTTTATAAAAAGAGTGTATAATTCTTCGCGAACTGTGGAGCCAAAACTGGAAAATAAGGGCGTTTCTGTATGGTCACTATGCTGTCTTAGCACCAGTAAAATTGGTAAAATTAAAATACCATCCAGAAAATCTCTAATTAATACATCAGATACTCCCCAGCCTTGATGAGAACGGGCTATCCATTTGCTAAGTTGTCCCCCTTGTTGATTTTCTAGCAAATAGGATTTAATAGAAAAATTAAATAAGTCAAGAATATCTTCAGGTATTTGCTGATGAATTTCAGCATCATCTGTTAGAGAATACGCACCATTTGTGTCTTGTGATAGCCAATGCAGGGAGTGCAACAGCCGCAAAGCTACTTGAAGGTGCCCGCTATTAGCAGACATTTCTGAGGCTATTTGTGTGAGGTTCATAGAACCCTGATGTTGCAATAGGTCAAAAAATCCTTTTTGTTTACACGCCACAATAACTGGAATTGCTACATATCCATGAGCGTAGCGATTGATTATCTCTAACATTATTAACTACCTTTTTTTGTTGTGTGATTATCATTTAATTGAAGTGGTTTTTTTACTGCCTTATCTTGGTGCTTTATCAAGGGCAGTATGGTATTGGTCAAACCTGCTATTGTGCCCATGTAGAAAATACCCATACTGGCAGCAATACCGAAA
>JBDLJY010000366.1:0-6268 GCA_039714115.1 Pseudomonadota bacterium | reverse complement strand
TCTATGCTACTGGGTTTTAGGAACTGTTCAGTCGGGAGAGACAGTGCTAGGTAAATCCTTTTCCCGTCCAATCGTTCCCCAATTTGCAGACTAAATCCATTATTATCAGGTTTACCCTTAACCTTTTTAATCCGAACCACATTATAAGGATCTGTCACATCAAAAACCGAAACTTTTTTGCGAGTGAAGTTGCCCACGTCGAAAATGTATTTGCCATTCCCCTCCGCATCAAACTTTAACTGGCCATTCTCAGCGGTATAGCTATCTATAAAGTCTATCTCCACATAATTGACATAGAGTTTATCCACGACAGCCTCAGTATCTCCCACTGAAGTCAAGGTGACGATATTCTCTCCATCTAATAAACTGTCATGGGGTACCGTAACTTCATGGACAAAGTTGCCTTGACCATCCCATAGTTCATCGTCGATCTCGTTGCCGTTGAGAAAAACCTTAGTATGGTGATCGGGGTTGTGGGCATAATCGTTGCTTTTGCCATAGAGCATGACCCTGATAATTGCCATCTCACTGGAGTCCGCCCGATTATCCAAGGGCACTGACATATCTAAAGATTGTCCCCCTTCGAGTTGTTCCCAGAACCAATGATCCTGACCATCGCCATTAGGCAAATAAGACCAATAAATAGCGTCCATCTCCATACGGGCAATCGATCTAAAAGAATTCAAGCGAAGAGCATTGCGCCATCCCTTCTTTCGATGTTTCGACTTCCTCACACCCATCCGAGCACCACCCTGCGGATTAATAGATAACCAGTAAACGTTAGTTCTGGTAAAAACCCCAGTCATCGCTTCACCATAAAAAATGAGCTTGTCCTTGCGATCAAAGTGCCCATCTTTTTCTCCCGTGATTTGGATGGGAACCTCAACGCCCCATAGTGTCATCTGAATAAAGCGAGGATCAACATTATCCATATCCATTCCCGCCGCGAGTAGATCATCGTAGCCCAAAGCATACATGCCATCTTTTTCCACAAGCACCTTAAACGCCGCCTCGTTCGGTTCGGGACAAATAGAGGGCTGCTGCTTTGGTTGAACAACGCGATTGATATCTCCGTCGTTAATAAGGAGCCTTGCCAACAACCGATCAAAAGAACGATCACCAACAATATTAGCCATCGAACCCCCAGAGAAGCTCACCCGTATAAGCATCCGCTTATAGACGTTAATTTCTTCCCGAACCGGATTATGCTGCACCGGATAAAACTGTATCTGAGCGACTCGCTGATCACGGATGTATCCGACAATCCCAAGTTCCACGGGGGATTTGGGCCAAAACTCATCAGTATTGTAAGCCGCCTCATCAAAGGAGTCCGTGAAGGGCGTAGGAAATAACAAATAACCGGCAAAAGTTTCAAGCTCAAAATCCAATAGCTCCAATTCGATATCCGCACCGTCGGGAACCGCTAATAGCACACCCCGGAAAGGCACTTGGGGTTTCGAGGGCTCGTGGGTTGAACCCGTCCCCGGCATGTGGATGTTTTGATATAGCTGATCTTCGATCATGATATCGGAACTTTGGATGTCGGCAGAACTGAAGGCTAAGGTGATCGACGCGGGATCGGAATCAAGCATCGAGATGCTCACCGTTGAATCGGCATAGCTCGGCAACACGAATAGACTGAAGGTATAAAACCAGATAAACCTGTTAGCTAGATATTTCATTGTATGACTCGTTATGAATCCCGTTCGTAGTAGGTGAAGCGATAAATTATATAGTATAAACAAATTTAAATAAGGATATCTAGTCTAAAAAATTTTTGATCTTGGGCGGGGCACTCGTCCAAAATAAATTTCGTAGTAGGTGATTTATCGCCGTTTGACCCAACAAACGCTATGGTTTAGGGCGCGACAGCCAGGGCATGAGACAGGTGGGTGGCTTTTGGGAGATGTGGTATTATAAAACTGATTTTAAGTTGTAGTTGGAGAGTTGATTGATAGGGGTTGATTTTATACTCAAAGTACCTATCATGTGCGACGAGTACATATAAACCAGAAATCTTGGCGGGGCTTGAGCAAGTTAAGGCAATTAGGATTTTGCAGGAGCCGGTTTGCAACCGGCTCCGTAACGTTTTCCAGCCGCTTATCAATGCCCTATTCGGAGTCCAAGATTTATCTCTGGTGAGTCCTTTCCACCGATGCTAACCCCAATCCCAATTTATCGCCACTGACCATACATCATGGTGCTTGGAGGGCCATTCCCTAGCGCGGGAGCAATGCCATTAAGTGATTGAACCGTTTGAAGTTAAGCAAACAATTATAAAGTTTTTGACTATAAAATTATAAAACTGAGTATCGAAATGATAAACCAACAATATTCTTGGAACCAGGTGCCTAAGAATTGGCCTGATATTAGGATTCAGGTTGAAGAAGGCTATTCGGTGATTGTGACTCACAATAGTGAAGTATTCGCACTATTAGTCCCAGTTCGATACAACAAAGCAATTAAACATAAACAGAATTTTTGGCAAGCTTTACAAACATTCCGTCAACAAGTGGATCTAACTGAATTTGACGAAGATATTTTTAGTGATGTGCGTGATCGCAGTCCGGGACGCGAGGTATTGTTATGACTTGTTTAAAGTTCTTGCTTGATACAAATATCATTTCCGAACCGATACGCCCTGAGCCGAGTCTGCACGTATTAAAAAAACTTGAACAATATCAAAATGAGATTGCGACGGGTACGGTAGTGTAGCATGAGTTGTTATTCGGTTGCCAACGTTTGCCTGTTTCACGTAAACGTCAAAAGCTTGAACAGTATTTATATGAAACTGTTGCTAAGCTACCTATCCTGCCCTATTGTCTAGAAGCAGCGGAGTGGCACGCTAAAGAACGGGCTCGTTTAAGTTTGATAGGGAAAACTCCCCCGTTTGTAGACGGACAGATTGCTGCCATTGCTAAGGTGAATGATTTGATTATTGTCACGGCTAATGTCTCTGACTATCAAACGTTTTCAGGAATTATCATTGAAAACTGGTTTATGCAGGAAGTTGGAGGAAATGTGGAAATATCCAGCAAGTAGGTGCAATCCTACGCACCCTAACAGGCCAAAAAATTAATTTTGGCTGGAGCAAGGAGCGTTATAAAGTCGTATCCGAGGGCGTGAGTGCCAATTTATGCGAAGCGGTTATTGGAGATAATTCCGCTTATAAACCATTAGCAATCAACTTTCTAATCCGATCAACTTTTTTGTTTCAAAAGAAGATTATGCCACGTAAAGAACCCAAACTAATCCAAATAGACAGCATCAAACACGCTTAATCAGTGGCAACTGTGCATAGTACACAGTCTGAAAACCGGATTGCCATATTTTTTTGCCCATTTTATCGCGCGGTGTGTGATGTCGCTTTGCCAGGTGGCGGAGATATGATACAGTGGATGTTCAAATCTTTGGGTGCCTGCGGTGAATAATGTTAAGCAATTTGGACGATGGGCGGTTTGTAAAGTGACTACTCCGTTTGAGGTTAAGCAGAGTATTCGGGAATTTTTGGGAAAATGACTAACTAAGTGTTTAAGGAAATAATAAACGCACTACAATCAACTATTTAGGAAACCCCAATGGAAGGCAAAAGACTTATCCAAAAGCTAAAATTACAAAATTTTCTCTCTTATGGTAATCAAGGAGAAGAAATAGAATTGCAACCGCTAAATGTATTAATTGGACCAAATGGCTCAGGCAAATCTAACCTGATTGAAGCATTTGGCATTTTGAAGGCAACACCAACTGACATCACGGTACCAATTCGTCAAGGTGGTGGAATAAGCGAATTTATTTGGAAAGGCAAAAAGGAAGGAAAGGTGAAGGAGACTCCTACTACTAAAATTGAAACAATTTTAGATTATCCAGATAACTATGATTCTCAACAGTTGCATTACCATCTGTCTTTTACCCAAGCCAACCAAAGATTTTCGTTAATTGAAGAGCGGGTAAAATACCCAAAATCACCCCAAGATGATTGCTACCATTACAACCATCATCTTGGTGCAAATATCAGGGCAGTTGGAGAAGAAAAAAGTCACCGTTTTTCTATAGAGTATCCCAATCAATCCATCTTTTCTCAGAGAAAAGAACCAGAGAAATATCCAGAAATACTATATCTTGGCAAACAATTTTCGGCTATTGAGTTATATCGTAATTGGCACATCGGGCGTGATTCAGAAGCCCGACGCCTTCAAAGTGCTGACTTACCAGAATCACCTCTCCTAGAAGATAGCAGTAACCTTGGGATGGTTTTAAATAACCTACAATTTAAACTCGGAAATCAACGAGTGATAGAACAATTCAAAAAGTTTTATCGGGATGCAACCGAGATCAGTATAAAAATTATAGGTGGTACAGTGCAGATATTTATCCGCGAACAAGGAATCACGCAACCCATTGCAGCCAGCCGTCTATCCGATGGCACATTGCATTATATATTTTTAATGGCTTTGCTCCTCGATCCAACACCACCGCCATTGCTTTGCATTGAAGAGCCAGAAATTGGTCTTCATCCTGATATTTTATCCACCATTGCTGATATGTTGATTGAGGCATCGCAAAGAACACAATTGATTGTGACAACCCATTCTGATGCTTTAATTTCCACACTACCACCAGAATCCGTATTAATTTGTGAACGCGATGAAGAGGGTAGTCACTTGCAACGCCTAGAAGCGGAGCCACTAAAAGACTGGCTAGAAAATTATACGATTGGCGATCTTTGGCGTATGGGTCATATAGGTGGTAAACCATGGTAAAAGAAATTCACATTTTTCTTGAAGGTGGCGGTGATGGTAGAAATAGCAGAGCTTTGATACACCAAGGGTTTAGCAGTTTTTTACAAGGCTTAGTTAAAAGAGCACGACAGAATAAAATTAAGTGGAAAATAACAGTTTGCGGTTCACGTAACAACGCATTTAGGGATTTCAAAAATGCTTTAAAAACGAAACCGCGCAATGCTTTTAATGTTTTGCTTGTCGATGCCGAAGCAAGCGTAGGGTGCGTCCCACGCACCTTTTTGTCGGTGTCATACAACATTGCACGTCTTTTGCACCTTTCAAGTCAATAAAGCCCCGATCAAAGTCTGCATTGTAAATAACAACCGTTTTTTCTTTGATAATTTTAAAAATGTCCTGATTTTCTCAGGAAAGTTCAAGCGGTGTAGTCAAAATAGGAACATACAGCGATAAGAGATTGTTGACATATCTGATATGATTGAATTTATCGCACTTATGGTAAGAATCACTATAGTACTCAGGAGTCAATGCCAAATCGCATTCTGTTGAGATTGAGATATTCGACGTGTGACAAATCTGAAATTAAACTTTTTTCTTATTGACAACTGATAACTAAATGAGCATAGAAAAACCTTGGAGTGGTCACTTTACGGCACCCACGGATGCCTTTGTCGAAGCGTTTACAGCCTCCGTCAGTTTTGATCAACGTTTATATGAATACGATATCATGGGATCAATTGCCCATGCCCGTATGTTAGCTCATGTTAGCGTTTTGACTGAGGCAGAATGCACGCAAATTGTTAGTTAAAGGCTTAAGCGAAATTCAACAAGAAATTGCACAAGGAGAGTTCGATTGGTCAGAGGCTTTAGAAGATGTTCACATGAATATCGAATCCCGCCTGACGCAGAAAATTGGCACTGTGGGCAAAAAATTGCACACTGGACGTTCTAGAAATGACCCTGCGGGGTATCAGTCTCCCCGCAGGTTTGGCTTAACTTAATGGCATTGAGCCAGCAAACCCATTTCGGTTGTGGTAGATGTTATCCGTTAGTTCGATTAGCCAATCGTAAACCTGTTCGTAGAGACCAGTTCGATTAGCTGTTTGATGGGTAGCGCTTGGGGTGCCATATAGAGAATATCCGCGATGAATTTATGATTGTTGAACAAGCAAAGCACATTGCGGATTTTTTTGATTTTTACCGCTTGATAGAGTGCTTGTTCGATCTCGCGTTCATCGTTTTGCAAAAGTAGGCTTATGTACTTTAAACACTCATAGCTACACAATCTCTTATCAAATAAATCAGCCCATTTATCAACATCCTCTTGCTTATGAAAAAAGCAGGTGGCTTTTTTCCATTCTTCATCATAATGGGGCTCTATCCGGCGCTTTCCCCGTTTTCCTCAGCGTTCTCTTACAACCGACAACTTCCAAAGTTTCACCACGCTTGGTGAACAAGGTTGATGGTGGTCGTTGAGAGGGGTTTTAATGGTTTTAAGATGAAGCCCCATGTTATCCCACCTCCGCTCC
>JBDLJY010000365.1:0-6363 GCA_039714115.1 Pseudomonadota bacterium | reverse complement strand
TTGGTAGGATATCCGTTTGCAGTTGCATGGCAAGAGTTACAAAAATCCTACAAAACTCGTTATCCAACTTTTCCAGATGTACCACTCTTGCGAGTTAATAATATCAATGATTTAGACTCTGTTCGTGCGATTGAAAAATATGCGCCTGATCTTGTTGTTGTGTCAGGGACTAATCTGGTAGGAAAACAAATTATTAAATTAGCTTCTAATAAAAAGGGAATAATCAATCTTCACACTGGTATTTCTCCTTATATTAAAGGTGGTCCAAATTGTACGAATTGGTGTTTAGCTGAGCAATCCTTTCATCTAATCGGAAATACGGTCATGTGGTTAGATCAAGGAATAGATAGTGGAAACATTATCGCTACAGAGCAAACGCCTCTCACAGGACAAGAGACGCTTGTTGAATTGCATTGGAAAGTTATGGAACATGCACATAATTTGTACATTAGAGTCATAAAAAAACTTGCAAACGGACAAACGGTTCCATCTGTACCACAAGAAAGTATTGGAAAAGGTAAAACTTTTTACACAATCGAATGGAATGGTTGGGCGATGTTGAAGGCATTGATAAATTTTAGGCGTTATTACTCAATGTATTTTTTGGACGGACAAGAATACCGAAACCAGTCCTCTCGTTTGAACCTTGTTTTAACTCAAAAATGAAGATGATACTTAATAGAAAACAACTCAAAAAAAGTTTTTTTGCTTTACTTAAGTTAACTCAATTAGATAGCAGGTTATTGCGGAAAATTGGCAAGCAGAATTTATTAGTAATTTTAAATTTTCATCAAGTATCTCCGCATACTAACCCTTTTTGGAACCCTTTACATCCTCACATATTTGAAGATTTATTGGTTTTTTTAAAGCACCATTTTCATATCGTTTTATTTCGTGAGTTGTCTTCTGATATTAGTAAGAAGCCTAATGTCATTCTCAGCTTTGATGATGGTTACTATAATTTTGTGGAATACGCAATGCCACTTTTGGAAAAGCATGGAATTGCAGCTAATATGAACATTATTCCTTCATGTGTGGAAAGTGGATTACCACCATGGAATATACAACTTTATGATTTTCTTAATTCTGCACCACGTCAACTTGTAAATGAAATACGCCTGCATGGCTTCAATTACCGACTAAATGATGAGAGTGAGAATAGTAAAATTCGATATGGTTTAGAGATAAGCCGCTTTTTAAAGCATCGCCCACGCATAGAACGTAAAGAATTGTGGAAAGAAATTACCTCTGTGATGGAAAAGGCACCAGAGTTCCAGATGACTCGCATGATGACTGCACATGACATACAAAAAGCTGCGGGTAGGCACGAAATTGGGGTACATTCGTTTTCTCACGAATCAATGGGATTTGAGGATAATCTCTTTTTTCAAGATGATTTTCGTAAATGTTTTAAATACTTTCGAGAAGTATTGAAATTGCCCTTATCCATTTATGCTTTTCCAAATGGTAGTTACCGGCATGAACAGATTGACTTTTTAAAAAAAGAGAAAGTTAAGTACATAGTGCTGGTGGATGAAAAGTTTGCTCTTCATAACCAACAAATTTTCCCACGTTTGACTATTTATGGAGATTCGTTTTTAGAAGTCATGTTTCGGTCTCTTGGTTACAAGAATAGGAATATTTAAAATACTTGAGTTATATATGAAACATCAGCTTAATTACCCATTTGATCCCCATTACATACTGAGAAAAAAACGCTCAATAAAGCGCGAACTTCTAAAAAATACTGGTTTAGTGAACCGACGTATCGCTATCATAGGCGGCTCAACCACAGCAGAAATTAAAGATATCTTAGAACTATTCTTACTAAAAGATGGCATTAAACCTGTGTTTTACGAATCTGAGTATGGTAAATATTATGAAGATATCATGTTTGAAAATAATGAACTAGATAAGTTCGCGCCTGAAACGATTTATATACACACCTCTAGCGTCAATATATCAAACTTCCCTACAATTCAGGAGGAGTCAGATAGTGTTGCACAACTGCTCCAAAAGGAATTTGCTAAATTCACTACACTTTGGGAGAGAATCGAAGCAACATACCATTGCCCAATTATTCAGAATAACTTTGAACTGCCCTATTACAGAACACTGGGCAACCTAGACTTTTCTGATATTCATGGCAGAACTCATTTTCTAACACAGCTAAACCAGCATTTTGCAGAATATGCTCGTAGTTGCAAGAACTTATACATTAACGATATTAACTATTTGGCTTCTTGGTTTGGACTGGAGCGGTGGTACGACAAAAATTTTTGGTACGCATACAAATATGCGATGAATTATGAAGCAATTCCCCTACTAACCCATAACATAGCATCGCTTATCAAAGCGAGCTACGGTAATAGCAAGAAATGTCTGGTGTTAGATTTAGACAATACACTATGGGGCGGCATCATTGGAGATGACGGAATAGATGCTATCAAGCTTGGGAGAGAAACAGCAGAGGCGGAAGCTTATACTGATTTTCAGCAATATATAAAAGAACTCAAACAGCGAGGCATTATTTTGGCAGTCTGCTCTAAGAACGAGTTGGATAATGCCAAGGCGGGTTTTTTCCACCCAGATACCATTCTTAAATTAGATGATTTTACAGCTTTCCAAGCTAACTGGAATCCAAAACACGAAAATATCAAGCACATTGCTGAAACTATTAATATTGGTCTTGATAGCCTAGTCTTTGTGGATGACAACCCGGCTGAACGACAAATTGTTCAAGATATGATACCAGAAGTTGCAGTGCCCGATATCGGAAACAACGTTGCTAAATATATTGATGTTTTAGATAAAACGGGTTATTTTGAGACGCTATCTATTTCAAAAGACGATCTACAGCGGAACAGCTACTACACGGAAAATCTCAAACGTCAAGAGGTGGAAGCCCGTTATAACAATTACGACGAATTTCTTAAGTCACTAGAAATGGTGGCAGAAATAAAAGCTTTTGTACCCGTATATCTGGAGAGGATAGCTCAACTTACCAACAAAACTAATCAATTTAATCTCACTACCAAACGTTATTCACTTGCTGAAATCGAAGCCATTGCCAATGACACTAACTATATAAGCATCTATGGCAGACTAAAAGATAAGTTTGGTGACAATGGACTTATCACGATAATCATAACTGCAATTAAGGGAAAAGAACTTCATATTGATTTGTGGCTAATGAGTTGTCGGGTATTAAAACGCGGTATGGAAAAAGCCATGTTGGATCAACTAGTCCAAGCAGCACACCAACGTGGTATTACCATAATTTATGGCTACTACTATAAAACGGTTAAAAACAAAATGGTGAGCGAATTATATCGTGACATGGGATTTGAGTGTGTTTCACTTGCAGAAAACGGAGACAGTGTGTGGCGTTATAAGCTTCCAGAGAAGTATGAAAATCAAAATCAATTAATAGAGGTGATCACATGACAAATGCTGAAATAATGCCAAAAGTGCAAAACATTTTCCGAGATGTACTGGATAACGAAGAACTTGAAATAGGAGCTGAAAGCAATGCTAATAATGTAGAAGATTGGGACTCGTTGGCACACATAAACTTAGTCGTTGCCATAGAAAAAGAGTTTAAAATTTCGTTTGCATTAGGGGAGATAGACTCTCTAAAAAATGTGGGCGAATTTGTAGATTTAATCAAGCAGAAAATCAACCCATGAACAGTTATACATTAACGGATATTGGTCTAGGTTTAAGCCACTCCTTTGAAGTAATCGTAACTGAATCAATGATGGAACAGTTCAAGGTGATGAGTGGAGATATCAATCCACTCCACACTGATAAAGCATTTGCGCTCGAAAAAGGCTTTGTCAACAAAGTGGTTTATGGGATGCTCACCGCCTCCTTTTATTCCACACTCGTAGGCGTTTATCTCCCGGGCAAGTACGCTTTATTGCAAGGTGTGGACATAACGTTCCACCATCCGGTTTTTCCGGGAGATCGGCTGACGGTTTACGGTGAAGTAAAGTATATACATACTATATTAGGACAAATTGAAATCAAGGCGCATATTAACAACCAGCAAGGCAAAAAAGTTTCCAAAGCCAAAATAAAAGTAGGTATCAATGTATAAAGATTATATATTAATAATAGGTGCTTCATCAGATATGGGCGGTGCTATCATTCGCCAACTGGCTAATGAAAACACTGTTATTTTAGCACATTACCATAAAAACAAAGAAAAAATTGAGACAATAGCAGCAGAGGTTTCCGGCCAAATTGTCTCAATAGCTGCTGATTTAGGTACTGAAACTGGGATAAAAGCGTTAATTGAAGGGGTAGAGGCTGAATGTTATTTTCCAAATAAAATTGTTCATCTTTCTGCTCCCAAATTAACCCATATACGATTCAACAAACTGTGTTGGCAAGATTTTCAGTACCATCTTGATATTCAAGTGGGTGCTATTGCCACGATTTTAGGCATATTTTTGCCGAAAATGGCGAAAGCTAAGTCTGGGAAAATTGTTTTCATGTTAAGCAGCGTTATATTCGGAGTACCGCCTTTGGCTATGGCACATTACGTGACTGCCAAATATGCTCTTTTGGGACTTTTGAAGGCACTTGCTAGCGAATACAAAACCAAACAGATCACAATTAATGCGGTATCCCCTAGTATGGTAGAAACTGATTTCTTATCAGAAATACCTAAAAAACTTGTTGAATTAACAGCACAACAACATCCACTAAAACGCAATGCTCTCCCAGAGGATATTGTTCCTCTAGTCAAGTTTTTACTTTCAAATGAATCAGACTATATCACTGGAGTTAATATTCCAGTCACTGGCGGTATGATATACTAATATGCTATTCAATTCTCACGTTTTTATTTTTGCTTTTTTACCTATAGTACTGATAGGTTATTTTCTACTCAACCATGCTCGTCTTATTTTGGCTGGCAAAGTATGGCTTGTCTGTGCTTCACTGTTTTTTTACAGTTGGTGGAATATTGTCTATTTACCAATTTTAGTTAGCTCTATTTTGTTTAACTATATTATCGCTAACAAAATACTGGAGTATGATAAGCAACATAAAAATATAATTGCTAAAAAGCTAATTTTTATTGTTGGCATTGTGTTCAATATTGGGCTGTTAGCCTATTTTAAGTATATGGACTTTTTTATTGATAATGTCAACTTTGTCTTTGGTACAAAATTTGATCTGCTAAATCTCGCTCTACCCTTAGCCATTAGTTTTTTTACCCTACAGCAGATAGCCTTTTTAGTAGATGTTTACGAAGGATTAATCAAAGAACGACGTTTTATTGATTACGCTCTGTTTGTGTCCTTTTTTCCTAAACTGATTGCGGGGCCTATCGTTTATCATAAAGAAATGATGCCCCAGTTTAAAAGTCTTCACAATAAATTATTTAATCCTAAAAATTTTTCAATCGGATTATTTGTTTTTTCAATCGGATTATTCAAAAAAGTAGTGATTGCTGACAGTTTTGCTGTTTGGGCTAGTCGTGGCTTTGATATAGCTCAAACACTTAACTTCTTGGCTGCATGGGCTACGAGTTTATCTTATACCTTCCAACTTTATTTTGACTTTAGTGGTTATACCGATATGGCTATCGGCATAGCTCTTATGTTTAATATTAAAATTCCTATTAATTTTAATAGTCCCTATAAAGCTACTAATATAATCAACTTCTGGCAAAGATGGCATATCACCCTGTCTAGGTTCATTACGAGCTATATTTATACTCCTATCATTAAGTCAATGCCGCGAATCACATTTACCAATTCGATGATAGCAACTTTTTTGGCTATGTTTATTGCAGGACTTTGGCATGGAGCGGCTTGGACTTTTGTGTTATTTGGTGCCATGCATGGTATAGCGTTAATAATCAATCATTATTGGCGCCGCCTAAAATTCAAGATGTCTAAGTTCTTAGCTTGGTTTGTCACTTTTAACTTCGTTAATATCTCTTTTGTGGTCTTCCGAGCTACAGAATGGGAGGATGTAATTAAAGTGTTGAAAGGCATGTTTGGTTTCAGTGGAATAGAATTTGAACAGCCGTTTTTTGCAATCATAGAATTTCCACGAGAGAGTTTGGATATTGTCGTTATGATTTTATGTTGTGGTGCAATTGCATTTATAGCTAAAAACACTATTGAACTAATGCAAGCGTTTAAACCTAATTTACTTTACTTGGTAGCGCAACCGGTTTTATTAGTCATTTCGGTTCTATATCTAAGTACATTTTCTGAATTTTTGTATTTTAACTTCTGAGGTTGATATGTATAAAACATTTACTCTTAGATTATTATTGATAAATGCTTGTATATTGGTATTTATTGCCGGATTTACCGCACTTGTTGATCCATTTATGCA
>JBDLJY010000364.1:0-6399 GCA_039714115.1 Pseudomonadota bacterium | reverse complement strand
GTTGATTTGCCCCCAGACAAACCGGCGAGCCAAGAGAAAATTGATGAGCCACGACGCTTTGCCGAATTAAATAAGGCGATTGACGTGGTGGGCTCAAGCGGCAAAATGAATTTTAAAGAATATCAGCGTCTTGTGAAAAAAGCTATGGACGTTGGTTTAGCCCAAGATGAGGCGCGTCAATATATTTTAAAGTATTGTAATAAAAACAATTGCTTGGTTGAATTGCCCCCAGACAAACCCAATCCCCAAATGCGATGGGTTTGGGGTGGTATGGGACTATTGAGTCTGGTTTTTTTAGTTTTTTTAGCGGTTTGGTTAGTGAGTATTTATAAAGTTGAGGATGGCGTTAGCCAAGCCCTGACTCCAGAGCAAATAGCCGCAAAAGCGGAATTGGAAAAACGAGAGGGGGCTTTGAAACTGCAACAATTGAATGCAGAAGCCAAGGCTCAAGAGCAAATAGCCGCAAAAGCGGAATTGGAAAAACAAAAAGCGGCTTTGAAACTGCAACAGGAGAAGTTGAAACAACAACAAGCCGAATTAGAATTAGAAAAAGAGAAGGATCAAGTATCCGTGCCGCCTGATGCCGAAAAACTCTCCCGTTTATTGTCAACTTGCAAAGCGCATTTTGAGGGGAATCGCTTGACAACTGGCTCAGGTGGTACCGCTTTGGACTGTTATAAAGAGGTGTTAAAAACAGATCCCAGCAATGCGGAAGCCTTGAGGGGTTTAAAGAATATTGAAGAGCGTTATGTGAGTTGGATAGCACAAGCTAAGAAGGGTAAACAAGTCGATAAAGTCAAGAGGTATTTGGAAAGTTTACGGCGCGTTAATCCTGACTCTCCTAGTTTGGCTCAGTTTGAAGAACAGCTGGTGCCCGTTAATGGGACGGTGGGCAAAGTGTTCCAAGATCGTTTGAAGGATGGCAGCTTTGGGCCAGAAATGGTGTGGATTCCTGCCGGCTCTTTTCGTATGGGAGATATTCAGGGCGGGGGTTGGAATAGTGAGAAACCAGTGCATAGGGTGTCTATTAGACAAGGGTTTGCGATGGGGCGTTATGAGGTGACGTTTGCGGAATATGATAAATTTGCTGAAGCCACGGGTAGAGAAAAGCCATCTGATTTGGGTTGGGGGCGTGGCAATCGTCCGGTGATTAATGTGTCTTGGCATGAGGCGGTGGCTTATGCCCAGTGGTTAAGTCAGCAAACCGGTAAAAAGTATCGCTTGCCTACTGAAGCTGAGTGGGAGTATGCGGCGCGAGCTGGGACGGAGACTAAGTATTGGTGGGGTAACACCGCTTCTCCTGAATACGCTAATTATGATAGAGCCAAAGGTAAAGACTCTTGGATATATACTGCACCTGTGGGTTCCTTTAAAGCCAACCAGTTTGGTATATATGATACTGTTGGGAACGTATGGGAGTGGTGTGCTGATTCTTGGCATGGTAGCTATGATGGCGCACCGACTGATGGTCAGGTTTGGAATGGAGACGATGAAAGCCGCCGAGTGTTGCGTGGCGGTTCGTGGAACGACTTCCCGAGGGATGCCCGTACTGCCAATCGCAACGAGAGCTTCTCGGTCGAGCCGAACAACGATCTTGGCTTTCGGGTGGTGTTGTCCGTGGCGCGGACTCGTTAGCACTTTACCCTCTGGCCCTTGTGCCCTTTGCCCTTTTCGTGCGGGGGTATGGGGCAATGCCATTAAGGATCGCGCATGAAATAACTTCTTCAAGTCAAAACCAAAGTCAAAACAAGACCTGCCAGGTTAAAACCAAACCTGGCAGGTCAAAAGCGTAACCAGGTCTGTATTTTACTTTGACCTGGCAGGTTTTGTTATGATCAGCCTGCCAGGTCTTGTTTTGAAGTTGACTAAATTATTTTATGCACGTTCCTAAGTTAAGGTATTTAGGAGTCCAAACTTTAGTTTGGGCGTAGTCTCATCAAACATAGGTCTTGGACTCAGAATACCACGATTGCGGGCATTTATCCTTAACTTAATGGCATTGGGGTATGGGGGCAGCGCCCCCAGATATATTGGTTTTTTATTTGTGCAACTCATTGATAAATAAAATAATTTAACAAAAATAACTCAATTCGTTTATTTCTTAATTAGTTGTACTAAATATGAGTCCAAGATTGTTGGCATTGGGTGGTGAGTACAACTAATGTTAAACAACGAATCAAACGCCAAGTTAACCCATAAGAAAGGATAAACCAAACGGCAGTGCCAAAATATTTTTAAAACGTCGGAAATGCGGAAGGCTTATGATGCCATTTTGGCGCAAGAACGCTTTGCCCAATTAAATGAGCTGATTGATGTGGTGGGCTCAAGTGGAGAGATTGCTTTTCAAGAATATCAGCATCTTGTGAAAAAAGCTGTGGACGTTGGTTTAGTCCAAGATGAGGCGCGTCAATATATTTTAGAGTATTGTAAGAAAAACAATTGCTTGGTTGATTTGCCCCCAGATAAACCGGCTCGCCAAGACAAAATTGATGAGCCACGACAGGTACAGCGATGGGTTTGGGGTGGTGTGGGACTATTGAGTCTGGTTTTTTTAGTGGTTTGGTTAGTGAGTCCTTCTAAAGTTGAAGATGGGGGCAAAGTGTTCCAAGATCGTTTGAAGGATGGCAGCTTTGGGCCAGAAATGGTGTGGATTCCTGCCGGCTCTTTTCGTATGGGAGATATTCAGGGCGGGGGTTGGAATAGTGAGAAACCAGTGCATAGGGTGTCTATTAGACAAGGGTTTGCGATGGGGCGTTATGAGGTGACGTTTGCGGAATATGACAAATTTGCTGAAGCCACGGGTAGAGAAAAGCCATCTGATTTGGGTTGGGGGCGTGGCAATCGTCCGGTGATTAATGTTTCTTGGCATGATGCAGTGGCTTATACCCAGTGGTTAAGTCAGCAAACCGGTAAAAAGTATCGCTTGCCTACTGAAGCCGAATGGGAGTATGCGGCGCGAGCTGGGACGGAAACTAAGTATTGGTGGGGTAACACCGCCTCTCCTGAATCAATGCCAGTATGATAAACCCCTAAAATTCAGACCTGCTGGGAGACCCATACCCAGCAGGTCGTTGATAGGGCAACCATAAAGGATTGCCCCTACGAAAAATTACCAAGGGTATTAGTCTCCCCGCAGGTTTGTCTTAACTTAATGGCATTGCTCTCATGAATACGCTAATTATGGTGCTGATAGCTGTTGTAGTGGTTTAGCCAAAGGTAAAGACCGTTGGGAATATACTGCCCCTGTGGGTCAATGCCATTAAGTTAAGACAAACCTGACAGGTGTAAAAAACCTGTCAGGTTAATTTTTACCTTAACTTACAACGACCTGCCATGTTTTGGAAACCTGGCAGGTCTTCTTTTGGGGGCTTAACTTAATGGCATTGCCCTGTGGGTTCGTTTGCGCCCAACTCCTTTGGTATATATGACACTGTAGGGAATGTATGGGAGTGGGTGTACGATATATATAGTAGTCACTACTATAGTAACAGCCTCTCTAGTGATCCGAGTGGCCCCTCTACAGGCTCGTACCGTGTGAATCGCGGCGGCGGCTGGTTCTGCTGAGGCAGCCTTAGTACAATGCCATTAAGTTAAGGATAAATGATTGATTGTATTAAAATATTATGCCGGACGGGGAAGTTCTCTCCTCCCGTCGAGATCCCCGTCCGGCAGAGCAATAAACCGGTCACTAAATAACTTTCCTAGAGGTATTGAAGTGACTGTAATATACCTACCATAACAATACCTATTAAAAGCACGCATTCTCGCGGCGCATAAACATGACATTGACGCTTTGAGCATTCACTCTATCACATCTCCGCACAGTGCTTATGCGTTACCTACTTATTGTGGGAAAGATTTGATGCCGGTTTAGGATTTGCTGGAATCACTTGCCGCCCATCTCGTCCTTGTTTTTGCCGCGCATCTTGGCATATAGCATGTAGATCGTTACCAAAACGCTCCGCATAATCTAGACGAATCTTATGAATTTCATCGAGAATTGGACTTGTTGTCATTTTCAAGCCTCCAAAAGTTCTTGCGGTGTACATATCACCGGTGGTTTATAGCCAAATGAACGAATAACTGACTCTATTTTTTCCCTCAGCACTGGATTCGCAATGTGCGTACAATTCCATGTTAGCAAATAATCCATGCCACCAATAGTCGCAGCTGCAATGTGTAACGCATCAATCTTAGCTTTAAGAGGTAAAGAAGCTTGAGACAATAACCGCTCTGCAATCAGGTTTACTTCTTCATTGATTTCAATTTCAGGAATCCCTTCCAGTGCTTGCATCCTTAATTTTGCTGCCTCAGTGTCACCGGCTGATACTTCATTCTGAACAAACACCGAGATAAACAATTCAAAGTCTCCTCGACGTGTCCACCAATCCTTAGTTGTCTCCTGATTACCTGCGACAACAATATCTCTGCTTCTCCAAGCTGTAAGATAGCTCGGGATAGAAGTTTCTAGGTATACTTTTGGCTTTAATACCCTCTCCTATTTTCTAGTTTTAACGCTCTAGCGTTTGAGCAATGCCGATCATAATTATCTTGGACACACCGACTTTTTTTGCTCACTACAAGTGTTTTTTCAGTACCAATTCTATCACGTCTCCACCCCATACCACCAACATTTTTTCAAAACACCTGATCCCTCAGATCCCTCCTAGCGTCGGGACAGGCTTCGGGACAAGCTTTTTAACAAACACCCACCCAATCCCGCACCAACAACTCCCCAAAGCCCCCGCATCTCACGCGACATCACACACCGCGCAATACAAGAAAATGGGCAAAAAATCTGGCGATCCGGTTTTCAGACTGTGTACTTGGCATTGTTGTCATTGATTATGATGAGGACATGAAGGCTGCCACACTCAACCTACTTGGCTACGCTTGTTATTTTATTTTTGATAGCGCACCGAAACCCACATTATGGTGAATGGTGGGCTACCTGGCTTGTTGCTATTTGTGCTAAATCCCATATAACACAAACGGTGCCCAATACAAGGGCCGTTTATACTGTTTACTGTTCAGAAATTCCCGCTTGGTTGCGGTTAAAGCGTCAATTTGAGCCATCCCATTTTTGAGTTTTTTAAAAAAACTGGTGATAAATTTTGCAGTGCTGTCATCCAAAACTGACCATAACGTCATTAGGGTGTTTTTATTGCCAGCTACATAAAACGCATAAGGTAATCCCATCACTCCTTCGCCGCGCATGAGCTTTCCCACGCCGGTTTGACAAGCGGATAATACCATCAAGTCGCTTTTTAAGTCGTAGCTCGGCCATTCGCTGGCGGTGACAAAGCCATCAGTGTTTGCCGTTTTGTTGAGTTGATCTAAGACAATGGCTGATAAGGCTGGGGCATCTGGACTTAGATAACCGTGCGCGGAGAACAGCAGGTAGCGGTAGTGCGTCAGTGTCCCGTTTTGGTTGAGGCTTTGGAGCTTGGTTTCGGTGGCTTGGTCTTTTTTTAAGATAAGTGTTTGTTTGTCCCTGAAGAGTTTTTCTAAGTCGGCGAGTTCTTTTTCGGCTCCGGGGAGATTGCACCAAGTGATGTCTAAGGCTTTGAAGGCGCGTTGGTAGCGTTGTGGATCGGCGTGGTTGCGCGTGAGCATGGTTTCGAGGTCAAAGTTGGGGGCACGTTTGGCTTTGTTGCAGGTTTGACGGTTTATGCTTTTGCCCGGCAATTGGTATCGCGCATCGCCCATCGCCAGCAACGTTCCTCGGTTTTCACGGCTTTGGTAGATTTCTTCGCGTTGTTTGAGTAGCGCGAGTATGGACAACGATTGCACGTAGCTGATATCGTGGGTGGCAATCACGGGTTGCTTTTCTAAATCTAAAATAAGGCTCTCAAAGGGAATCAGTGCCAGCGCTCCGTCTGGAGAAATTATCCAACGTTTTTTGCTGTGTAAACGATCTTTGATTGGTTCGAGTAGTTGTTGTGCTAAGTAGCGGCTGATTTGATCTAAATGGCTAACCTTTTTTGGTTTTAGTTTTTTCTCGCGAGCGGGTTTGTCACCGATAATGAAACTGCCATCTTTGATTTGCCAAACATATTTGTGCCCACATTCTCGTGTACGCAGTTGCTTGACAGTGCATTTTTCACCCAACAATTCATTATAGGTTTTCAGGGTTTGATCAAGGTTAGGAATTTTTCCTAAGTTATAAGCTTGAAGCTTGCTGGTGTTGTCTAGGGTAAAAACTAGAACTTCATTATCTTGTAGTAAATAACTGATAAATAGAGTTTCTTCAGAAATGAGTGAAACGCTTTTCTCCGCGTTGATAATTGGGATGTTAAGGATAAATGATTGATTTTATTTAAATATTACTGGGCTTGGACATTGTAAAAAAAAAATAAGATCCCTCAATACTTCGGGCCAATGATAAACCGAAAAAAT
>JBDLJY010000363.1:0-6412 GCA_039714115.1 Pseudomonadota bacterium | reverse complement strand
GTTAAATCAGCTCGCAACCTTTGAAGACAGCTATTCACTTAGCTCAAGTGAATTACGCTATGAAAATGGGGGAAATGGGAGATGAAATGGATTTTGTGGAGTGATAGTTATTTAAACCTCCAAAGTTTGACAAACATCGGAGGTTACAATTGCCACGCACCAGGCTATCGGCAATCTTAAAATTGATGACGTCTTATGAATATATTCAGATTGAACGGCTCAAAAGACCATTAAAATACCACCTGAAAGCGATTGTCTCATTTTTTCTACAAATGCCTTTGTAGCAGCCTGTAGTGCTGACATTGAACGTTTAAATATCCCCTTAAATTGTTCTGGTTTTGAGATAAAGAGCTCAAGAGATACCCAAACCTGATCTCCGACAACTAAAACCTTCGCCACTTTTATTTCTGCTGTAGCATAATCAGCGGCAACAAGGGCTTTTTGTCTTTCTTTTTTGCTCTCAATAAACCAGATATTGGGTAGAACAATTCTGAAGAACTCAGGATCATTCTCGCTAACGAGAATAATGTATTGTTCACCTTCATATTTGAATTCAACATCTCCATATTCATCCATTGTTGGTTTGTAGCCCTCTTCAATTAGGTAACTAATATACCTCTTTTGAAGAGAGTCTTCCGCCATTAACATTTTACCGGCGGAACTCCCATTATGTTGACGAAATTCTTCCAACTCCGATTGAGCCACGTTTGCCGGCGGGGCAAGGGTTGGCTTTCCAACCACGGATGCCTGTGATATGGGATTTGAGCTACACCCGTTAACCAAGATAATCAATAACGGTATGAAATTAACAATAATGCGATTTTTTATCACTGTGTTCTCCCAGTTAAAGCATCTTGTTGAGAGTTTTATTCTCTCATTTTTTTTATGAAGACATTTTTAACTATCTGTAGTGCTGACATTGAATGCTTAAATATCCCCTTAAATTGTTCTGGTTTTGAGACAAATACCTCATTAGAAAACCAAACATGATCTCCAATAGTAAAAACCTTTGCTACTTTTACGGTTGCATTAGAATGAGCCGCTGTAACAAGGACTTTTTGTCTTTCCGGTTCGCTTTCAATAGACCATTTTTTTATTAAAACAATCCTAAAAAAATAAGGATCTGTGCTCACGTCTATGTAGTACGGTTCGCCTTCATACATAAACTGGACATCTCCATCTCGATCTAGCTTGGGTTTGTAACCTTCACCAATTAAGTAATTGATGTACATCCGTTGAAGTTCTGATGTCGATACCTCCGCGTATCCTGCTGGCGAGAATAGGCTCCCAATGGAGATTATTGCTAACAACACCTTGTACAAGGTGTTTCGGGGAGATTTAAAACACATATTTCATTCTCCTTTTATAAGTAAGCTATATAAACACTTATGATGGGTAATACTTTACTTTTTACCACTAAATTTTGTTGGACAATTACTGTCCTCAGCTATCTCCTATATAGACGATCCTGTGCATTTTAGACACCTCTCTATCATTATAGTATAATTTACTGCAAGTTTCAGTGAAAGTTATTTAAACCTCCGAAGTTTGACAAACATCGGAGGTTACAATTAATAAATAAATATATAATGGAATACTGATAAACTGTTTCTGGTTATGGGCGCGTTCCTTTTTCCCCTTATGAGCTCTGGCTCAGTCGGGAGTATTTTCATAAAATTTCTCCGTGCCTTGATATTCAAAATATTTTTGTATCTCATTGATTTCATCAAATCCGACTGAAATAGCCGCACCATTTGTGTTGCGAGCGACAAAACGTATTTGCTCCGCTTGAAACCGATTCACTAAAACAGGGGAATGTGATGTCATAATTAACTGGGCTAATTGCTCTATGTTCTCAATTAAGTCCGGTAAAATATGAGGATCAAGCCCGTCTTCAACTTCATCAATCAATATCAGACTGATTTTATCACCTAATTCTGGTAGTGATGCCAGCGTGATGAGACGCAAGTATCCATCACTGATAGTTAAAAATCATATTTTTTTAAAAAATCTGATTTTAGTTAATCACATGTGGGCTAAGGTACAATGCCATTAAGTTAAGACAAACCTGACAGGTATCAAAAACCTGTCAGGTTAATTTTTTATTTAGTTTACAACGTCATGGGTTTTGGATACTGGCAGGTCTGATTTTGGGGGGTTTATCATACTGGCATTGGGGCTAAGGTAGCCATGTGCCGAAAAAACCAAATAACGATATTTGGCTAATACGCCTTGTTTATTAAGGCTTTGTAGCACAGCTTCGGTGGCATCTGCTTGTTTATAGACACGCGGCTTTTGTCCTTTAAAGAGCTTTTCTAATTGTTTAAGTTCCTTCAAGGTGCCGAAAAAACTACAGGGATTAGTCAAACGGCAGGGAGAAGTCAAAATCTTTTAAGTGTCCAGCTTTTCATAGACAAAACGGAATAAATATTAATGTTTTGACTTCTCCCTGCCGTTTGATTATCCCTGTAGTTAAATTATTCCATCTTTTTTAGACTGCTGTGCAACGATATATATTCAGTAACATCATCAATTTTTTCTTCATTTATATGGATTGGTTTACGACGATGATTGAGCTTAAGTGGACTCATGTCAACAGCCAGTGTAATTTTCCTGCTCCAAATAGGAGCACGAAATGAGATATGAAACCTCTCAACTGAGCAGCCGGCACAATTGCCCAACCAAGTAAAGTGGCAGTGATAGAAACTTGAAACGCACACTGACACCATTAGGCAATTTGGTGGTGGCATCCATTTGGCTAGGGGGCGCAGAGTTGAAACGCACTGCTAAATCTCGTTGTTTCTCTGAAAGAAAAAGATGGAGAGATTTCATCTGGCCCGTTTTACCAGCTTTTACCTCTATTGGGATAATTTGCTGGCCCAAGCTGATAACATAGTCCAGTTCTGCGGACGAAGACTTCTTTTCCCGTGCCCAGTAGTAGAGGCTCGGTTCCTCGTAAGGCATTTTGGAAGAGAGCAGGTGCTGACCCACAAACTGTTCAGCGAGGCTGCCGCTATTGATGAAGTCCAGTTCGTCAACTTTCATAAGGTTTAGGTAATTCAGTCCGAGGCTGGTGGAGACTAGGCCAATATCTAAGAATAGAACCTTAAAAAAACGGTCATTTTGTTCAGCACCTAAAGGTACACCGTTCGCCGCACTATGAAATACTTTCCAAGCCACTCTTGCTAAACAAAGTTGGTTTAAGGCAGTGGCAATATTCACGGATTTGTTCTCGCGGCTAATCTGGCTGTATTTGAATTTGTTGCCAATCAAAGTGGGTATTTTATTGAAAACCTGACGAATCAAGTCATGTTTCGTGAATGAGGCATATTTTCCAAAATCATCCCGATAGGTGGAGAGAATGGATTGTTTGGCTTTTTCGCTGGCTTGGAAGGTTCTGTCCTCAACGTAAGCCTTGATGGACTCAGGCATACCACCAGTGATGAAGTATATCCTGACAAGGTCCATCAATTTATCATGGAGGGGCTGGGGGATTTCTGCATTGATTTGGTAATGTTTCAAAAAATCTGCGAGTGCCGCTTCACCGACGGCGGGCAGAAATTCCTCAAAAGTCATGGGACCAAGATGCAGGTATTCAATCCGACCGACGGGCATGGAAAAGGCGGCTTGAGAGAGGGTGAACTCAAGTAAGGAACCAGCAGCGATGACATGCAGTTGTGGTAATTCTTCATAGAAATATCGAAGCGACACAATGGCTTTTGCTGCTGCCTGTAGTTCATCCAGAAAAAGCAAGCTATAGCCGGGTCGAATAATGTGTCCCGTTTGTAGCGAAACCAGTTGGATGATTTTAGCCGGATCGTTAGATTTAAAGAGACTGACTAATTCAGGATTTCGCTCAAAATTGAGTTCTACAAGCTCAAGCTCACATTGTTCTGATAACAGTCGCACTAAGGTGGATTTGCCTACCTGTCTAGCACCCCTGATGACAAGCGGTTTACGATGTTTCTCTTTGATCCATTCGCTTAGATAAGAAAGCTGTTGCCTATGCATAATTGTCGCACCTTTGTAAAAAATACAAGGTTATTTTATGCCTGTTACGGATTTAATACAAGGTTCTGCTTTATCTGTGCGTTCAATATTTATCTTATGCTATCCTCGCTGGACATGGTGTCAACGAGGAGGGGGATTATTATTTTTTGCCCCGCGCAACAACAGCGAAATCGTTGGCGTAAATCAAGCGTGGTGAAATGGCGGATGCTGCAAGAGCGGTAGTCAGGTGCCGGTGTTACACGCTCCGGGGGGATTTCTGGATTTTGTGTTTGCGCGGTTATGAAGTTTCCTATCCTTTGATTGATAAGTCAAAACCGATAATTTTGCTGGAGCAGGTTTGCTTTCCGCGAAGTCACGTTCAGCAGAGCGGTCATATTTGTCTCTCCTCAAAAAAAAAGAGGGTAAATAGGCTCCAATCCATGAATCCAAATATTGCACAACATTTTGATGCCATTGAGGTTCGGCTAAATCTCGTCTGAGAAATCCTATTTTTTAAAAAAATAGGATTTCTTAAATCTCGTCTGAGAAATCGACAAAAAACTTGAACTCAGAGTAAAATGAATCTAAAAATAGGCATTTGCGAAATGTGTGGTCGAGAAAGGAAACTGACTTTTCATCATTTAATTCCCAAAACATGCCATACCAATAAATGGTTTAAAAAAAAATTTTCCAGAGAAGAAATGAATAAAAGAGGAGCAGAGCTTTGCTCCGATTGCCATAAGTTCATTCATCAAAGCTACGCTGAAAAGGAACTGGGAAAAAATTTCAACACTTTTGATAAACTGATGGCTGAGCCGAAAATTATGAAATTTGTCAAATGGGTCAAAAAACAGAAGTGATATGATAACCAATGCAAAAATGTTGTCCCAAACCGCCTCTAGTCTCCAAGTTGAAGAATCCACACTGGATATCTTCAATGTGGCGGATAATTTCAATAAGGGAAATACCATAGAAGGTGTCATCTGCACCCAATCTGGCTACACCTCAATGCCATTAAGTTAAGACAAACCTGACAGGTGTCAAAAACATGTCAGGTGAATTTTTCGACGCCCTTGAGTTTACAACGTCATGGGTTTTGGATACATGTCAGCCTGATTATGGATCTTAACTTAATGGCATTGGGCTACACCTACGGTACTTTAGTTATATGGAAAGTCAATGGGACGGAAGTTGAACCCCAGCGAATCTATTGCACTCCCAAACTTTACTATCCTTTTACAACCAGCGGCTCTGCGGCGATAAAATACAAGTTTCCAAAGCATAAAGCCGTCAGGGTTTACGAAAAATGGGACGGTAGCAATATCTGTCAATATTTCTATAAGGACGAATTGGGTCAATATTATACGACTTACAAAACCCGCTTGAGTGCCGTTCTGGAGAACAAAAGGCGCCAACCGTTCGTGGAACTGTGGAAAGAAATGCTGGCAAAGTATCCGGAGATAGAGGATATTCCGGCAGAACAGAATTGTATGAGAAATTTTCTTTCTCTTATGAACTTTATGGTAACAAAAATCTTCATGTGGTTAGGTATGAGACTCCTATTTGCCATTAATCAGACCGATGCTTCGATACATACACCTGATGATAATTGGGGTTTTGGTAAAAACAGTGCTCCAGTGGCCAATTTAGGAGAAGATGCCGACATCGTAGGGCTCTATGAGAAAATGCGCTACAAAGCCAGAGCCGAAAGCCGAAAGGAGGGGGATTATATTGTAGGTAACGAAGGCTATGTTTTTTACGTGCTGACTTCGGATGACAAATGGATCATGTACAAATGCAAATCGGATTTGCCGGAAAACCGGCACTGGGTGAGTGATTGTATTCCAAGATCAATCATCAATCCCACCGTGTGGAACGCTTTGGAAACCGAGGATGATCTGACGAGAGAACAAATCATCACTTTGTTGCTGGAAGAGTTCGATGAGAAGCCCGTTTATAAATCGGTTCCCGAAATCGATGCTTGTGTAAAATATGTGACGGAAAAAGTGGCATTCAGAGAGAAACTTTTGAAGTTATACACGGAGAATAATCTGGATGTTAATAAGGATAAAAAAGGCACAATGATATTTTTCTCTCAGCATCTTTGTCCTCGTTCCCACGCTCCGCGTCAATGCCAGTATGATAAACCCGCTTTATACCATAAGGGATTCTGTTGTTTCGGGAATGGAGCGGATTGAACCTCGCAAGCGAGGGCAACCACAAGGGATTGCCCCTACGAGTTGCCCGAAACTCAGTCGATGGTTTCGGGAAATCCGCTCCGCTCCTTAAGCTCCACACAACGAAAAAAACCCGTCCTGCACAGATGTTTTTATTTCAAAATCAATCATTTATCCTTAACTTAATGGCATTGACGCGGAGCGTCCTGCAAGAATATTTACCGCAGATCAAACACAAAATCCCC
>JBDLJY010000362.1:0-6415 GCA_039714115.1 Pseudomonadota bacterium | reverse complement strand
CACGCCGTCATCGGCAAAAGGTACTCGCACGAGTGGGTTTTGTGCCACAATTACCGCCCCCATTAAAAATGCCAGTCAATCAACTCATACAATTTGCCGGGCAAATGACTCCGATGGATTTTGATTTCGGTGCCGTCGCGGAACTGGTGGAAGGCAGTGTGGATTTGGCACTGAGCACTTATGATAAAATAATAAAAAATAAAAACTTAGCGAGGTGAACCATGCGTTACTTTAATACCTACGGTCCTGTCAACAAATTCCAACACTATATTGTATCCCGCAGCGAATTGCTTACAGATATTGTCACACAAATTGAGCAAGGAAGCTATTTTACCATCTACGCGCCACGACAAATGGGCAAGACGACGATATTGCGGCAGCTTGCAGAAGTGTTGGATGAAAAACCAGATTATTTGCCGCTCACTTTCACTTTTGAAGCCTTTGAGAACGCACCCGTAGAAGGTTTTTTCTCAGCATTTAGTGAAGATATTGTTCAACACTTGATAACTACGTTACAAAATGAGGGAAATGGAGAAGCTCAACTCACAAAGATTCAACAACTAATCAATCACTTGCCAACTGATATTTTAGCACTGCGTGACTTTTTTAGGCAACTTGTTAAATTACTTCCTAACCGTCGCCTTGTCTTAATTATCGACGAATTTGACGGCACTCCGCAAGCTGCCATCTCTGGTTTGCTACAAACTTGGCGTGAAGTTTACCTAACTAATCAGCCTCCGCGAACCATTCATAGCGTCGTACTGATTGGAATTCAAAATATTGCCACCCTCAACTTGGGGCGCAGTTCTCCTTTCAATATTGCCCGTGAACTACAACTTTCGCTTTTTACATTGCCGCAAGTGCAAGAATTGATGAGTCAATACACAACCGAAACCGGACAAATTTTTGAAAAAGGAGTCATCGAAGAAATTCATCGCTTGACAAGTGGTTATCCATTTTTAGTCAACCGACTGGCACTGATTATAACGGAAGAGATTGCCACTGAGCGCACTCAAGCGATTAGTCATAGCAATTTGCATACTGCGCTGAAAAAACTGGTACGCGAGCGCAGCTATAATTATGAAAGCCTCACACGCCATGCCAGTGAGTTTCAAGAGCAGGTTTTACGCATAATGTTTGGCGCACGCCTCAAGTTCACGCTCAATACGCCTTGGATTAACGCGCTAAATATGCACGGTGTTATCATGGAGAATGCCCAAGGCTTTTGTGAGATTGCTAATCCAATCTATGCACGCATTCTCACCGATTATTTCCAACCACTCGAATCGGATTTGCAAGCCTCGATTCTGATCAATAGCCATGATTTACGCCAACATATCATTGGCGAACAACTAGAAATGGATGAATTGCTTTCTCAGTTTCGCCAATTTGTAGAGCGGCGCGGGCGTGAAGCTTTTAAAGTGACTCCGATGCCACAAGAAGCCACAGGGCAATATTTACTGATGGCTTATTTAGATTTGCTGGTACGGCAAATTGGCGGAGACTTATTCACGGAAATAGATTCTGGAGAAGGGCGGATGGATTTGATTGTAGTTTATCGAGGGCATCGTTATGTTGTTGAAACCAAAATGTGGTATGGGCAGGCTAAATTTGATCAAGGAGTCGAGCAATTAGAGGCGTATTTGGAAACCGAGGGAGCAAGTGTCGGCTATTTAGTTGTGTTTCATGCTCGCCCCAATGTTTACGGAAAACTGACTCCGGAGCAATTAGAGTTTGTTATTGAGCGCGAAAAGAGCAAAATTAAGGTTTATTTTGTGCGCTTGGGAGTGAAATAAAAGCACCCCAAAGTTTTTCTTGGCTCATAATTGATTTAATTAGTTATTAATGTATATTGAATGATAACATAAAGGAAACATCAGAATGACAACCCTAACAATTCGTACCTAGATCGAATCAATCTAGGATTTCTTTGAAAGTTGAAAATGTTAAAATACTTTTTAAGAGCTACTTACACAACGTCGAGGTCAATGCCATTAAGTTAAGGATTTTATGTAGGGTGGGCAACGTCTTTTTGTTGCCCACCTGCCCCGGAACGGTGGGCAAAAAAAACCTGGTTCATACTGCCCACCCTACAATAGAACGTTTTGGGCTTAACTTAATGGCATTGAACGTCGAGGTGCGTAGGACGCACCCTACACTTGCTGAAATCTAGTTAGTTAATGGCTAGTTCCACTAGAGAGGTGGATTTTATTATAAACATTATACTTGCCAGAAGGTTTACGCATCGGTAGCCGTTTGACTTCTTTCAAGGTGGCGGCATCATAAACTATCAATGCCCCCTCCAAATCCCATATACTCAATAAAACATACCGCCCATAACGATCAAATTCTACATGGGCGGCGGTTTTACCCGGTACCGGGCGTAGCGTTTTAACAATCTCTAGGGTGGACTTATCAATCACATGCACCGCATCTTTGTTCGGGCCAAAAAATACATCTACCCAAGCATAACGGGTATTTTCGTGGCTACGCATAAAAAAGCCCGGTCCCAAGGTTTCAATACGCTTAAACGTTTTCCAAGTTTCCATATCTATCACACTCACCACGCCTTCTTTGAGATTTGGCGTTGCCAGTACCGGTTTGCCTTGATAATGCCAAGTAATACCAGAACCAAGATGAGGCATACCCGGCAAATCTAACTCGGCAATCTTACGCCCAACGATGAGATTGACTACCTGCCCTTTTGCGCCATCCCGTGCGGCACCAATCAGATGCAAATAATCCTGATCAAAGAAAAAATCATCTAAAAAATTATCCAGTTTAATGCGGCGGATGGGAAATTCTTGTTGCTCAATGAGCTGTTCTTCCCCGGAGTCTTGGCGATAGTCATGCATTGGTCCTCGATAGACAGGCAATGTTTCTGCTTTGTGGCTATAAGGAATTTCCCATACTTCTTTTATGTCTTTTAAGGCAGCAATAAAGCTGTGACGAGGTGGTGCTGTATAGACGGCACTTACTCGCGAAGTTTTACCCGTCCCGTCACCCACATCTATGACTTTGAGCGGCGACAAATCACGAGCATCTAATACCACTAAAGTATGAGGCAAATAATTAGCCACCATCACATAACGGTCATTCCCAGAAACGGCCAGATTACGAGTGTTAATACCAGCGCGAATCTCCGCCACCATTTTCAGATTGTACATATCAAACTTGCTAATCCAACCATCGCGGGAGGCCAGATAAACAAAACGTCCATCTGAAGAATACTTAGGGCCACCGTGCAGCGCAAAACGGGTCGGAAAACGGTGGATAGGTTCTAAACGGTCACCATCCAATACTGTGGCATGATGATCGCCTAACTCGACCACCAAAAACAAATTCAAAGGGTCCGCATCATACACGGGTTTATTTGGCAACAGATCGCCCCGATGATGGATGACATGGGTGGCCTTAATTTCCCTCATTCCCATACGGGGAATTTCTGGCAGGGGCGTATAGATATAATTGACTAGTGCTTGAACCTCTGGATCGGTGAGCTTGTCTGCAAAAGCCGGCATTTGGGTGGCGGGCTGTTTTTGTTTAATGACAGTATTTGCCTTGCTACGCCGCAAGCGGCTCAAATTTCCGGGCAACAAAGCCGGCCCGGTTCCGCCTAAGCGATCAGCACCGTGACAACTAGCACAGTGTTGGGTATAGAGTTTGACGACGTTATCTGTAGCATTACCTGCCGACATTATCATCATAAGGGATGCTATAATAAGTGTTTTTTTTCTCATAACTATTTAATTAATCTATATTTATCTTAGTAAACCACTCTGCACGACACACAATGTTATTGTACATGATAATTTTTTGGTATGCCACAACACAAAAATTATCCACTGGTGTGATCGTATAAAAACCACTTGACATACATCAAGGATTTTCTATTTTTTAACTCTGTAAACTATGTCGTTTTTTCAATTAGGAGAATTGCCGATGAGTGAAGTGTTCACCAAATCCATGGCACGAAACATCTATTATGGGGGATCAGTATTTTTTTTCTTACTGTTCCTTGCCTTAACCTTTGATACCACCAGTGCTTTACCAGAGCGTGATCACCGGGAAAATATTACCCCACAAGTAGCACAAGGCAAAATAGTCTGGGAAGAAAACAACTGTATTGGTTGCCATACCCTACTAGGGGAAGGTGCTTATTATGCCCCAGAATTGGGCAATGTTTATAAGCGTTTTGGTAATAGCAAAGATGCTATTAAAGGTTTTATCAAAAGTCGTCCTGTAAATGGTATCCCGGGGCGGCGCAGCATGCCTCAATTTAACCTCACTGAGGAAGAATTAGATGCTATCGCTGAATTTTTGAAGTGGACTTCAGAAATTAATACCGGAAATTGGCCACCTAATATCCAAGGTTAAAGGAGAAAAAACTTAGATGCAATATTCGTCACAATCCGTTGCCAAGCCCTATTTTATAGCAGCTATTGGGCTGTTTGTCGGGCAAATTTTATTTGGCCTTGTCATGGGGCTACAATACATCATTGGAGATTTCCTTTTTCCCGCCATCCCATTCAATGTTGCTCGGATGGTACATACCAACTTGCTCATCGTTTGGTTGTTATTTGGTTTTATGGGCGCCTCCTATTTCCTAGTTCCAGAGGAATCTGAAAAGGAATTGCACAGTCCCATATTAGGCCTCATTTTATTTTGGGTTTTTCTAGTCGCTGGGGTTTTGACTATTCTTGGGTATCTTTTAGTACCCTATGCACAATTAGCAGAAATGACTGGCAATAGTATATTACCGACAATGGGACGCGAATTCCTAGAACAACCGACAATTATTAAAATTGGTATTGTCATTGTCGTTTTGGGATTTATATACAACATCGGTATGACCATACTCCAAGGCCGTAAAACGGTAATCAATCTCGTATTATTGACAGGGCTTGTGGGTCTAGCAGTGTTTTTCCTGTTTGCCTTTTACAATCCCTCAAATTTAGTACTCGATAAATATTACTGGTGGTGGGTAGTTCATCTTTGGGTAGAAGGCGTGTGGGAACTCATTTTAGCTAGTATTTTGGCCTTTGTCCTGATTAAAGTAACGGGTGTGGATCGTGAATTCATTGAAAAATGGCTGTATGTGATTATTGCTATGACGCTGATTACGGGCATTATCGGTACGGGACACCATTATTATTGGATTGGTACACCAGAATACTGGCAATGGTGGGGATCTATCTTCTCTGCTATAGAGCCAATACCATTCTTTATAATGACAATATTTGCCTTCTCAGTGGTCAACCGTCGTCGCCGTGAACATCCGAACAAAGCCGCCGTTTTGTGGGCATTAGGAACAGCAGTGACAGCATTCTTGGGTGCAGGTGTTTGGGGCTTTTTACACACGCTCGCGCCAGTGAATTACTATACTCATGGCACTCAAATCACAGCAGCTCATGGTCACTTAGCTTTCTACGGAGCTTACGTGATGGTTGTGTTGACTATCATTTCTTATGCGATGCCTCTACTGCGTGGACGAGCGGCTGCCAATAGTAATAAAGCTCAAGTTGTGGAAATGTGGTCATTTTGGTTGATGACTGTCTCCATGATCTTTATCACCTTATTCCTCACCGCTGCGGGTATTTTGCATGTGTATTTACTACGTGCGGCTGAAAATCCATTGCCATTTATGGTGATGCAAGATAAGGTCGTTTTATTTTATTGGCTGCGTGAGATAGCCGGCGTTGTCTTTTTGATTGGGCTAGTAACTTACCTCATCAGTTTTTTTGTTGGTGGAGAAGAAGAGGCTCCGACTGCTTAAAGCAGCACTGCCTAAATTGAAATAATTCTATGCGGGGGCTATAGCCCCCGTTTTTCACACAAATATGCCTGAAGCGGTGAATATCTAAGAATATCAGGGCAAATGTGCCTAATAATAATCTAGTTAGCCATCAATAATTAAACATGTCTTTGTACAAATTAACAAAGGGTATTCTCAGGTTATCACAATCAGATATTTGGGATGCCGCGAAATTAGAATGGGGCTTACATGCGTCAAAAATAAAAGTAAATGGCTAACAAGCGCATTAACCGCTGTTTCGCTTGCTTGTACCTCAAACGATGTGCCATCGTGCTGCGTCACTTCGCTCTCACTGCCCGATAAAAAATCGTTCGAGCTGACGAGTCCGTTATCAGGCACTTTCTCAACTCTGCCGTTAGATCTCGCAATCACATAAATCAAAAGTCATTAAATTAGAAACCTATATGAAAGTAGAAAGGCTCAAAAAAGCAGAATTAGATCAATATTGCAAAATTTTGGGCATTGAAACCAAAGGGAAGAACAAAACTGACTTAATTGCTGATGTGTACAACCATCACAGAGCATAAATTGATAAGGCAATAAAATCTTAAAACTATATATAGTGGTGTTGATGGTGAATATTACGCTGGTGATGAGGCT
>JBDLJY010000361.1:0-6431 GCA_039714115.1 Pseudomonadota bacterium | reverse complement strand
AAATCGTAGGGATTTCAATGTCACCTATTTCTGGCTTTTCTTTTAAAGCCTCTCTAATACCGGCAATTCTATGCTGCCCATCAATGATTTGGGCCATTTGAGGCCCCAGTGCAAGCACTAGCTGATTATTTTCAAACTGGAAAACCTTCTCAGAAGTCCAGTTGAGAATGATACTGTTGGGAAACATCCCACCTTCTAGCACAAAGTCCTTGATGCTTTTAATGCGTTTTTTATTTAAAAGTCTTTGCACGGCACCTTCTTCGCTGGATTCTGCTCTTGTCGCCACGTAGGTTATTTCAGCCAAATGCTTGTATTTTAAAGTGCAAGACAAAAAGGTGATCCCACTTTGTTCAAATTCAATGGCGAAAGTTTTTTCAATCTTCATCTGTATAGTCCACAAAAATATTGATAACTATTTATCGTTCCCACGCTCTGCGTCAATGCCATTAAGTTAAGGATTTTATGTAGGGTGGGTAACGTGTTTTTGTTGCCCACCAGCCCCGACAGGTGGGCAAAAAGGGCAACCACAGTAGGGGCAATCCCTTGTGGTTGCCCGCCCCTACAGCCCACCCTACAAAAGAACGTCTTTGGGCTTAACTTAATGGCATTGACGCTCTGCGTGGGAATGCCTGTTTGGACGCGGAGCGTCCGTCACGAATGATACCCAATTTCTTCAAGTTGAATAAACTTTTCGATTAACTTAAATGGAAACGGCAACACTGTATATTGGTTGTAACGCACAAAAGTGACATCCAGCAGTGGGAAAAATTTATCGGGATTGAATTCGCCATCAATCAAAATAATGCCACGAATTAAATTACTTCGCGTCTGCTCATCCTTAAAAGCATTTTTCTGCCCCACCATGTATTGCAGCTTTTCAGGATCAAACAGTATGCCTTTTGACCAATCCGTGACCGTTTTCTTGGTTGAACGGAGTTCAATACCCAGATAATTAGACAAGTCATTATCCCATTCGGATTTGGATTTCGGATGAGTTTTACCGAGTTCAGCATATCCGCCCAAAGTGCTGCTTGACTTCTTAGACTTTGCTTTTACCAAGTTTTCATAAGATGCTGAAGTCGTACCATCGCGCCTGAGTTTAGACAGAAAATTGTTCCATGTAGCTACGCTTGGATCATCTTTCTTAAAATTCAGCATAAAATCCTTAATTGATTTTGGTTCGGTTCTATTAAGCATGCGTTCCAACATGGTGTCAGTGTTAAATAGCGCACGGCAATCATTGCCTTTGGTTATTTCAATCACAAAGTCTTTGGATACAATAATATACTGATGTCCTTTAATGATGTCTTTTTCTTGTTCTTTATTTAAGGGTTTATCATCATCAAACGAGTAGTAACGGTATATCTGTTCTTCAACCGCGTCATAGTCTCTCTCTGTGATTCTCTGAAATTCTCTGTCAAAATCATTATCAGACAGGTTGATTATGTGTAAATTGCCATTATTCACAAAGAGCGCTTTTCGCCTGTACAAGAATACCATGCCTTCCATCAGACTATAGCAGGGAAACCTTTCAGGAATATTCTCATTTCTCATCAATATATCTCTGATGTGTAAGCCGCTGAGACTGATTGTCAAGTCCCTTTTTAGCGCATCTTTTTGCGTCTCTTTAGAGGGCAGTTCATATTGCAGATATTTGCTACTGTTTTTGAAGTAGGCTTGCATTTCCTTTTTCTCATCTTCATCCTCGTTGCCTTCTTCATCAGTTTCGATGTCATAATCCTCATCATCAGCACTTTTATTGGTCAATTTTCGGTCTTGCGGATTGATGACTAAGGTTTTCAGCACAACGCCTTTCGCCTTTAACTTGTCGTCGTCACGATAGGGATCATCACCATATTCTTCTTTAAGTGGCCCACCCTCTTCAAAGGCGGCTTTGCCATAATCACGAATGACTAAAAACCTCTCAGTTTCTCCGGGTGTTTCCATTGCAGCCTTTTCTTTGACCACAAATTGACAGTCGCCTCTAACAGCACATAAAGCGTTGAGAACTTCCTCAAAATCTATTGATTTGTTCAAACGCGCATCAATCAGCGTCACCGGATAATTAGTGAATGGCAATTCGTTTTTGCACTCTTTGTTAGTCCCTGTTGACACCTTTGAAAAACTCAGCCTCTGCATTTCAGCATCAATGCCAAGGCTTTGCAAATAGCGTTGTACGTCAGATAAGTTTTGGTTGAGTACATAGCATCTTGACTGTTTCAGTCGTTCTTCACTTTTAATTGAGACATTGATAATCCTGTTTCTGCCTGATCTCTTAGGCTCCTTGCTATCTTTAGCGTTTGGTTGCGTCGTTTGGCTAGGGGTGGCGGGTTTGTAATTATTCTCTCCCTTGATTTCATACACGTTTATTGTATTGATGTTATTCAAATCATGCGGGGTGACTTGGATAAACGTTTGAGCATTATTAGGCGTTCTGTAATAAGTTTGCCATTGCAACTTTTTTTCAGTCAGTGCCGCCATTCTTTTCTTACTCAACAGGCGCATTTTGCCCAAATTGTCCTGCATGTGTATTTCTAGCGTCTCATGCTCTCCGTCGCTTTGACGTTCCAGTTGTCTATCGCGCCGCCAATTGTGCAATGGGGTAATACCTAACACTTTTCTATGTTCCACATCAGGCTTATCTTCAGGTTTGTACATTTCCCCTGTTGGAAAATAAATTTTGCCTTTGCCCGTAAAAGCCACATCGCTTTCATCTTTCACGCAGAAGTTTTTAAGCGCGACTTTGAAAAGTGCCACTAAATCCAGCGTATCTGCTGTGCTGGCATCAAATTCTCTATAATTCATCATGAGATTATCATAGTCACGCAGTTTCAACGGCGGCACGGTAGGTGGGAGACATAGATAAATTCGCAAACTACCTTTAAGTATGTAGTAAGCGTATTGTGTCCCATCTTTCATAATCGTTTGATCACGCAACGTGCAGTGCATCCGTGAATAACCATCTCCACGAGCCTTATCGAATAATCCCCAACTCATATCATATATGTACACACGAAACATTTTACATATTTCGTCATAGTTGATGGATTTAAGGAGAAAGGAAGTCGTTTTTACTTTGTAAATACGACTTGCTTTTCTTGATTTAGGCTTTGCCGTTTTCGCTTTGGTGGTAAAGTTAAAAGAAAACTGATTGACAGCGTTTTCTCTTCTCGCTTTAGGCATTATTACTCTCCATTAAGGATTTTTCCATATCAAATAACAATTCATCAAAAATTCGATGAACTTTGTTCTTATTACTAGAATCTAGCGCACCCGCTAGATAAACAAAAGAGGCATCTTGATAGTCAAATACGCGCCGGCATTGCTCATCACGATAATAAGCTTGTTGTGTATAGTAGTTTTCCCCTTCATACATCAGGTTGATATAAATGATCTTGGCATTCTCATTACCCTGCTGCGACTTGATAGCCCGTAAAGTATTTAGTCCTTTTTTCACATACGGAGAATGATGAAGTTTGGGATGGACTTCAGCATCAGATGGCTCAGTGGCAAAATTTCTGATGACTTTGCCATCCCAATTCTTGGCATCAATGTAAATAGGTAATCCTTTTACCTTAAAATCAAACAACTCAAACAGTCCATTGGGGATGGCATCGTCGTCTTCAATCTCAATACCAGCGTGTTGCAACAACGCCTTAAGCCCTTCCTCACCAATAGCACCCTTTACAATAGCCTGCTGAAATTCTGGGATAAAAATATTGTTATATTCCTGTTTAGTATAGGAATTAGTCAGTTGAAAACCCTTTCGGATAAAATAATTTATTATCACTGTGTTTTCCTGAACAACTTCATAAACGCTATTGAGATAATAACGCTGACATTTGGGCTCTGGTTTGGGAATAATACTGTCATCTTTGATGTAGACAACTTCTCTGTCATTTTCATCATAAGTGATATACTTGGTTTCCACTCGACACAAATAACGAAAATCAAAACCGTCTAACTCAGCTTCATATTCACCTTTTAACGCCGCTGTTCTGATATCAGCCCATAACTTTCTCACCTTTTTAGCATTTTCCACCGACAAACTGCCAGCGCGTAAAGCGGGCAACCTATTATTAATAATGACATCCATTTCCTTGAGGTATCTTGCCGAAATACCCCTCAATGGTTCACGCCGCCGATTATTGTAACGACGGGTTTTGTTCGCCGACTTATCCAAATCTTTCAAAATATCATTCAAAAGTGTTGAGATTCTATTTTGCCTTTGCCGATAGATGACTTCTCCAATCACCATCCCATTGATCTCATCATCCAAAATAAGTTCAATCACATCACGAATCTCAGGATTAATCGTCACCTCAGTAGAACGCGCATCACGTCTAGTTCTTTCCACACGCCCTATCTGCTGAGAAAACAGCGCAAATAAATCACACCGATAATCATTGGTTTTTTTATAAAGCCTATTCATGTCGCCAAAATGAAATCGACCAATAAAATCTTTTAACTGGGCGGTAGTAATCACTCCGTTAATCTTTAGCTTGCTAGCCAAGTAAATCGCTTTTTCTTTGACGGCAGAATCATCACGATAATCGTCTTCATCATCGGTGTCGTCATCTTTTCTACCGTCGGAGAAATAGTAATATTGTGGATCAAGGATGTGGATACCTTCAAAATCTTTTTCCACGGGTTTATTATCGCCGGTTTTTACGGCAAATTGAAGATTAACACCGTTGGATGCTGACGCATGTTGTGTAATCACGACAACTCGCCGATTTTCTTGAGCACCTTTGTCAAATATTTGATTGTAGAACTGTTTGTTATTATCGTAAATATTGTCCCAAGTGCGAGCATTGGCAAAAATCACGTAACAACACTTGTGCTGCTCCAAATCTCGATTCAGTGTGAAAGTAAACACCGTGGGAATGCCTTTGCCCTCTTCAGAGCTTTGTACCACATGTTCAATTTCAATCGCACTGAGAGTTTCCCCCGCACAACGAAATTTCATAAACTGAGGAAAGTCAAAAAATCCATTAGGCAGATCATCGGATTGATTGACTTGAGAAAACCACTTAAATATTTTCAGCGTCAAACTAAAAGTATCTGTAAACACCAGATGAGTCTCTCGTTGACTTTCCTCTAATATCCAACGCAATATCTCAAAATGTCGGGAAACTCTGTTTAGCCGACGTTTTTTGACACCCTCTTTGACATCTTCATCACCATAGAGATACACGCCATTCGCGCCGAGGTAGTCCAAGCCCTTGAGCAATTTTTCTGACCATTCTTTATCTTTGCCATTAAGAGGCTCCGCATCTCTGACACTACCCAGCAGCTTAGTTTTTCTAAGCGCCTTCTTCTGCTCAAGCATCGCAGCAATCATTTTATCATCAGCCTCAAAGCCCTGATCAATATAAACCTTAAAACCATCAGCACTTTCTTCTTGTGCTTTTTGAAAAATTTTCAAGGCATGACTATGCCAGTGCAACGCAAAAGAACCAAAGTGGCGTTCAATATCTCCGGTTGCCGTCAAACCAAAAACCAGATTTCGCGCTGTCAACGCAAACAGCCTGCCTTCTGGTGTTATTGGCAGGTTATAATTATTGATATAAACCAGATGGGGATTATGGAAATTAGAACCATCTCTAATTTGATTATAGTTGTAACCCTCGGTATAAAATCGATCATCACAATCTAGCTGCCTGATGTTTGGATATATCGGCAACGCTTGAAAATCACTTTCGCGGCTGAGGGATTTACGAAGCTTTATCACAGTGCCTTTTTTCAAGACATAAGAAGATAGGCGTTTATTGATAACACCTGAAATGCCTGTAGCAAAATGCAATCGGATTTCACCACCATAGGCAAAAACATAAGTTTCCCAATCAGGAGCTAAATCGTTGGGATTTGGCAAAATCCATTTAGCGGCGCGGGCACTCTCATTAATTAACAAAGAGCCCTTTAAATCTGGAGACAATTCGACATAATCCTTGTCAAATTCTACCCGCGACTCAGGCAACAACAAATCACTGATAACACTTTCTTTGCTTTTTTTAGCATTGGGAATATAATCATGTTTAACAATATCAAGCAATTTCCTTATAGAAACCTTTGCTAAGCGGTTTGCAGGATGGTTAGATTGAATGAATTTTTGATACTCCGTGGGGGAGAGATCGTTATTTTCGTTGTAAACATCTCTCACTAAGGTGTCGTAAAACGATGCACCCTCTGTTTTTCCAGATTTTTTCTCCTCTTTAAGCACCTTATTTCTAAGGTTGTTAAAAAAATTAAATATCTTGTTTTCAAAAGACTTAACCATCTCATAGAAAGATAAGAAAGAGGCATCGCTATCGTTATCAGTAAAAACAAACGACTTTTCACCATCAGATTCGATTTCATCTCGGAGATAAAAGACACCCGAAGAAACGGTATATCCGCCATCAAAGATATAGCCGAAATTTGAATCATCT
>JBDLJY010000360.1:0-6462 GCA_039714115.1 Pseudomonadota bacterium | reverse complement strand
CCAGTAATAACAATTATCCGATGCTTTGCATAATGCAAATTGAAATAAGAGTTCGTCATAAAGTTGGAAAGGCTTGACAAACTCACGTTGCATCCATTCAAATGCTGACTTGTGTGCATTTTCCTGTTCGGAGAAATCATGGAAATCCAGTTTGATGTGGATATTTTCGGCAAAGGTTTGGGTGGGCAAACTTTCTCCCTCGTGAAGAATAATGCACAGAGCATCGTTTTCCTGAATGACTTGATTGATAGCTCTGTCAAAAAGGGTGGGATCAATGGGCCCCTCTATCCGCACATAGCCACCGATATTGTACAGTGGCACATCGGGATGCAGGATTTGGTCAAACCAAATTTCTCGTTGCGGAGATGAGAGGGGGTAGTGTTTAATGCTTTTGTTTGAAGTCATTTTAAAATGCTTTAATATCAGTATAACGACGGTCGAAATAATCGAATAAAATCTTTTTTCTACTTTGTCACATTTAACATATCTATCGCAAAGGCGTATAATAAAACCTACCCTTACCTTTTTCCAAAATCCAGAGTTTGGAGTTTAAAGCGTGAGCGTAGGGAAATCACTACTTGTCTAGGACTACCAATATTAATATACCCATTTCGATCTCATACCGGTGATCCTTATGTAGAAGTCCAACTCTACGCCATTGTTAGCAATCCATACACTTTCTGGGGCTTGTTGGTAAACTTTAGCGGCAAGGCGGGCTGAGTTTTCCCGGCTGCGTTCAATAAAATGTTCGCTCAAGTGGTAAACCACATTGTGCATCGACAGTGCAAAGTAATTTCCTGTACCCAGCAAGAGTACGCTGGACAGGGAAGTGCCTGCATGATTTTTAATCTTGCCTTCTGTAAACAGGGTTTTAAACGCTCTTTGCAAAATAGGAACTGTGGTGTAACTGATTACCACAACATTGAGCAAAGTCAGTGGCGGATAAACGAAATGCGCCGTAGATACCATGAGCATCGAAGCTCCACTTATTTGTGCATAATCTTATATTCGATTATAAACTCTTCAATTCTACTTGAATCGGCATTCCCAATCCGGCATATAAGGTGTGTTTGGTAGTGAAAAAGCATCCGCAAGCTTTTTAATTGCAGCTTTTGTTGGACACATGTACCTATAAAAGTTAGAAGAACTATGGGTGGCACTCAAGGCCCCTCCAAATAAAAGGGTATTGTTATACTTCATGAAAAAGAACTTAAATTTCAGGATAATACTCGCCATTTATTTCACGTTCCCGATAAATAAGAAATAATAAATCATTGTCTTTATCACCATTAAAATGAAACTCTGTGTCGTTATATTTTAGTATAACCCCTCGTTTCTTTTTGCGGCTGAAACCACCAATGTCATCTGGTTCACCGAAGAGATTAATTAAATCAATTCTTGAGGTGCTGGACGATAATTTTGCTTTTTTACTTTTCAGCTCGATATTTACTGATTCTATTTTCATTTTATTAACTCCGCATTTTTATAAACCATGCTGGTAATTTACTACGCTAACGCTTTGCTAAGGGGCGGCTTGAAACCACCTTAGCTTGATTTTTAATCAATATTACTTGAAGCGACAAAAATAAACTCAACCGCTGAGTTAGCAAGTCCCTTTCTTGAGCAATTTGTTATAAAATTTATGTGCTAATCATGATTCTTTTACCTATTTTTTGACTAATAGGATATATCTTTTCACTAGGTATGTACTTACTAAAATTTTTATTACCCTCTGTTTTAAGTTTGTTTAGTTTATGTACAAGTGGTGTTATGTCTTCAATTTTAACGATCCATTCATCAACAAACTCTTTGATAATGTGCCGACTTAAGCCCACTTGTATGCTGAAATGTTGTAGTGCAGCACCTCGTTGAGATCTTTCGGTATCCCATTGAATATGTACTGTGGCTTTAGTAAATTCTTGTTCCCAGTGTTTGCCTGAAGTATGGACTGTTTTTTCAGGGGAAGTTAACACTCCTTGAGATAAAGCTTTTTCCCAACCAGTACGAGTAATATGTACAGCTAATATTCTTTCTTGACCTGATTTTTTCCCCCAGTTACTTCGGTGCATAAGCCATAAGAAAGATGGTTTAATCCATGTCATTCTGTTGAATGAGAAAGGTTTTACAAATTTTTGTTTTTTGATGGCTAAATCTGCGATGTTTGATGAGTAAGCTTGGTACATGACAATTGTATCTCTGTCATAGTTTGCTCGTATTTCATATAAATTAGTCATGATGAATTACCTTTAATTTTTGAATATTTATGATCATAGTTAGTGCCATTTTATTCAATGCCATGTTAAGCTGCCCCGAATGTTGACAGGCACAAAAACCCAATATACCACAAAACAACAATCTTACAGACTAGCTATCCACCTCTGCTGTAAAGTGAACCGGACGTCCGTGTGCAATGATTTGTTAACATTGCATAGACGAAAATAGATACCACATTATAAATAATGCTTCACTATAATGCTATTTAAATTATATCATAAAATTTTTATAATGAAAACATTGTGCTGGACTGGGTTTGCCGCCGAGGTATAGGCGATAAATCGCCTACTACGAACTTAGCATTCTCCGGCACGATATGGATGGCATTGAGGGTGGAGGCGTAATCCACCCTACATGATAAGGTTTTTTTATCACACCATTCAACTGTAAACCCGACAATTAGGCACTGCCTTTTTAAATTTTCGCAAATTCCACCAACTGATTTGATTGCCTTTGCACCACAATATCTGCAAGTTCGTCAAAGCGCATAGTGGTTCTAAATCGCTTATTTGATTAGAACGACAATTCAATCTCTGCAAACTCGTCAACTCTCGCAGCGGTTCTAAATCGCTTATTTCTTTGAAACGGCAATCCAATTCCTGCAACTTAACAATTTTCACTAATTCGCTGTCACTCGGTTCAGTCTTAATGCCAATCGCTTTCCTGAAAAGATTTTTCCAGCGATGATTTAATTGATTCCACCATGTTCTATTATCTACTTGTCGAGGTGCTTGAGCTTGAATCGGCTTTGGTGGTAGGCTTGAGTCTGTTTGGGGCAATAAGCCGCTAAGTCTGCTGATCAGAATCTCCACATCAGGACGTTTGTCAGGTACTCTCTCCACACAATCACATAATAATTCAAACAATGCAGGTGCATCCGCCAAGCGTCTCGGATGCAATGTCTGCGGTACTTCTCCCGTCAACAAACGATATAAAGTTTTACCAAAAGCATATACGTCACTTTTCGCACTCGGCTCCCCGCCATAGCCTTGTTGCTCCGGCGGGGCATAATCAAATGTGCCAAACACTGACTGCGCTAACACACTCACCCCCATTTGCTTGAGACTCACTTCTTGCTGTAACGACTTCGCCACTTTCGCTAATCCAAAGTCAATCACTTTTACGCTCTCTGACGGAAATAGTAAAAGATTAGCGGGTTTTAAATCGAGATGGAAAATGCCCTTGCTATGCGCCAATTGCAAAGCTTTCGCTATCTGCAAACCCAGCGCAATCGCCCTTTTGATTTCCAACTTTCCATACGCTTTTAACCACGCTTCGCCATCGACTGCCCCTTTGTAGTATTCAGTCACAAAAAAACCGCGCTCTTGTCTTGCCATATCATAAAAACCATAATCTAAGGGCTGCGGTACGTATTCCCCAGCAATTTCAGCCATCAGCAAGGGTTCTTGAAAAATATCATCAAGTGAGCCTTGATGGGTTTCCCAAAAGCATTTGACTACCACTTTTTTATTTTTATTCAAACGTTGCCAACAGAGTAGCACGCAACCCATGCCGCCAGCTCCCAATAAGCGTTCAATCGGATATTTATGCACATCATGTAAAGCATAACGTTGTGGATTGAACTCAACCGCTTCTTGTAAATAGGGCAAGGCTTTGTCATACGCCTGATGTCGAAGATACACTTGAAATAAATTAAAAGCACTCAACGCCCGTTCATCGTTATTTTGCGCCTGTTGATAGGCTTTAATAAATAAAACCTCCGCCTTCTCTAAATTGCCACTGGCAGAAACCACGCTGCCTAAGCCAATCGCAACGCGACTGAATTGGGTATCAGACGGCGATAATTTTTTGGACAAGCGCAATGCTTGATTGATCAATTTAAGGCTAGCTGCGCTATAGTGTGTGAACTCATCACGCGGTTTCATTTGGGGCGATAAATCAGCGTGAGCCATGATTTGTTCAAGAAGGGCTGAAATTTGCGTCGCAATGCTTTTGCTTTGTTTGACATCGCTATGAACGATTTCTAAATTCCAATGCAAATTATCCACTGCTGATAAAATGTCTGAAAGCTGAACATCCACTAAATCCGCCCAAGCGGCAAAATCTTGTTGAAAGGCGAAGTACTGGGCATAATGGGTTTGCGTCACGGATTCAATTTTTTGAAAATTTTCTAATTTTGGCCCCAGTTCGCCCAATCGTCCGAATTGTTTCGCAGCAACGGCTTGATTTAATTTTTCTTCAGTCGATTGCACCAAGGATTTAATCTCGCGCACATCCAAGATTAAACCTTCACGCTGCAAAGCCTCTAAAGTCCTCGCCATTCGAATATCTTGGCGTAATTTGTCATGCAAAAAGAATAGTATCGCCTGTCCAAACAAGTCCTTATAGCTGAGAAAGGCACGCAGGCGCTCATCAAAAGGGATTGAGATTTGAGCTAAGACTAAATCAGTGATCGCAAAAGTCCCTGTTTCAGTCACAAAACTTGCCAGTTCTGTTTCAGTAAAGGGGACATTATCGGCTTGAAATAGGGTACACTTGGCTAATAGTTTGCCTTGTTCAATGGCGGTTTGACGAAATTTTGACAGTGTCTCGGTTGAAAAATTGTGTTGACGGGCAAAAGGCTGTAAATAGTCTTGTTCAATGCGCTCACTGTCTATGCGCGATTCAAGCAGGGTTTTCCAAAAGCATCGCCCTTGTTCAGGAGACACTAAGCCGGCACTGATGGCGGCTAAGGCGCGGGTGTGGCTCTCTTGAAAAGACTGAGCGATTTCTGCGGCACTAAAAGTAAAATTGGTTTTGAGTAAATCAACTGCTTTATCGGTGCCGTTAGATTGGGCGAGAATGTTGATAACGGCACTGTTGAGTAGGGAACAAAGCCCTTTTCTAAAAATAATGGCTGTTGACATAGCTTATACTCGATCTTTTTGTGGTAAAATTCGTGCAAGGTGCGCCTTGCACTCCTCAAGCATTGCCATTGAGTTAAATCAGACCTACGGGGTGACCAATAGTACGCAGGTCATTGTAAACTCAAGGGAAAATTAACCAGCGGGGTTTGCGCCGTCGCCTTGTCTTAACTTAATGGCATTGACTCCTCAAGCAATGCCATTAAGTTAAGCAAAAATCAGACCTACGGAGAGTTAGCATTAGACACCAAAACAACAAAATGAAAACCAATCAAAAATGTTTACAAACGCAGAAAAACCACATCAGTACCAGCAAGCTGCCCAGCAAGGACAGTCTCAAGCCCAATATCAGCTTGGCCTAATATACAAACAAGGCAAAGCTGTCCCCCAAGATGATGCCCTAGCAATACATTGGTTTCGTAGAGCCGCTGAGCAAGGACAGGCGGATGCACAAAACCAATTAGGATTATTATACAAAAGAGACGCGGGTAGTGTTGTGCAAGATGCTCATGCCGATGCCTTGGCGGTAAATTTGTTTATGAGTGCAGCGGAGCAAGGTCATGCCGATGCACAATATAATCTTGGGTTGTTCTATAAAGTCGATAGGGGGGAGTATGCTAAGGCTAAATATTGGTTTAATAAAGCGGCTGAACAAGGTCATTTGCTAGCGCAAAAAACTCTCAAACTGATGCCACCTATGCCAATGAGTAGTCGGAGACTGTTTTTGATGTTAAGTTCTATCGGTTTAGCGGGCAGTTTTTTGACCCTAAGTGCTTGCTCTGGGAATAAAGATTGTGATAGTCGCAACTCTAAAGACAATAAGGATTGCGATAGCGCTTCTCATTGGTGGTTCAGAGGTAGAGGTGGATAATGAGCCCCGAACAATATTTTAAAAAATGGATACCTCTCAATGAGAAAATGAGACAAGAAAATTTTCTCTGGGGGACAGTGTTTGAAAATGATGAGTGGGTTCAATATATGTCTTATGATATATATAAAATGCAAAAACGTCAATGGAATCATATTGTTAATGCTACCCAATAAATTGCCTATATTTTGCAAAAGACTTATAAAATCTTGTGTGATGATGAAGCCTTATTTCTGAAATTAGGCTTGCCCGCCAGTACGCATGTTTTAAAAAATATCATTAGTCGCTATTTTAGTTACTTTGCTAGGTTCGATTTAATTGTCAATGGTGATGATATTAAGGTTATTGAGATTAATTGCGATACGCCGTTGGGTTTTTTGGAATCGTCTGTCTGCAATCGAGTTTTATGTGAGGAACATCATTGCCTGTCACCAAACCGTTTGGAGGAAAATTTGC
>JBDLJY010000359.1:0-6485 GCA_039714115.1 Pseudomonadota bacterium | reverse complement strand
ATTTTTAAATCGTTTAGCCGCGACAGAACTATGCAACCAACTTAAAAGACACTCCGCCTTTTCAATATCAGGATCAGGCTTCGCATCCATCAAACGCATTGCCTGTCAACTTGATCTTTTTTGATTGGTTTTGATTTTGTGGTTTTGGTGTCTAATGCTAACTGTTTTCTGGTTGCTCTTGAATAATCTATTCTACTTAGAAAAAAATTATTATAGCATTTTGCGTCCTAAGCTCAATCGGATTTCCACAACTTTGTGCGGGACGGGGTTTGCAACCTGAGAACTCTCCCCGTCCAGCACAGAAGGTCTGAAATTTAGGGGTTTATCATACTGGCATTGGATAGCTGTATTCAAGGTAATCTGCAATTCCAATAGCTATTTCTTTTTTACCAAGGAATTTTCTCGTCTCTCCAATACCCGTGACAAGGTGAGCAATTTGCTCGCCATTTGGGCCAAGCTCTTCACCTCGATTCGCCACAATAGCAGGATATCCCGAATTAAGCCGACTATATGCAATTTCCATCAGCTCCTTATGGGAAATATTTTCCTGATACTTGAAAGTCAACATAAAAAGACTCGGAAATTGTTTTTTGACATCATCAATCACCTTCACAGTGGGTACTAAATTCAAGGAAAAATGCTGTTTACCACTTGGCATCTTACCCGCTAAGGTTTTTTCCGGTTTATAGTCTGCAACACCCGCAGAAAATATCCCAAAGGCATAATCTTTCTGCCCAAGTTCAGCCATCACCTTATGATGATAATCCTCATAAGTTCTTGCCACAACATAAGGCAAATGCTGAGGCGGACGATAGGCACCGTCACCGTGAATAAGAAGTACATCCGCGCCACGCAAATACAACTCTTCCATAATTTTGACACCCAGCTTACCACTGAAACGACTGATAATTCTCCGTACATTATCAATAGGAACAGGAGTCGGCCCGCCTGTTACCAAAATAGGAACCCTTTTTAGAGCTGAAGAACTAGCCGCTCTGCATACTTCCGCTGTGAGTGTCTTTTCATCGGGAATCTTATGTTTACCATTAGCATCCCTGGGCGGGATAATTTGCACTCCCATCGCCTTCAGCTTTTTCAGCGACTCAGTCAGAATCGCATTGTGAAGCGAATTGTGCATAGTCGGCGCAATCACTACCTGTGACTTTCCCTGTTCCATCCTGCCGATAGCTGAAGCCAGGGTAGTAGTAACCACACCATCAGCAATGCCATTTGCCATTTTGTTAATGGTGTTATAAGTCGCAGGAGCGACCAGAAATATGTCAAAAGGAGTCGTATCGCTTAAATGTTCCGAATAAGCACTCAGGCGAGTCACAACCGAATTGGTTGTACTCCATTCCAGAGCATCGGAGGTTGTATATCTCAGCGCTTCAGAAGAAGCATAAGCAACCACCTCCGCGCCTTGTTGTCGAAGAGAACGTGCTATCAGCGGTGCTTTCATGGCCGCAATACCGCCCGTTACCAAAAGCGCTACCCGTTTTCCAACTAAGTGATTGCCTAATCGAAAAACGTCATGATCGCCTAAATCAGAGAGAGGCGGAGGAGTCATATCCCATTCTTTCATATCATGTTTCCTTATCAAGCAGAGTAATCGAGCTATGCTAGATTCCGCTCCTTTATCACGGAATGAAGCTTTTCAGAGCTGACTATCAGTGCAGCTATAGCTCTTAAAAAAGCCACTTTAGGATTATAGCCTAACAATTCTAAGGTTGGCTTCCCGCTATAGGTGGCAACAAATCCTATTTCTTCAAGAAATAGGATTTGTAAGGGGGCACATAACTATACTTCGTTCCCGTGAGTTCCTTTTGAACAGGCTGTACTCATTGTTATTTTATATAAAATCATAAATAATGCTGATGTCAATAACTTTTTTTTGGCCTCAACGGGGTTTTGGGTATAGCAGAAAAATATTTGGCACAAAATATGCTCAACTATTTTTAATAGAGTACACTATGATATACAAAAGTATTTAACAGCAACGTAGGTTTAAGGAGAACTTAATAAATGTTACACCCACAAAGCTCGCTAAGCCGTCAAACGCTTATCAAGATGGGAATCCTAATAGGGATTGTGATTATTTTGATGACTTTGCTCAGCTATTGGCATGTCGTCTCGATATTAAAATCGCAAACAGTGGCTCAGCTTGAAAAATACATCACAGAGCGGGGGCAACGAGAAAGTAGTGTTTTTAGATTAGCTCAAGACAACCATATTATTCTCAAAAAAGAATTATATCAGCGATTGGAAGAACTAGGTAGTCAGGATCCACGAGAGCAATTTGAGCAATTGTTCGTTGAATGGACTGATGGCACCACACGTAATCGTCCCAAAGATCAAAACCCAAAAAGCTTTGATACCACAAAATATCCCAGTGTCTTTATAAGTCCACAGGTGGAGCTGAATGCCGATATTCGGCGGCGTGTTATCACTTTTTACAAACTCTTGACAGCTTATGGGCCGGCATGGGCTAATCGCTTTGCCGATACTTATATAAACACGCCAGAGAATATCGTTACCAACTATTGGCCTGGCGAACCCAGGGCACTGAGGGCAGATGCAGATCTCAATATCCTAAACGAAGAGTATTTCTACGTTTCTGACAAAAAGCATAATCCAGAGCGAAAACAGGCTTGGACCGGACTTTACTTTGACCATGTTGTCAAACTCTGGATGGTATCTTTAGAAACCCCAATTGATGATGTCCAAGGCAAACATATCGCCACCCTTGGACACGATATTATCCTCAATGAATTGATGGAACGGACTATCCATGACACCCTTGAAGGTACTTATAATCTCATCCTACGGCCAGATGGCCGCTTGATTGCTCATCCTGACAAAATAACCGAGATTCAAGACAAGGGGGGATACTTCGATATTCTTAAGTCAGGGGAGCCGCACCTGAGCCATATTTTCGAATTAGTCAAAAATATAAAACCCGGTCAAGTCGTTATTGAAAATACGCAGCAAGAAGAGTACCTCGCCATCACCAAGATTGATGGGCCAGACTGGTACCTTGTCACCGTTTATCCTAAATCACTGTTATCAGCACGGGCAATTCAAACAGCATATGTTATTCTGTTCTTAGGGATTCTTTCACTGATTATTGAAATCATCGTGCTATTTTTGGTTTTACACAGAGAAATCGCTAAACCTTTGCGTGATTTTATTTTTGCCACTCAAAAAATTGCGTATGGCAACTTTAATCTTCTCACTCAAGATCAATACGGAACTGTCATTTTGCCCGTTGAACGTTCTGACGAATTAGGGCAACTCGCCCACTCATTTAACCGCATGGCGGAACAACTGAAAACGTTATTTGACAAGCTAGAAAGCAAGAATAAGGAGTTTCAGGTAGTCATTAAGGATATTGTTCAAGTGTCTCATGGCTTAGCACAAGGCAATCTGCGCGTCACGCCACAGGCTAAATACAAAGGAGAGTTATCGAAAATAAAAGAGGCCCTAGAAACTGCGTTATATAACCAGCATAAGGTGATTAAAGATATTGTTCAACTCTCTCAAGGATTGGCTGAGGGTAGGAAACAGGTCATGCCTAAGATAAAATATAGAGGAGACTTTGTCCAAGTCAAAAATGCTTTAGAAGTCGCCGCGAAGAAGTTGGCTGTGGCCTCGAAAAAGAATGCCATACAGGATTGGTTTAAAACCGGGCAAGCACAGTTAAATGAGCAAATGAGTGGCGAAGTGGTACTTTCAAAGTTGGCAAAGAAGATCATTACTTGCCTGACGACTTATATAAAGGGCCAAGTCGGGTTATTTTATCTGCTGAAAGAAGGAACCATTTTGCAATTCATCGCCAGTTATGCCTATACCGCCAATGAGAATATCCCCAATCAATTTAGGATTGGTGAAGGGCTGGTTGGAGAGGCGGCGCTAGCGAACAAAATGATCGCCCGCAAGCAAACGTCGAAAGAATACTCTCACATTATTCAGTCAGGCATCACCACCGCTGTTCCCCAGTATGTGCTCATTGTCCCATTTTTGTATGAAGATGAGGTAAAAGGCGTGATTGAAATCGGTTTTTCCGAGGAGACACAAACGAGTATTCAACAGGATTTTCTCCAACAGGTCATGCCAACTATTGGGATCGCGATCAATAGCGCTCAGTCACGCGCTCGTATGCAGGTTCTCTTAGAGCAAAGCCAAAAGCAGACAAAGCAACTACAACGTCAACAGGAAAAACTTCAGCAGACCAATGAAGAATTGCAAAACCAGTCAGAAGAATTGCAAGTTCAGACGGAAGAATTACAATCTCAACAGGAGGAATTGCGCCAAACCAATGATGAACTGGAAGAGCGCTCGAAAGAGCTAGAGCGGCAAAAAAATGAAACCAGTCAAAAGAATTTGGCGCTGGAACAAAGCCAAGTTGAGATGGAAAAAGCGAAAGCGGCGATTGAAAATAAAGCCAAGGAGTTGGGATTAGCGAGCAAATACAAATCTGAATTTCTCGCTAATATGTCCCATGAATTACGCACACCGTTAAACAGTTTGCTGATTCTCGCACAACTGTTAAGCGATAATGATGAAAAGAACCTGACCGACAAACAAGCTGAATATGCGCGAACTATTTACAATGCAGGTTCGGAGTTGCTCACGCTTATTAATGAAATCCTTGATTTATCCAAGGTTGAAGCGGGCAAAATCGAGGTACAGCCTGAAGAGGTGTCACTGACGGAGCTAGTGGAAACGGTTGAACATAAATTCCGCCCGGTTGCTGAAAATAAGGGCCTGGCTTTCCACAGCCAGCTTGAAGAATGGCTGCCCTCGGTGTTGTACACAGATGGGCAACGGCTCAAACAAATCATCAACAATCTGCTTTCTAACGCTTTCAAGTTTACCAGTGAGGGCGAAATCCGTCTGACGATACAGCGTCCGCAAGAGGTGGATTTGGGTTTAGAGGCCGCTATTGCGATAAGTGTGGCCGATACGGGTATAGGAATACCCAAAGATAAACAACAAGCAGTATTTGAAGCGTTCAAGCAAGTGGATGGTAGCACCAGCCGGCATTATGGTGGGACGGGACTCGGCTTATCTATCTCTCGCCAGTTAGCTCGACTCCTTGGCGGTGATTTGCAATTGCAGAGTGAAGAAGGTAAGGGCACTACGTTCACGCTCTATTTGCCTGAAAAATTTGAATTCCGGCCAGAAGAGGTTGAAGTTCCCCAAGAGCCGATCACTATCATTTCAGGCGAAACAGAGGCTACGCCAAGGGCGGCGACGATGGTGGATGATAGGGACAATTTGAGTCCCGAGGACAATGTGCTCTTGATTATTGAAGATGATAGTATCTTTTATAGCATTATCAGTAATTTAGCACGGGAAAAGCACTTTAAATATCTGCTTGCCGAGGATGGCAAGACCGGTTTGCAACTGGCTGAACAGTATCGGCCCCATGCCATTATTCTTGATGTGGGTTTACCGCAACTGGATGGCTGGTCGGTTATGGAAAGATTGAAAGATAATCCCGACACTCGGCATATTCCCGTGCATTTTATCTCGGCTTATGAGCAAAGTCAGGATGCCAAACAAATGGGCGCGATAGGTTATTTGCACAAGCCGGTCAATATGGAGCAACTGGGGGAGGCTTTCAAAAAGATCAAACACTTTGTGGCTAAGACGGTGAAAAAGTTATTGATCGTCGTCAATAAGGAGTCACAGGGGCAGCAGATTATGGATTTAGTGGGCGGTGGGGATGTAGAAACGACGATCGCTCAATCGAAGGCGCAGGCCCTACAGTATCTGAACAAAGCTACGTTTGAGTGTATTATTCTCGGTGTAGATGCCGAACAGAGGTCGGCCTTTCAACTGCTTGAGCAATTATATCAAGATGAGCGTCTGTCCCAGGTACCTGTGATTATTTATGCTGAACGCGAATTTAGCTTGGATGAAGAAGCCCTATTGCAACGAGTTAGGAAAACGCTTACCGTCAAGGAGGTTCGGTCGCCAGAGCGCTTGTTAGATGAGGCTACTCTGTTTCTCCATCAAATGGAAGCCAAGTTAGCCCCAGACAAACAGCAAATGCTACAGCATGTGCATGATAAAGAGACCATCTTCAAGGGTAAAAAGATACTGATAGTGGATGATGATGTCCGCAATGTGTTTGCCTTGGTGAGTGTGTTAGAGGAAAAATCTATAGACGTTTTCATTGGCGAAAATGGTGCGGAAGCTTTGGCGTTATTGGATAAGGTAGCTGATATCGATCTGGTCTTAATGGATATTATGATGCCGGAGATGGACGGTTATGAGGCGATGCGGAAAATCCGAGAACAGTCACGTTTCCGTCAACTACCTATCATTGCTCTCACTGCGAAAGCTATGAAAGGCGACAAGGCAAAATGTATAGATGCGGGTGCCAATGACTATTTGGCGAAACCCGTGGATAAGAATAAACTGCTTTCTTTGATGCGGGTGTGGCTGTATCGGTGAGGTTCATTTTGGAGTCCAAGATA
>JBDLJY010000358.1:0-6493 GCA_039714115.1 Pseudomonadota bacterium | reverse complement strand
CGTTAGAATCGCCATACAGGGCCAGAATCTGCTTGTTTGGCAAGGCGTTATCGGTGTTATAAACCGTCCATTCTCCACCGACACTGCGGTAGGCTAGGCTATTCCCTGTCCCAATCCACAGCCCGCCACTCGAATCGCCATACAGGGCCTCAATCCGGTTGTCTGGCAACCCTGCGTTCTCGGTGTTATAAACCGTCCATTCTCCACCGACACTGCGGTAGGCTAGGCCACCACCCGAAGTCCCAATCCACAGCCCGCCGCTCGAATCGCCATACAGGGCTCTAATATGGCTCTGGTTGTCTAGCAACCCATCTAAATCTGTAAACACGCGCACAAGCTCACCCGTCGCCCTGTCCCGTTGCTCTAAACCACCCTCAGTGCCTACCCAAAGCGTTTTTTCATCTTCTGACACAACAATCGCTGTAACATTACTTCGATCTGTAAAGACTTCCCAGTTAGCATTTTCTTGAGAAGGGATTCCTGTGTCTTTTGGCAAAATGATGATTTTGAGGACGCCTATATTGTCCGCTTCATCCAGGACAGTCACGGCATCTGTGCCAACTTGATCTGGTGCCCAGTAAGTTACTTGTGTGCCAGTGCCGGAAATTTGTCCCTTGCTCGCACTCCATATCACTGCCCCGCTCGTTCCTGATGCCGATAAGGTGATTTTTCCTCCGATCTCGACTTGCGGGTTTTGGGGGCTAAACGTTATCTCAGCGGCGTGGACAGTGATTATCAGGCAACTGAGTAATATCGGTAATAATCTTTGATTCTTTTTCATAAGCTTGTCCTTTGAAATTATCATAAACGTTGTCTCGTAGAGAACTTAGGTTGCAAACCTGCTCCGGCAGAGAAGTTGGGTGCATAAGTTGCTTTAGGTTTGACAAAAGGTATAATATCAGGACTATTTTTATCATATAGGATTAATAATGCAACATGTAACTCTAACTATTGATAATCAGGCGATAGAAAAGGCACTCTATTCCATTGCCCAAAAAGAGGGCAAAAACATTGCTGATGTGATTATGAGTGCTATTGTCCATTTTGTGATGCCGAATAAGAATGACAATTTTATAGAGCATCAAATAAGCTTAATGGCTTCTGATCCACAAATTATGAGTGAATTGAAAAAAATTGAGAACGAGTTTTCTATAACGGAATCAGACGGCTTGAGGTCGAGAAACAGGCGGTACGAATCCACGTCCGGTTTTGGTTTTGTCTATTGATACCATTAATAACTCGCCGCTTGTCGTCACCGTTGTTATAGGAACAAAAGGTGAAAATATTACCAAGGACTATCCCACTAATGTTCGTATCCCAGCCTCGGCAAGTGGATTATCGAAGGAAACGGTTTTCTTATGTTTTCAAATTCGTTCATTAGATCATTCTCGCTTTCCAACAAAGCCGGCTGGCAGACTTTCTGAAAAATTATTAGAGAAAGTTGAGAATAAAGTTCGGTATTGTCTTGGTTTGTGAGTTTGTTCTTCAGTGCAGGACGGGGTTGCATTAAATTAAAAAACCCCGTCCAGCACAAGACTAAGATTTCTCCTCTCGTCGAAATGACAAAGAGACTAAGATTTCTCCTCTCGTCGAAATGACAAAGAGACTAAGATTTCTCCTCTCGTCGAAATGACAAAGAGACTAAGATTTCTCCTCTCGTCGAAATGACAAAGAGACTAAGATTTCTCCTTTCGTCGAAATGACAAAGAGACTAAAAATAGGGTGAAAAAAGACGGGGCAAAATCAACCAAATTATCCCGCATCGCCTTTCAATTCAGTCGCAGCTTCCGCAACCGCAAACTATTCATCACCACTGATACGCTACTAAAAGCCATAGCACCCGCCGCCAATGCCGGATGTAAAGCCCGTATCATCATCGGTAGTGCTGTGAATGGATATAATATGCCCATTGCCACAGGTATCAGTAAAACATTATAGCCAAATGCCCAAAAGAGATTTTGTTTAATCGTTCGCATCGTCGCTTTGCTCAGGATGATTGCTTGAGAAAGAGAACGTAAGTCGCCTCGCATCAAAGTAATATCGGCGGTTTCCATAGCAATATCTGTCCCGGTGCCAATCGCAATACCTACATCGGCTTGAGCTAAAGCAGGCGCATCATTGATGCCGTCTCCAACCATCGCAACTAATCCTAAATGTTTCTTTTGCAAATTTTTGATTTCATCGCTTTTACCCGCCGGCAGCACTCCTGCTAATACGCGCTCAATCCCCACTTCTTTGGCGATAGCCTCAGCCGTCGCACTATTATCACCCGTCAACATGACGATTTCTAAGCCTAAACTCTGCATTTCTGCTACTGCCTCTTTGGCACCTTTTTTTAAGGTATCTGCAACCGCTATTAAGCCAACCGCTTGATTATCAACAATAACCCATATCACCGTTTTAGCATCAGCTTGTAGGCGGTTGACTTCAGATTCGAGAAAACCAGTTTTTTCAATAAACTGAGTGAGTCGCTGATTACCCAACGCCACTTGCCGATTTTCCACCATCGCCAAAATGCCTTGCCCACTGATTGCTTCAAACTGTTGCGGTTCATGCAATGATAAGCCCCGCTTTTTGGCAGACTGCACAATCGCCTCGCCAAGCGGATGTTCACTGCCACGCTCCGCTGAAGCGGCTAAACGTAAAATCTCATCCTCATTCAATTCCCCTTGTCCGACAATAATATCCGTGACACGGGGCTGCCCGCTGGTAATCGTGCCGGTTTTATCTAAAACGATGACTTTGAGCTTATGGGCTTGTTCTAAGGCTTCACTATTTTTAAATAAAATGCCCTGTTCGGCACCCTTGCCAGTGCCCACCATAATCGCGGTGGGTGTTGCGAGCCCTAGCGCACAGGGGCAGGCAATCACTAAAACCGCTACCATTCTCATCATCCCAGTTGTAAAGTCCGCGCCCACACCTAACCACCATATTAATAAGGTAAGGATAGCAATAACAATGATGGTGGGCACAAAAATGCTGGCCACTTTATCCGCCAAATGTTGAATCGGTGCTTTACTGCCTTGGGCTTCTTGGACAAGGCGAATAATTTGTGCTAATGCCGTTTCTGCGCCAACTTTGGTAGCTTCAATTTTGAGTAAGCCTTGTTGATTGATTGTCGCCCCAATGACGCTGTCCCCTTTTTGTTTATAAACGGCTAAACTTTCGCCAGTGAGCATACTTTCATCAACGCTGGACTGCCCTTCGATGACTTTGCCATCAACCGGCATTTTTTCGCCCGGGCGAACAATGAGCACGTCTCCGACAACGACGGAATCAATCGCAATATCGCTTTCCACCCCATCGCGTATGACTTTAGCCGTTTTGGGTTTCAGCCCCATTAATTTTTTGATAGCGGTACTGGTTTGAGATTTGGCTCTGGCTTCTAACAGTTTACCCAGTTTAATCAAAGTGATAATCATCGCTGCCGTTTCAAAATAAACGTATGTACCAAAGGCAGGATTAAGCAAAACGGCTAAACTGTAAAAAAAGGCAACCGATGTGCCCATTGCTACCAGTACATCCATATTGGCAGCACCATTTTTGAGCGATTTCCATGAGCCAACATAATAGTCCCAACCGACATAAAATTGCACGGGTAGCGTCAGGATCAGCATTAGCCAGTCTACATATTCGCCAAAATCTCGGTTCATGCTCAATATAAAAACTGGCAAGGTGAAAATGACTCCTATCCAAAATTTGCGAGATTGATCGCGCACTTGGGGAACTTGTTCAAGTTCTTCCATTGCCTCGTAACCCGCCCGCTTGATGGCGAGCATCATGTCGTTGGGAGAGACTTGATGGGGGAGATATTCAATGCTGGCTTTTTCGGTGGCAAAATTAACTTGAGCGGCGACAATACCGGGCGTTTTTTTAAGCAGTGTCCGTTCGACGGCACGAACACAGTTGGCACATGTCATCCCAGTAATGGCTAATTCAATCTTTGCCGTTGCTACAGCATAACCAACGTCTTCAATTTTTTTCATAATATCCTGTTTGTCCAAGATAAATCTTGGACTCCTAAATGCTACGATTGCTTACTTTAGCCGTTCCCACGCTTCGCGGCGGAATGCAGGTAGGTTCCTGTAGGGGCAATCCTTTATGGTTGCCCTTATGTTGATGGCTGCGTTGCCAAGCTGCAACTGCGGATTGTAGGCGTTGTGGGAGTTCTACGAGAGATTTTTGCAAGCCTTGCAATTCTTCCGTGATTTTATTCGCTTCAGGAAAATTCTGGGCTCTGCGCGTGCGTCTTTGCGTCTAAGGTTTTATCTAAAGGGGCTACGCGCCGTAATTGCTCCAACAGTAAATCCGTTATCGCTAAAGTTCAATTTGACCACTACAAATCGATTTGGGAATGCTGGCTTCGGCGCAAAATTTGCAAAAATTCATTGGCGCGATTGCTATGACGATTAAAGATAGAAACAAACTCACCTTCACCAAGGACTTCATTAAATCTTTGCATTGTTCTCACAAACAGTTCCCATTTTTCAAAAATGGCCGGTTCCAGTGAATCTTTGGCGTCATAAAGTTTTAACAAAAGCGTTTGAGGCACCATAAGACGCTCCGTCTCTATCTCTTTTTCAGAAATACGACGATCAACGCCAATGAGTGCAAACTGATTTTCAAGAATGTTTCTAAATAAGGGTTCTTGAGTCTGAGGAATTGTTTTGGTCATTTTCAGCTCATTATGCGCTTTTTGAAGGGTAATACTTATATCTAAAGTGTTATCTTCAGACGGCTCATGTTCAAATGCCAATGTGGCAGACATTGTAATGGGGCTTTCATTTTCCAAAGTAAATATTTCACTCGTTTTAAACCCATCAGCTTGGTTCAATGTTTCCACGTCATCCGTTTTATGGAGAAGTTGAAAAAACAATTGCATCGCTTCAAGCACATTTGATTTTCCAACATTATTCTCTCCATGAATCACGCAAATTGTCGCCATATCTTCAAGGACAATTTATTGTCGGAAATTTTTAAATCCTTTGACTGAGAATCGTTTCAACTGGGATCACCTTCGCCCATCATGCCATTATCTGAGTCAACATACAGATAGCCAACTTTCACACCTCGCGGCTCTGTTTGTCTGAACTCTTGGAGTTTACTTATAAATTGGAAAAAATACAAGCTCCAGCGTATCTTTTTTTTAGACTCTATGTGCCGGTGCTCAAGTCATCTGAGATTAATTAAGGTATCGCTGCGGACGGGGTTTGCACATATTCATAATGTAGTTTAAAATGTCCAAGATAAATCTTGGACTCCTACGAAAATATTCCCATTATGATACATAAATTTATAGTGATTATTCTGATATTACTTATCAGTGCTTGTCAAGCTAGGACAATAAAAGAGCAACAACGTGCCGTCATTCGTCCTCAGCCAAGCTTTTCTAAGCAACCACTGGCTTTGGTGATAGGCAATCTTCGATACGAACATAATCCATTGGATAACCCTGTGAATGATGCTACTGACATGGGGCGGCTGTTGGAAGGTTTCGGCTTTGAGGTGATTGTGAAAATCGATTTAAACCAACGCGCTATGGAGGATGCTATCCGTGATTTTGCTCGGCGTTTATCGGAAAGTCGAGGTATTGGGGTATTTTATTTTGCCGGGCATGGCGCACAGGTGGGGGGGCGTAATTATCTGCTCCCGATTGATAATAATCGGATTCAGGATGAAATCGATTTGGAAAAATCGGCTGTTTATGTGGATGAAATTTTGAAGCGAATGGAAGATGCGAAAACGATTTTGAATGTTGTTATTTTAGATGCTTGTCGTGATAATCCTTATCGTGGTGGGCGTTCTTTGAGGCGTGGTTTTGCGCCTATGTTGTCTAATTCTTTGGGTTCGATTATTGCTTTTGCGACGGCTCCGGGGAGAACGGCTGCCGATAGTAATAGAAAGGGAGGTAATGGTTTGTTTACTTCGCATCTGCTTTCTGCGTTGAAAAAGGCGTATGAAACGCATCAACGTTTGGATGATATGTTTATGGGTGTTCATAATGCTGTGGCGCGGGAAAGTGGGGGGAGGCAAATGCCTTGGTATTCTGCTTCGTTGAGTGAGCCGTTTTGTTTTGGGGGTTGCAAAACGGCGTCTACAGAAAGAAAAAACGAAAGACAGGGGGCTGATCGAGAGGGTAGCCCGGCACCTAAAATGGTGTTGATCTCCGCTGGGCGTTTTGAAATGGGGGATATTCAGGGTGGCGGAGGTGACGATGAGTTGCCGGTGCATGAGGTTTCGGTGAGTGGTTTTGCTATAAGCCGTTATGAAATCACTTTTGCTGATTATGATCGTTTTGCTCAAGCGACTGGTAGAGATAAACCAGATGATGAGGGTTGGGGGCGCGGGAGTCGTCCTGTGATTAATGTTTCTTGGCATGAGGCTCAAGCTTATACTGAGTGGTTAAGTCAGGAAACGGGTGATCGGTATCGTTTGCCGACTGAGGCTGAGTGGGAATATGCGGCTCGGGCGGGGACGAAAACTAGGTATTGGT
>JBDLJY010000357.1:0-6497 GCA_039714115.1 Pseudomonadota bacterium | reverse complement strand
TGAAATTGTCTATTATGATAGGGCCTGCCATAGCACTGACACTAAACAGCAGTGCTGCCGCAGCCACTAAACTACGAACTCCTGAGCAATGCTCAACTACGGTCTTGTTTTTCATATACTTCTCCTTTAGTTAACATCATTGTGCTTAGAAAATAACAAGCAATAATCGGTCACTATTAAAACATAATTCAAACACATATAGCAACCTATTTTTAAACTTAAACAATAAAATAAGGAGTGCAAGGCGTACTATTCCAGCCGCAAGTGTAGACTAGGATCACCAAACAGGGTAAATATTTTTAGATTAAATGTGCTGATACCCTGTTCGCTAACGGCTGCGATTTTAGCCTGAGTGGTCAGGGGACCGAGTGCAGTCACGTTTTTCTGAAACAGATGCTTAAAGAATTCATCGGCGAGTTTTGTATGTTCAAAGGTATAGCCGCTCCCGGTGGGTGCCCAAACAGCAATAGCCCCCTTGTCCTCCGCTTTGAGAAAGGCTTCCGCAAGGCTATCATCGTGTTCCCTAAGGCGTTTGTAATAGGAAAACCAACCGTTGAGACAGTTGAGTGTCATCAGAAAGGTGAGATTGTCAGGGTTGCCCAACAATTCCACATTTGATGACTCAAATATGGGTAGTCCTGCCCATCTATCGACGCTGCCGTGACCTATGTAACTGGTGATGAGACTGCCAGTGTTCAGGTTTTGAATAAAGTCCTGCTGGATGGCCTCCTGTCGGTTGTCACCACCGTATTGGCTCAGATAGAGCCGATTAATGGTATAGTCTGCCAAATGTTTTTCTATCAGCCACTCGGCACTATTTTCAAAGTCCGGAACATTATCTGTCACAAAAACAACATTGCGCTGCCAACCGTCCAATGGTGCTTGCGAATAGCGGATCAATTTATTCACTACCGCATCCAGCTCCGCTTGCGTTCTAAGAGGAATACGCCCCAAAAACATATCAGCAAAGTCGTCATCGCCGCTGATAGTGACATAGTCGTTGTCAGTGGCGGTTACACCCAATAAGGAGGTATCAAACAAGTTAGTGGGGATGTAGTTAATACCGTGCCCTAAATCGTTCAAGAGATCTTGGTTAGCATCGCCCACCAAGGTGACATAAGCAGGAGCGGGCTTCGTGTAATTTTCGTAGGCATAAGTGAGAAAATCCTTAATCGCCCGTGGATCAGGCATACCATGGTTAAATTCATCATAAATATTCGACACTGGCACTGCCATGACTTGCAAGCCGCGTGCTTCCACCAGGTTTTTTAGCGCGTCCACGTTAAAGCTGTCGTGATAGATGATAAAGTAATCCACCCGATAGCAGGGAGATTGAAGCCGCCTGAAGGGTACGTCAATGCTGATCTCGGCGGGTTTGAGTAAATGTTCCTCGGCAAAGCTAAAGGCGTAGTAGTTCTTGCTACCGTCCAAATTATCACTATACTGAATCTGATAACCGCTCGCGCCGTCCTCCTGCACCGTGGCACCCAGCACTGGCACAATTTGCCTTGGATTAGTGACATCCAACACCAAAATATCGGGCCGCGTAAAGCCCCCGATAGTCAATAGCTGTCGCCCCTGACCAGCCGCCTCGAATGTCAACTGATCCCCAACAGCGGTCATTGTCGCTATATGGTCGACTTCCATCCAGTTGATATACACGCTGTCCACTAGGGCTCCAGTGTCCCCGACTGAAACTAAGCTGACGATATTATGGCCTTCAAGCAGGCTGGATTGTGGGATAGTGGCTTCTTGCAAAAACTCCACTTGACCGTTCCACAGTGCATCAGAAATTTCTACATCATTAAGCAAGATTTTGGTGTGATGATCGGGATCAGTAGAGTCATTGGTTCTACCTACCATCATTACGCGGATGGTGGCCGTTTCCGTGCTTGAGCTTATATGGTGGCGCAAAACGACCGACATATTATGGGAAGCACCGCCATTGATTTTGGACCATAAAAGATGATCTTTTTCCACCCCTCTTGGGAACAATTGCGAATAGTCTTGGTTTTTCTCAACATGTACGCTTTGTGTGAACTCAGTCAATGAAGGCAGGCTAGGATCGGGGGTGCCATCCCTAAAATTGAGTCTCGCTGCGCCTTTTGGATTGAGAGAGAGCCAATATATGTTTGTGCGGGTATAAGGCCCATTGGCGGCTTCGGCGTAAAAAAACATCACATCACCTGGCCCGAAAACGCCATCTTCTTCGCCAGCAATAAAGATCGGCACGGGTTGGCCTTGATGGGTCATATGAATCTGGCGCGAATCTGGTAGCACAGAGAGGTCTAGCCCCAACTCTTCCTGAAAGTAGGCATGACTGAGCACATACACTCCGGTTTTATCTATGCTGAGTTTTAAGGCGGGCGGCAGCGGTAGCGGGCAATCGTCCCTCGTCGCAGGGCGGGAACGCACCCGATTGGGCGTTCTCTCATTCAACAATAACTGGTCTAACATGCTTTCAAACGCTGGCGAATCTTTCACTTTCACAACTGAATCTGGCTGCGTGGCAGAGCGTGTGCTGTTGTTGATAAAACTGACTTTGACGCGCACCCTTTTGTCAAGTTCGACCGTTTTTTGAACAGGATTGTGCCGCACCGGAAAAAACTGTATTTGCGCCACCCGTTGTTCACGGATATAGCCAGTCATGCCGATTTCGACCGGGTTTTCTGGTAAAAAGCGATCTTCCTGATAAACCTGCACATCCTTCTCTGAATCCGGCGCGGGTGTTATTAAAATGACTTTATCTGACAGAATTTCCGTCTCGCGGTCTATTATCTCCACTTGGATTTGGCTGTCGCTAGGCACGGCAATTAATGTGCCCTTGGTCGGCATTTGTGGTTTGCCCGGTTCGTTGGTATGGCCCATGCCGGGGATATCTATGGCTTGGTACATCTGACCTGACAGATTTTCATCAGAGATGACCGGATCAGGGACAGTCAGTTCCAAGATAAGCGATTCAGGGCTTTGCTCAAGCAGCGTGATCTCCGCCACAGCATAACTTGGGACAAGAAGTAATATATATAATAAAATACGGGTTATAAAAAACACTCTATTTTCACTACTACAGACCGTAGGTCTGTCTGTAAATGATTTATCCATTAATTTATCCATTAAAGTTTGACCATTTTATGTAGCAACCTGATTTTCACCCGATGCAGCAGATGGCCCACTTTTGGCCAAAACTGCCTGACGTATGTGATGATTAGGCTGGAGACTGTTATGAATAAAGATAGTCCAACATGGCTACTGATGTCAAATTCTTTTTCATTGTTCTTGATTTTCTCCACCACTCCGATGATATTATCTATAGAAATAACAGAAGTGGTAACGGCATTATCTCCGCCTTGGAGACATTGATTTTTAGCCGTGTTGACTTTTAACACGCGATGAGCGACGAGTTGGTTTCCATCTATATAAAGCACGATGTCACCAGCACGGATTTTTTTGTGTTCAAGATATTTAACGAAAATATATGCACCTGTCGGCATCAGCGGAGACATGCTCCCGGAGTGCATCTTGAACCAAGCCTGTTTTTGATTGTGGAGGATCGCTTTCCACAAGGCGGTTTCATTGGCAATAGGTTTTTTAATCACAGCTTGCAACTATTAGTTAATATGGCAACACTTTAGCAAGATTTATTTCAAATAACCATTTATATTTTTTATGTTTGTCTTAAAGTAATATTTATGATTTTGTCTATTATAAATGTAGTATAGGACTGAAAAATTTATATAAATTTATATAAAAATCAATAACATAAAAATAATTTTTCTAGTTAGATCAAGCATAAAAAAATGCGACTAATAGTTTGAATTTACTTATGAAGTCATTTTTAAACAATTAAGTCCTAAGTTAAAAAATAGTATATAATATTCAATTCATAGCCAACTAAATAAAGGATTACAATGGCATTGATTGTACAAAAATATGGCGGCACCTCAGTCAAATCAACCGAGCGCATTGGCGCAGTCGCCGAAAAAATCATGGCAAGCCGCGCCAAAGGACATCAACTCGTCGTGGTTGTCTCCGCCATGAGTGGAGAAACCAATCGCTTAGTCGCACTCGCCAAAAGTGTCGCTGATCCGCCCAAAGCCCGCGAATTTGATGTTCTCTTAGCCACCGGTGAACAAGTTTCGATGAGCCTATTATGTATGGCCCTTGAAGCGCGTGGCTGTCCCGCCCGTTCTTACACGGGCGCACAAGTGCATATACTCACAGATAGTGTGCATACAAAAGCGCGTATTCTTGAAATTGACGATCAACATATCCATGCTGATTTAGCACAAGGCAGAGTCGTTGTCGTGGCTGGTTTTCAAGGTATTGATGCAAAAGGTAATATTACCACTTTAGGGCGGGGCGGTTCAGATACCAGCGCCGTTGCCTTAGCGGCCGCTCTCAAAGCCGATGAATGTGAAATTTATACCGATGTGGATGGCGTGTACACCACTGATCCCCGTGTTGTCCCAGATGCCCGTCGCCTCGACAAAATCTGCTTTGAAGAAATGCTGGAAATGGCGAGTTTAGGCTCGAAAGTCTTGCAAATTCGCTCGGTAGAATTCGCCAGTAAATACAATGTACCCTTACGTGTGCTATCCTCTTTCACAGAGGGTCCAGGCACATTGATTGCGCCAGAGGATGAAACCATGGAAAAAGCCCTGATTTCAGGTATTGCATTTAATCGCGATGAAGCCAAATTAACCCTGTTAGGTGTGCCAGATAAACCGGGGATTGCCTATCAAATTTTAGGCAACATCGCGGATGCCAACATTGAAGTGGATATGATTATCCAAAACATTGGGGCCGATGGAACCACGGATTTTACTTTCACGGTGCATCGTAATGACTACAAAAAAGCCTTAGACATCCTGCATAACGCTACCAGAGAATTAGGCGTGCGTGAAGTGCAAGGCGATGAACACATCGTCAAAATTTCCTTAGTCGGAGTCGGGATGCGCTCACATGCAGGCATTGCCAGCACCATGTTTAAGGCGTTGGCTGATGAAGGGATTAATATCCAGATGATTTCGACCTCAGAAATAAAGATTTCGGTGGTTGTGCATGAGAAATACCTAGAGTTAGGGGTTAGAGTGTTACATGCGGCTTTTAAGTTGGAAGAAAAGCCGATTCAGGAATGAGGTACAATTTGGGGGAGTGCCGTCTATTGACGGAGCATCCGAGAGCTTGACATTTAGAATGGAAGGAGAAAATCTATGCTGATTTTGACAAGGCGTGTTGGTGAATCACTGATGATAGGGGATGACATCACAGTAACTGTGTTGGGTGTCAAAGGTAATCAAGTACGGATTGGAGTGAGTGCGCCCCGGGACGTTGCTGTCCACCGCGAGGAAATTTATCATCGGATTCAACGGGAAAAAGATCAAGCCGAAGTACCTAAGAATCATACTAAGAGCATGTTTTAAAAACCTTCGGAGCAAGAAAATGTAGGGTGGGTAGAGCGGAGCGAAACTTCGTTCCGTTCAACCCACCAACCTGACTTAGGCGATATTTTTATTATATTTTCTATCTAATTGACCAACTTTCCCTTTCTCTTACTTTAAAACGCCAAAACCACAAAAATCAGCTTTGGTTATTAATTATTGTCTGTCAAGATTTAATTTTGTGGTTTTGATGTTTAATGCTAACTGTCTTTTCAAGCGTCTTTTTTCGCGTCGAACCTGCCATAAACGAGTCACCTGTAAACGCCACAAAAAATTGACGAGCCAATAGCCAATCAAGGCACTGACGGTACCTAAGACAAAACAGCCTAATAACAGCGGTTGCCAGAAATTTGCCAAGGTATCAAACAACCATTCTTGGGAAAAACTCAATTCAAGTGATTGAGTAGGCATACCTAATAAAATCGTACCCAACTTATAGGCAAAATAGAATGCCGGCGGTATAGTGATAGGATTGGTTATCCATACCAAGCTGACTGATAAAGGTAAATTGACGCTGAACAAAATCGCTAGCGCGGCTGCTAATAACATTTGTCCGGGAAAAGGTATAAAGGCTACGAACAAGCCGATAGCCATACCCCCCGCCAATGACCGTCTATTCAAATGCCACAAATTGGGATCATGAAGAAGTTTCCCAAAAAACTGAAGTCTTGGATGAGATTTAATGAGAGAAACATGTGGTAATGAACGCTTAAAAAATTTTTTCATAGCTATGACGTAACACAACGTAAAAAAGTCATTAACGATTCAATGAGTTACAGAGAAGTTTTCAAGTTAAATTTAGTAGAAAATTATGTCGCTAAAGTATTGAGTTTTAAAATAAAATGCGTTTAGGAGCAGTCGCTTTTCTTGTTTGCACTGGGATTTCTGTGGACTGTGTGGCGTATGATCTTAGCACAAAAATTACTTCAGCATCGCTGCGTTATCGCTAAGGCAAGATCCCTCCTACCGTCGTTCCTCGTCACCCTTTTTAACAAGTCAATGCCATTAAGTTAAGACAAACCTGACAGGTGTCAAAAACCTGTCAGGTTAATTTTT
>JBDLJY010000356.1:0-6505 GCA_039714115.1 Pseudomonadota bacterium | reverse complement strand
AATTTTTCCTTTAATTTACAACGACCTGCCATGTTTTGGATACCTGGCAGGTCTTATTTGGTGGGGTTATCATACTGGCATTGACGCAGAGCATGGGAACGAGAAAAAAAATCGGATTTTTAACGGAGCCGCTATGTCAAAAAAAATCCGATTTTTTCAAAAAATCGGATTTTTAACGGAGTAGCTACATCAAAAAAATCCGATTTTTAAAAAAAATCGGATTTTTAACTGAGCCCTATTTCGGTTCAAACACAGCAGCGCAATGTTGGTTTTTATTCATTTTTACCACCGTTTTTGCCGGCTTTTTACCATTGCCCTCGCAATCACCAGCCCATTCTTTGAATTTCCAACCCTTACTAGGTTTCGCCGTGATGATGAGCTTGCCGCCGTCTCTAGGGGCTTCGACTGTTAAAGCTGAAATTGTCTCATCATCTATAATCGTCACCTCCCCTATGTTAGGTGTACCTAATTTTGCACCTACAGGATTACCCAAGCTCACTATCAAGGTTTCATCATCTTCATCTTCGCCATCGTCAAGGATGTTTACCGTGAATTTCTTGGAAGCGGTATCGCCATTAGCCCAGTTCAATGTCCCGGAAACTGGTGTGTAATCGCTGCCGGCGGTAGCGGAATCATCACTGCTGGCATAGTCCACAGATACTGCGCCGGTACGATCTCCTTTGCGGGTGACTTTGATGGTAATGGTTTTGCCATCTTCTGTCACAAGGTAATCGGCTTGCGAAAATTGTAACAGGGTAACAGGCTGTTGGTATTCGTAGGCACCCATATCGTAACCCTTTCCACTGGGCCTCGGATTACCATCAAAATCGGTATCGGGCGCAGCTTCTGGGTTTCCAACGTCAATAGCCGGCGAGCCTGCGGTTAAATGTAAATCTAGCGTTGGGCCAGGTACATCATTGACAAATAAGGGATCAGCATCTATATTGCCTTCCCCGCTATAACCGCCTTGAACAATGGAATAGGTGACTGTTGGAGAAGAAGAATTATTCCATATCTCTCCAGTGCTATCCCCCCATAATATGGAATTTGTTATGATCGGAGAGGAGTAGTAGTTATACATAGCGCCACCGCCTCCTGTATTAAGCGTAAACGTGGAATTGCTTATAGTCGGTGATCTCTTGTAATTGAAAATAGCACCACCCTCGTCGTAGCTATTATTCAATATGAACAGGCTGTTGCTTATGGTTGCTGAGGAGATATGGTTGTATATAGCGCCACCGCGACTGTTAGTGTGATTGTTAAAAAACCTACAATTCGTGATGGTTGGGGTGGAATAATCGTGATTGAAAATGGCCCCGCCATGTTCTGCACGGTTTTCAATAAACGTGCAATTCGTGATGGTTGGGGAGGAATTCTCGTGATTGAAAATGGCCCCACCATAGCCTCTTGCACTGTTTTCAGTAAACGTGCAATTAATTATGGTTGGTCTTGTCGCTTTTTCGACATAGATTCCTGCGCCATAGCCATCAACCTTTCCATGAGTAATCGTAAAACCATCCAGAGTAGAGTTATGAGTCGTGATGTAAAAACCCCTGGTAGCGTTGTTACCATCTACGGTGGTGACATTGGCTTTCCAATCCCGCTGACTCAGTACAGTTTCAGTACCATCAAAACCGCCGTAGATATTAACCCACTTATTGACGTTTATCGAGGAGGACAAAACGTAAGTTCCCTGTTTAACCCAGATTTCATCAAAGGTTGCTGAGGCATCTATAGCCTCTTGAATGGTCTTGAAAGCCTCAACCCAACTGCTGCCATCTCCAGAACTGGTGACTTCTCCGTCAACATGCCTTGTGGCAGCCAACGATAAACTGGGCAAAATGGCCAAACCTATTATGAGGTATTGGGCTAGTCGGTTTCGAGCCCCGTCTCGCTTTTTGAGAAAGTTTCTCATTAGTCACACTCCTATTTTTAATTTAAATCAAAGTAACTCAGCTTGAGTTTAGGATAGACGTAGCTTGAAAAAAAATGTGAGGGTTAATTTTTTTTTTCTACAGCTACAAGCAGGTTTAGACGTAGCTTAAAAAAAAATGTGAGGCTCCGCTAAAAAAAAAAGCTATTTACTTAAAAGCAAGGTTTGAAAATGCGTTTATAATAATTTAAAGAAACCCTAGCAGAACTCTTTTTTCGTAAAACCTCACGCCGTCGTTTTCGATAAGTCGGATCAGAAATAAACCACAAATTTAGTGTCTTCATAAGTTCATCAATGGGCTTATGATGGTAAAACAGCTCTACCAAAAAATTTTTGATAGCGTTAAAAGACACCACATTGTTAACAGTTTGCCTGAGCTGGTTAAGACTGGATTTGTTAAATAGATATAATTCAGCAGTTTGCGTTAGTATGGATTCCAAACCAATTATAAATAAAGCTGCAAAGAAATCTTGTTTAACAGCAGTGACAGTTTTACCTGTAAAATTGTCAAGCTTCAAACGCTCCTTTAAAACGCTGAATAAACTTAATGATATTGACAGGATGGCTAATTATGAAAGTATCTTTTAGTGAATTAGACTTAAAACAATTAACCCAAATTTATCAAGAAATTAATGACGGAACATCGGTTGACGAACTGATTAAGATTTGTCAACATATCTCACTGTCAGTTCCCAATCAAGAATTTCCACTCATTTATGCAGGTGTTCTATTAGCCCGCAATAATCAACTACACCATGCGATTAAAGTCTTGAGACTTTGTCAGTCGAGTGTATTTGGTAAGACTTTGGCAGAATATCTGTCAGAAACGCAGCGTTTTAGTAAACAGGTTAAAACATTCACCAACGCTAAACCTTACGATGCTTGGATGCAAACCGAGATTTACCAATCCATAAGGGCTGGAGTCCTTGAGGCGGTTAAGCACTTTTCCAAAGAAAATCCCCCTCATTCTGTTGACGAACCAACAATCATCGATATTGGTCCCGGTAATGGCATACTCACAGTTGAGATTGTTAAACAATTACGACAGGTTTATCCGTTGCGCGGCATCCATCTGATACTCATCGAACCGTCTGAGGAGATGATGGCAGTGGCAATCCAGCACTGTCAGGCATCTCTTCCAATGCCGGTTAAAATCACTCCCCTTTGTAACTGTACACTCCAAGGGCTAACGATAACAGAGCAGAAGGTGCTTCAAGAACATCAACCCATTTGGTTTATCAACGCCTCACTTTCTTTACATCATATACCAACAGAACTAAAGAGACTTAATCTTTCAATGCTCAATAGTCTTTCTACCTCTCTTTTGATCACTGAAATAGATGATAACTTGGACGAATTAGAAGACGGCAGCCCTGAATTGATCTATACCATTAATGAAATATATAGCAGTGCCATTCAAGACGTTCTTAAGATAACCTCTGCTACTGCGCTGGATAAAAAATCCTGCATACACAGTTTCTTTTTAGCTGATGCCATTACGATACTCAAAAATATTCAAGAACTTCGAGTAGAACATTGGATGTCGATCTCACAATGGCAAGAGGTAGCCAAATTAGCTGGATTTCAGGTGCTTAAAACCACACCCCTTGTGTCATCGGCCCCCTTTTTTACTCTGGCACTCAAAAGTAAGCTCGCATCGAAAGAGAACAGTCCAGAAACGTGATATCTTGTAAGGACAGACTGGCATGTCTGTCCTTTATGAAGTTATTGGTTATAAAATATATAAATGGAAATATCCATTTTGCTTATTTCATTTTATCGGCAAAATACTGAGCCGCAAACCAATAGTAATCACCCGGGAGTGACTTAAAATAAGCCAAACCCTGTTCAAGCGTTGTCTCGTTCCAAGTTGGACTGTGCGTTGTGTCACCGACTTGTATTTCGTAAACCGCATTCATAAAGTCAGCGATACGATTCTCATCCAAAGATAAATACGGAGAAACCCCAAAAATGGTTGTCGCTTGTGGTGAATTTGGAATATCCACCGTCTGCCACGGATAATGGTCGGCTGAGAGCGTTGTCTTAGGAATAAAAGTGGGGACTTGAATGGACACAAGCTTGATTGGCAGAGTTGTTGGCTCACCTGCAATGCAGCTTGGTACATGAGTCTCAGCAAGCGTAGAGTGCGTCCTACGCACCATCTTTCCATGAGCTATACCTTTGTGCGTGGGACGCACCCTACGTTCACTCTCAAAACACAGGGCAATAACCCAAGCCAATAACCGTGATTAAAGGTTTTTGGTTTAAGGTATTATTAATTTATTTGACACCCCAAAAAAAATAGTCAATACTTAACAATATAAACCTACGGACACGGCTACCATAACCCCCTAGTACCCGACAACAACCCCAAAGCTTGGGCACAAAACCGACGAGTCGATTTCATGCGATAGATAGCACGATGTTTTTTTATTTACATTAATGGAGATGTTATATGAACTTTTATTATTTTGACTGAAAGTCTCTGTGGTTACCACTCATATTATTGGTTACCCTTATGACTGGCTATTCAGCGGAAGCGAAAGATGGAAAGACAAAACTCACCCCAAGTGAGATTGAACAACTTCACGCTGGAAAAACAGCGTATTTCCAAAATGGGGAAATTGAATATCATCGGGAAGATGGTGTTACCTTTTACAAGAATAAAAAGAAAAGGGAAATTGTTTCTGGTAAATGGTTCACGAAAGAAAACCATATTTGCTATCGTTATTACTCTGATTATGACAAAGTTTCTTGTCATAAAACCTTCAAAAAAGGTAATAGCGTCATTCATAATGGCAAAGTCATTACCCTAAAAATGGGAGATACTGAGAATCTTCAAAAAGCTTACCTATCGTATTCGTCAGAACTCAGCTCAAGTGATGTTGAACAACTTTACGCTGGAAAAACCGCGTATTTTTCAAATAAAACCTTCAAAAAAGGAAATAGCGTTACTTATGATGGCAAAGTCATTACCCTAAAAATGGGAGATACTGAAAATATTCAAAAAACTTACCATTCTCAAGCATATAAACCCTGTCCTTCATGGAAAGAACTTGCACCCAAGTCAACCCAGCTAGAACTGTTAACCTTACTAGGGGTTAAAAAGATAGATGGTGAGCTCGCGTCACAAGCATGGACTCCTGCCTTGTTTGACAAGTACTACCAGAAACAGCAGAAAGTGCAGTCGGATTTAGCGGTCCTTAATGTGTTGGGATTTGGGTGGGATCCCGTAGGACTGAGGTATTCACAAGTACTGACAGTCATTCTGCTAATACCACCCTGTAAGTAGAGCCTACATAAATCTTTCCGTGACGTTTTTATCGTTCCCACGCTCTGCGTCAATGCCATTAAGTTAAGGGCAACCACAAGGGATTGCCCCTACATAATATAACGGTTTGTAGGGGCATACCCTATCGGGTTTGCCCTCTTAACTTAATGGCATTGACGCTCTGCGTGGGAATGCCTGCCTGGACGTGGAACGTCCTACAACCTTGCTCCGAATAAGCAAGCGTAGGGTGCCTCCCACGCACCTTTTTGTCAGTGTAGAACAACTATGCATGGCGAGAGGATGCGTACCCTACACTCGCTTTTTTTTAATCCGTGCAATCCGTGTCATCCGTAAAACCCGTGATTCAAGGTTTTTTTTGAAAAGCCATGTAGCTCACATCGCGGAGCGGAGTAAGCTTTAAACTGACTCACCAAACTGATATATTGCCAAACCACTCAATACAATAAAAGTTCCCAACCAAATAGTTACACTAATACTTTCACCATTTAAGTTTTGTCCTAAGATCAGTGCCAAAATAGGAGTTATTAAAGTGATTAATGAAACTTTTTTCACATCAAGATGTTTGATTATATAATACAAAAACATAAACCCTATGACTGAACCAAATATACCTAAATATATTATAGATAATAAACCGCGTGTGGATATTATTGTTGGCACAGTTTCTCCCACTAACAACCAAGTAAACCCATAAAACGGTAAAGCTACTAACAATCCTCCACCTGTAATCGCTAAAGCAGGAATAGAAGCATTTTCATATTTAACCCAAACATTACTAAAGGCTTGTAAACCTACTCCTATTAAAACAGCCAATAAGCCTTTCATACCACTTGAATTAATACTTAACTCTGCATTAAAAATAACACACAAACCGATAAAGCCTAATATCATTCCAATCCATTTTTTTATATTAATCTTGCGCTCAGCTAATAAAATCATCGTCAATAGACTGGTAAATATAGGTGTAATACCATAAATTACCGAAACCAAGCCAGATGGAATAAACTGTGCGCCCCAAAAAATCATCATCATTGAAGCATAAAAACCGACACTTGCAGCAAAATAACTACGACGTGCGCGTTTATGCCAAGGAAATTTAACGCGCATTAAACCAATAATCACTAGACATATAATAGCACCCAAAACCATACGTCCAGTAGCTCCAAATAAAATTCCAGTTTCACCGCTCCACTTAATAGCTAATGGAGTTGTTGACCAAATAATAATGACACCTAAATAAGCTGCTGGTACAGACATAGTATTAACTCACTCCTTAAAGC
>JBDLJY010000355.1:0-6515 GCA_039714115.1 Pseudomonadota bacterium | reverse complement strand
GTTTTTGACACCTGTCAGGTTTGTCTTAACTTAATGGCATTGCCGCGTAGGTAGGGTGCTTAACATTTTGATATTATGATTTTTTTTATAGATTGCCAATCTACCATCTCACCAGACGTTAGTACAGCTAATATCGTTGCTGATTGGCGGTTTTTAATTCGTTTATTTCTCAATTAGTTGTACTAAATCTTATCTTTAAGTTTATTGATGGAGGATTTCTTGACAAATGCGTAGAAGTGACATCGCTCCGATTTTCACGAGTTATTCCAAGGGTGTCATTTTTCGATATTTGAGTTATACGCAGTTTTTGTATAAACTGCGTATAACTCAATAAGCCGAGGATGGAAAAGTGGAAATCGAACGATTATTAGAAAGTACCAACTTGCTCTATTCAGAATTGCTCCAGCAATGTTGGCGAGCTGCACCAAATGGTCATGGTATCTCTTTTGTTACCAAAAAGATCAAAGGAAAAACCTACTGGTACATTCAAAATATGATTGGCGCTCAAAAGACACAATATTACCTTGGTGCTGATTCCCCCGAACTTCGGGAAAAAATAGCGGATGAAAAACGCCTGTGGCTTGATGCAAAACCAGAAACCAAAAACGTCAAAAATTGGTTGCCATGCTGGCTACCAGCGGTGCTCTTTGCGTCAATGCCATTAAGTTAATGATAAATGATTTATTTTTAAATAAAAAAAACTATTTTCATAACCTATTCTGGTTTTTTTTTAACATAGATGCTCAGTTAAAAATCCTATTTTTTGAAAAAATCGGATTTTTTTGACTTCGGTTTCAAATATTCGGTTTTGACTTATCCGCTCAATAATGCAATTTGTATAGTTATTGATTGTACCAACTAACGCCTAAATCCTTTCTGTCCACGGTTTCCCGCTTCAATTAGGCCCAACGAGTCGCACTGTCCCAAACAACGTTGCACATTATATCGGAAGGCGTAACTCATGCCGTCTCCAGTTCGTTTTGAGAAACATAGACATTGTCTATGCGTTTCAAAGTGACATCTAATTCTCGACGGTTTTGCAGCGTGGCGGACTCATCAAACAGTTGTTCGCTCAACGATAGCGAACGCTTAAAGTATCCTAATGCAGTCTCCGGTTGCTCTTGAGAAACATAAACATCGCCTATGCGGTTTAAGGTGATAGCTGATTCTCGACGGTTTTGCGGCGTGGCGGACTCCTCAAGCAATTGTTCGCTTAACGATAGTGAACGTTCAAAGTATTTTAATGCCGTCTCCGGTTGCTCTTGAGAAACATAGACATCGCCTATGCGGTTTAGGGTGACGGCTAATTCTCGACGGTTTGGCGGCGTAGCGGACTCTTCAAGCAGTTGTTTGAGCAACGATAGCGAACGCTCAAAGTATTCTAATGCCGTCTCCAGTTGCTTTTGAGAAACACAGACATCGCCTATGCGGTTTAGAGCGACGGCTAATTCTCGACGATTTTGCGGCGTGGCGGACTCTTCAAGCAGTTGTTTGAGCAACGATAGTGAACGTTCAAAGTATTCTAATGCCGTCTCCAGTTGCTTTTGAGAAACATAGACATCGCCTATGCGGTTTAGGGTGACGGCTAATTCTCGACGGTTTTGCGGCGTGGCGGACTCATCAAGCAATTGTTCGCTCAATTCAAGAGAACGCTCAAAGTATTCTAATGCCTTATCGAGTTGGTTTCGTTCGTTCTGAATATCGCCTAAAGTCTGTAACACTTCGGCTTGTGTTCTAAGTGGTAAATGATGCTGTTGCAATGCTTGTTGCAAAAGTGAGCCTAAAACAAACCCACGTTGTTGTTCTCCTGTACGCTGAAAAAAAATTTGAACTAAAAGCGATATTATTAAAACATGGTCAGGTTTTTTTTTAGGCAAATGTGCCAGAATACTTTCAAATACACTGACTTGCGACTCAGGCAAAAGCCCATCAAAATATTCAAAATTCCCTTCTTTTGCCCATTCAAGCCACTGCCCGAACTCCGCCTCACTCGCTTTCTCCGGCAAAGGAACTGCCCCATAAGGCACTAAACTTAACCGCAAACTCGGCAAATCCTCCACTTGCCCGTGCTGTTCACAAAACCATTGCCCGAACGTTTCATGCTGCAACTGCCAACACTTTTCAAAACCCACCGACAAGGAACGCAGAAATCCGCCTAAGCGCGATAAACCCTCTTCAATTTGTTGGTTAGATACCGTCGGTAAATCCGCAAATAATTTTTGCTGTCGAAGTGCTTGAATGGAACCTTGTAACTCATTCACAGTGATAGATTTCTGAATCAAGCTAAAACACCACAATAGCGCATCCAATAACGCCTCAGGATCGAATTGATCTTTGGCTTCTTGCTTAACAATAGCCAAACGATTTTTCAAAAACTCAGGCAAAGCAATCGCATGATGTTGTTGAAAATGAGACTCGGCTTGCTGGACAAAATCTTGGGGATCAGCCGCCCACAAATCACGTAATCGCTTCGTCCAATCTTTTAATAAAATCGGCGAACCTTGACTGGTTTGATAAAGTGGCTCCAACAATCTGACAGGAAAATCAGTGCGTTGCGGAATTAGCCGCTCATTTAAGGGTTGGCTCCAATAATGCAAAATAATTGCCTTCGCGTCATCCCATGCCAGTTGTGCCATATCAGTAATGTGCCACTGTTGATGCCCATATTGGGTTAAGGATTGCCGCACCCGATCTTGCGCTTGGCTGCTGACTAACACGTATAAATTCTCGGGTAAATCATCCGGCAATGCGCCCAACAATCCGCCCGGATCAGGCACTTGGTTTAAACCATCCACGACAATCAGGAAATGCCGCTCAGGATATTGCTTGGCAAAAAAGCTTAAGTTATTACGGATGGTATCTTGAATTTCGCATAAAGGTAAAACGTGCGTGACTGACGGACGCTGCATTAACCGATTCAGCACCGTTAAACAATACATCCCCACGCGCAGGGCAACGCTGGCTTTGGGTTTTTCGTTCGCCTCAGACAACTCTGCTAAGGGCTCAGGTTTTATATCTAAGCCAATAAACACTGCATTGAGTTCAGCTTGAAAAATCTGCGCCAGCAGGACACTTTTTCCACTGCCCGACGCGCCCTCTAATAATAAACGCTGCGTCGGGCTCTTTTTTAACAGTGATAACACACGCTCCCGTTCTTGCTCACGTTCAATGGCATTGGCTGTCAATTGAGCCGCGAGCCGTTCATAATGCAAATCAAATTGAGGCGGAATATCAGTCTTTTGTATCTCAGTAGTTGGCGGTTCATAAGCAAAGCCCTCAGACAGCGACTTAACCAATTGCTCAATGCACTGATTAACCGTCTGTATCGCAGCGATGTCATCATCATCCGCCGCTTGCCAATGAAAACCCTCTTGATAAGTCCGCTGAATAACCCCGCTAATTTCACGATTTTCTTTCCGGCGCACACTATCTAATAATCCGGGTAAATAATTTTCAGCAGTTTGCGGGCGATAACGAAAACCGAGCGGCATCAAATACACATAATTATCATAAGGGCACTTAGGATTGTACAATAATAACGACTCATCCCAATGCCATTTTGGATCGGGTGGTTGGGGAGCTTGGAGCAAATCCTGTTTACCGGGCGTGGTAGCAAGCTTCCATATCTCTTCCATGTCATCCCGAGCTTCCGGGTTACTGACACATAAAAAATCATCATCTTGCCAATAACAATGAATCCCGACTTGCCGCTGCTGGCTATCATCTATAGTAGTTTCTGAAACAATGGCTAATTGTAAACCATGATAGGCTTGAAAAATGACCCCCAAACTATCTCGGATCGTGAAGAGTTTTTGCGTAATCGCTTCATCATCAAGCGTATTGAGATCGAGCGGTTCATAGCGATCCAATTCAGCACGGAGTACTGTCAATGCCTGCAAAAAATCCCAGCGTTCCCCACCCTGCTTGATATACCAAAAATCAGTTGCTTGGGTTTCTTCATCGGTATTTGCTTGTTTTTCTACAACCAAATCCCCTAAAATCGCTACTAATTCAGGAAAGGGCAAAATTGTCGTATCGGGAAAATGCTGATACGCGAATGATAATAAGGCACTCCGTCGTAACCAATTTTTACCGCCACCCCCAACCGAATGATTTAACACTTCGCACAATACTGAGAATCCGGCTTTAATAGTATCCACCTGATCATCAATTCCTGCTTGCCTTGATGCCCAATAAAACTGGCTGGCTAAGGTGACAAAGTGCATATGAATAAAGGCTTCAAACAAATTGATATAATCTTGCACATAACGTTGGGAACGTTTAGGTTTTTTCAAATCTTGCAGAGCGGTTTGTACTGGCAAAGGCCAACCATTGCGTTTTATTTTAGATAAATCCCCTTTAATATCAATAATTTGGTTTAAAAAACGCTGTAATTGCGCCGCGTCCAAAGCTTTAGGCGCAAGCGCCATGCGTTCATCCCAAGCATGAGCGACTTGCTCATTGATGCGCTGTAGCTCCTCTTTCCCCCATTGCTCAAAAAGGCTCTCAAAGCGGACGGCGAGCCCTTCGTTTTTTAAGACTTCATCATATTCTTTAGTTTCTTTATCAACATTGCCATAAACTTCTTTAGCTAATCCCACTAGCCGTTGAGTGGCGAAATGATAAATTAAACCTCCGCTTTGCCCCTGCCCTTGTATTGCATTAACAATCGCAATTTTATCACCTACTAATTGGGCAATCGTGCCACGATAAACAGCCATACTCCGATCTGTGTCGATATGGGCTGCTGAATAACCCACTGCAATGACTTCATCATCTTTGTGGGCTTCAGTCACAAAACCGAGTGGGACACAATGTTCGGTGGTGTGGTCAATTTTAAGGACAGCAATATCATTGGCTTGGAGAGATTTTTCTTCATCCAATTGCGCGGCAAAGGTGTCACTGTCAATTGTTTCTACCTTAATTAGAGAATTAGGCATGGGGATAATTTCGGCAATACAATGCCACGCCGTTAAAATATAACCATCATGACTAATAAAAAAGCCTGAGCCCTTAAAGCCGGAGCTTGTCGAGATTTTGACAGTGGCTTGTTCTAGGGCTAGGCGGGTGTGGTTTCTTTGGGTTTCGTCTATCATAGTTATTAACGCTCTTTTCCACATCAGACAAATAAAGCTTAGACGGTACAACGCCATTAAGTCAAGACAAACCTGCGGAGTCATGTAGCAATGCCATTAAGTTAAGAGATATTGTAGGGTGGGCAACGTGTTTTTGTTGCCCACCCTATTTCACTACGCACCGTCTTAAATCGGCACCACTCAAAATAAATAAAATTTCAGTTGTTTCGGGAATGGAGCGAAGCGGATTTCCCGAAACCATCGAATGGCATTGGAGTCAAATCATGATTCAGATATTTTGCATCATTCCCTCCCAAATTTTCCGTGCCCTTTGTGTCAACTTTAGCACCTCTTTGTATTGTGTCGCCGGTTCCATCACTGCAAATTTCATCCGTTCTTCTTTGAAGATTTTTAATAACTCTTCGACTTGTTGATGAGATAAGCTGGGATAACTGTCAATAACCCGTTCTTTTTCCTCTTTGGAGGGTGAGGCGGACATTAATAAATCTTGTTCTAAAGACAATGCTTGGGCATCGGAAATGCGGGGGTTGTTTTTCAATAAGCCAATTGTGGTTAAATCTGACCAAATAATCCCCCAATCATGTTGATCGCGGTTTAATAATTCCAGTTGTTCATCGGCTTGATCTTGGGGAGTTGAGTCGTTATTCCACCAAGCAAAGTCGATGAGGCGATACAATAAGGGGGTTTGTTCTGTCCATTGCGCGGCGGCAATAGTAAACCCTAATGTGGGACGAGTGGTTATTTCTTGTCCCGTTAAGGCGTTTTGGACGGTTTCAGTTTGGGGAAAATTGCTCAACAAATCAGTCTGTTGTTGGGTGGTTAAGATTGACCAGATTTGTTGCCTAAACGGTTGCCACAAGAGGGGTGTCCATGCTTGTTGGGCGATAGCGAGATCAGGTTGTCCTAAACGACGTTGTACATTTGTTAATTTACCTAAAGTCACTAACATGTCATTAATCGTCTGTGGAATGCGTGACTCTTTAAGCAGTTGTTCGCTCAACGATAGCGAACGCTCAAAGTATTCTAATGCCTTGTCGAGTTGGTTTTGAGAAACATAGTGGCGGACTCTTTAAGCAGTTGTTCGCGAAACGAAAGATCTCGCTCAAAGTATTCTAATGCCTTGTCGAGTTGGTTTTGAGAAACATAGACATCGCCTATGCGGTTTAGGGTATAAGTTAAATCTCGACGGTTTTGCGGCGTGGCGGACTCTTTAAGCAGTTGTTCGCTCAACGATAGCGAACGCTCAAAGTATTCTAATGCCTTGTCGAGTTGGTTTTGAGAAACATAGACATCGCCTATGCGGTTTAGGGTATAAGTTAAATCTCGACGGTTTTGCGGCGTGGCGGACTCTTTAAGCAGTTGTTCGCTCAACGATAGCGAACGCTCAAAGTATTCTAATGCCTTGTCGAGTTGGTTTTG
>JBDLJY010000354.1:0-6518 GCA_039714115.1 Pseudomonadota bacterium | reverse complement strand
AAACGTTTCGGACGGGGTTGCAAACCCCGTCCGGCAGCGCAGAAACGGTCAGGGTTTCGTGCATAGGTTTAGTGAATTTGCTCCAATCCGCGCAATAAATCGCCTTGCAAGTCTTCAATTTCTTCTAAGCCCACCGATATGCGAATGAGCCCATCATTAATACCAGCCGCTTGGCGTTGTTCTGGGGTGATGCGCCCGTGAGTCGTCGTTGCTGGGTGTGTAATGGTGGTTTTGACATCGCCTAGATTGGCGGTGATTGACATGATTCGCGTCGAATCAATCACGCGCCACGCCGCTTCTTGTCCGCCTTTGACTTCAAACGAGACGAGTCCGCCAAAGCGGTTTTGTTGTCTTTTGGCTAATTCGTGTTGGGGGTGGGATGCTAAGCCTGGATAGTAGATGCGTTTTACAGCGTCTTGTTTTTCCAGCCATTGTGCCAATGCTTCCGCATTGTCGCAATGTTTTTGCATACGCAAGTCGAGCGTTTCTAAGCCTTTGAGAAATACCCATGCATTAAATGGACTCATTGTGGGGCCGCCTGAGCGGAGTATGGCAAAAATGTCTTTACCAATAAGGCTTTCCGCTCCGATCACGGCTCCGCCTATGCACCGCCCTTGTCCATCTAAATATTTGGTGGCGGAGTGAATGACAATATCTGCGCCTAAAGATAATGGTTTTTGTAGCGCCGGGGTGCAAAAACAGTTGTCAACCACTAGCAGACAGTTGTGGGCATGAGCGATTTCGTGTAGTGCTGATATATCAGCAAGTGCCATCAGGGGATTAGAAGGCGTTTCTAAAAATAAGAGTTTAGTATTTTGTTGGATAGCCGCCCGCCAATTGTCTAAATCACTCAAATTGACAAAGGTGGTTTTTATTTCAAATTTGGACAAAATGGTATTGAGCAGCGTCAGCGTTGAGCCGAAAAGGCTTTGCGAGGCAACTATATGATCACCTGCTTTGAGTATGCCTAAACAGGTACTAAAAATAGCGGCCATGCCGGAGGAGGTTGCTATACAACGTTCTCCGCCTTCTAGGGCGGCAAGGCGTTCTTCAAAGGTTCGCACTGTGGGATTGGTGAAGCGCGAGTAAATATTGCCGGGTTCTTTTTGGGCAAATCGTGCGGCGGCTTGGGCGGCACTTTCAAAAACATAGCTAGATGTGGGAAAAATGGCTTCGCTGTGTTCACCCTCTTCACTCCGCACTTGTCCCGCCCGTACTGCGCGGGTGTTAAATCCAAATTCGTTCCAGTTTGTTGTCATTTTGTTTACCTATGTTAGTGCAAGGTCAATGCCATTAAGTTAAGAGATATTGTAGGGTGGGTAACGTGTTTTTGTTGCCCACCAGCCCCGAGAAGGTGGGCAAAAAGGGCAACCATAGTAGGGGCAATCCCTTGTGGTTGCCCTTAACTTAATGGCATTGCCCTACAGCCCACCCTACAAAAGAACGTTTTTGCGGGTTTATCATACTGGCATTGTAGTGCAAGGTACGCCTTGCACTCCTGAACTTTTTAGGCAAAATTTTGAGTTAAATCAATCAGTTCCGTATTACACCCCTGTGGTTTCGCTTTTGCGGCATCATTGCGATGTTGTTCAATATAATCAAGGTAGTCTTGATCAACATCGCCTGTGATGTAGTCTCCGCTAAAACAGGAGGTGTCAAATTGTTTGATGCTTTTATTGCCCTTCTTGCGGGCACAAGCGATTAAGTCTTCTAAGTCCTGATATATCAGCCAGTCGGCACCAATCATTTCGGTAATTTCCTCTGTGGTGTGGTTATGGGCGAGCAATTCTTGGGCTGAGGGCATATCAATCCCATAAACATTGGGATAACAGACGGGCGGGGCTGCGGAGGCAAAATAGACTTTTTTGGCACCCGCTTCACGCGCCATTTGGATAATTTGTTTAGAGGTTGTGCCGCGCACTATCGAGTCATCCACCAGTAAGACATTTTTATTTTTGAATTCTAAACTAATGGCGTTGAGTTTTTGGCGCACGGATTTTTTTCGCATACTTTGCCCGGGCATGATGAAGGTGCGGGGGATGTAGCGATTTTTCATGAAGCCTTCGCGGTATTTGCGATTGAGATGGTAAGCCAATTGCACTGCGGCGGTGCGACTGGTATCGGGAATGGGTATGACGACATCTATATCGTGTTTGGGATAAAGACGTAGAATTTTTTTCGCCAGTGTTTTGCCCATGCGTAAGCGTGCTTTGTAGACGGAAATGCTGTCAATGATTGAATCGGGGCGTGCCATATAGACAATTTCAAAAATACAAGGCGAATAGTTGGGATTATCGGCACATTGGCGGGTATATAATTGTCCGTCAGCGGTGATAAAAATCGCTTCGCCGGGGGCAATATCACGCACTAGTTCAAATCCTAGTACGTCAATTGCTACGCTTTCTGAGGCAACCATGTATTCTGTCCCTTTTGGCGTGGTACGTTTGCCAAATACAACGGGACGAATCCCGTTAGGGTCTCGAAATGCGACAATGCCTAAGCCTGTGATCATCGCTACGGCGGCGTAACCGCCCTGACAGCGTCGGTGTACACCTTGGACGGCTTCAAAAACGTCATGATGAGTCACTTGCAATTTATTTAGTTGATGTAATTCATGGGCAAAAACATTGAGTAGGACTTCAGAATCTGAGTCGGTATTAATATGGCGTAAATCTTCTTGAAATAAGTCCTTTTTTAGGGCTTGTGCATTGGTCAGATTGCCATTATGCGCTAAGGTGATACCATAAGGGGAGTTGACATAAAAAGGTTGTGCTTCGGCACTGGATTCACAACCTGCCGTTGGGTAACGCACATGTCCTATGCCCATATTACCGCACAAGTTTAACATGTGGCGACTCTGAAAAACATCGCGGACGAGTCCATTATTCTTACGCAGAAATAATCGGTCTTTTTCACAAGTGACAATGCCAGCGGCATCTTGTCCACGATGTTGTAACATTGTTAGCCCATCATACAAGGCTTGATTTACTCTGGATTTTCCGACAATCCCAATAATTCCACACATAAAAAAACAACTCCTGTTCTAAGAAGACGGTGGCTCGGGCACTTTAAGGTTCAAATTTAAATTTGATGGCGATTTCGTCGGGCAAGTGGCGACGAATTTCTACGACTAGGGGTTTAAAATGGTGAATCAATGTCGATTGTTGCCACCAATTTTTGGTGGTGGGGAGGTGAGTCAGCCCTGCGAGTATGATTAGTAATGTGACGATAACGCAGCCTCTACTGATACCAAAGAATATCGCTAAAATACGTTCGGGTATGGTTATTCGGGTACGTCCGATGGAGTTGAGGATGAGATAACTGAGCCATTCAAGGAGAATGAAGCTTGTGAAAAACAGGCTTATTAGGGCTACAGTTATACGCAGATCGGGAAGCGTTGGTATTAGTATTGTCAATAGGCTTGCTAGTCCCCCTAAAAAAATGAGGGCTATCATGAGTGATATCGACCAACTCAGGAATGAAAAGAGTTCTCTGATAATGCCATTGAAATAGCTGAGGACTCCCGATCCTAAAATCAGGAGAATAATACTTAAGTCGGTTAAATTCATATTAGTTATCATGTTTTCAATTAAAGGTTTGTTGCCCAAGATAAATCTTGGACTCCGATACGATTCAGTGGCGTTGACGCTAATGCCTGTTGATAAGCTTTTTCAATAGCTTGACCAAACGCGACAAAATAAATTGTATCAATACTAGGATTAGTAGCCGTCAATTTTGCTGTTGTTTGCACTGCAATTTTCGTTGCCTCTGGAATAGGATAACCATATACGCCGCAACTTATCGCCGGAAACGCTATTGTTTTTAGTTGATTTTCTAAAGCCAGCCTCAAGCTGTTAGTATAACAAGAGGCCAATAAATCCGCTTCGTTATTTTGCCCACCGCGCCAGACGGGGCCGACGGTGTGAATAATATACTTTGCTGGTAACTGATAACCTTTGGTTATTTTTGCTTGACCGGTGGGGCAGCCGCGGAGTGTGCGACATTCTTTTAGTAATTGTGGCCCCGCCGCCCGATGAATAGCACCATCAACGCCACCCCCACCGAGTAAGGATTCATTGGCTGCATTAACAATGGCATCGACTGCGAGTGTGGTAATATCGTTACGGATAAGTTTGAGTTGCATCTTTTTTAGTATCATGGTTTTATTTTCTTTTATTATACTAAAATGAGGTCGTGATTTTTCCACACGATATGTATTTTTTTTTCCTTGTTCAAAATTTGACGCGGAGCAAAGAGGCAGGCATTCCCACGCTCCGCGTCTTAGGAGACCAAATTGTGGCAAATGAACCGACATCCACAGGACAATTTTTCATTCAAAAAATATTGAGTTTTATTAAATGGTTATGGAAACATTTACTGGCACTCTATCACCCCGATAATCTCAAAAAGCGGGGATTAGTAGGGGGTGCGGGGCTGATTGTATTGACAGTGTTTGTACTGATGTTTTTAATCGGGCTGTGGTGGAATCGTAACCCTAGTCTTTTCGATGTCAAGGCAGCAGCCCAAGAGAGGGCTGAGCGTTACAGTGAAAAAATGGTCATTGGCTATGTCACGACTAACACTTTGATTGAGGTGGCTAGTACTTTAGTGGATAAGTCGGGCGGTTATTTAAGCAATGATATAATGCCGCCCAGCGTTTTTATGGACGATATGCCTAGTTGGGAATGGGGCGTGTTACAGCAAGTGCGTGATTTTTCTAAAGTATTACGCAATGATATGAGCCGCTCTAATACCCAGTCGGAAGATCCCGATTTAGCTCTGGCGGAGCCAAAATTCAACACGGATAATAAGTCATGGTTTTGGCCAGCAAGTGAGGCTAAGTATCAAGATGGTATTGATTTAGTTGAGGATTATCTTCACCGCTTAGCGGCCCCTAACAATCGTTCTGCACAGTTTTTGGTGGGTGCCAGCAATTTGCGTGATTGGCTAGAGGAGGTGATCAAACGTTTGGGCAGTCTGTCGCAACGTTTGAGTGCCAGCGTTGGACAGAGGCGAATGAGTATGAATTCAGTCGCTGATGCTGAGGAGTCACAACCGATTGAAGTAGAAGAAAAAACGGCTTGGACGAAAATTGATGAAGTGTTTTATGAAGCCCGCGGCAGCAGTTGGGCTTTGCTCCATTTATTGCGAGCGGTGGAAATTGATTTTAAAGACGTGTTAGAACGGAAACAGGCGATGATGATTTTGCAGCAGGTGATCCGGGAATTGGAGGCTACCCAAAAAACTGTGTGGAGTCCTATGATTTTGAATGGTTCGGAATTTGGCTTATTTGCTAACCATTCTTTGGTGCTTTCTTCTTATATTTCTCGGGCTAATACGGGGATTATTGAATTGTATAATTTGTTGGGGAGTCGTTAATCCAGTGCTATGTCGTGCTGCCTGCGGGGAGTTCAATACTCCGCAGGTCGTTGTAAATTATACTAAAACTAAAAATTAACTGGAGAGCTTTTGTGCTACCGTTTGATATCCTCAGAGGAAAAAAATTATTATGTTCAAAGTAAGCTTAACATTACTAATATTAGTTTTAATGTCACCACTAGCCCAAGCTGCCACTGACAGCGCGACTGTCACGGAAATCAAAATCCCTCCTTCCGTCGGGATCTGAGTGTGAAGCTCTTGTGACATTCTATAATAGTACAGGTGGAGATAGCTGGAAAAATCACAGCGGATGGCTTGAGAATAATGCGCCTTGTGGTTGGAGTGACTCGGAGTCAACATGTAACGGGATTATCTTTGAGGAATAATAACCTCAAGGGTTCTATATCGCCAAAGTTTTTAAAATTGAAGAACTTGGAAGAGCTTGTTTTATCTGACAACGATCTCAATGGCTCAAGTTTGAATAATTTCAAGAAGTTGAAGAAATTAGAAACTCTGTTAGTGAATAATTGCAAACTGAGTGGAAAAATATCCAACTCCTTGATGAAACTGAAGAAGTTGACTGAGTTAAATTTAATGTAAGTTCCCAAATACGTCTAGGTAAATTTTTAATACGTTTACCATCATGCCATCCTTGGCGCACTGGACGGAATCTAGCGTCAAGCCCACCAATAGAGCCATAGTTACGCCAGACTGAACGTCGCAAGCACGACTGATGAAAGGTGCGCTAGAGAGGCTATTGCGCGTTTTGATGTGACTGCCAAAATAATTGTGCAGGATGGCAAGGAACTCATTGCTTTTGAAAAAACGCCAGCAGGAAAGCAGACGGTGGTGGTGTTGTTTGAGCGATTGGGGGATCGGTTTGATTGGTTGGAGATTAATGAGGCTTATTATCGGTTGGCGGCTTAAAAATAAATGCAATGCTACCACCAAAAATGTGATAACATTGCTAATTTCCATTTGGAGATACAACCACCATCTCGGCTTGTTTGATTGGCGTCGAGCAACCGAAATGGTCAGAGAGGACAATTGTACCACTCTTTTGTCCGAATTGTATCTCCTATTTACAGATAGGAGACAACCAAATGTCAGCCAACCAACTGATTATCCTAGAAACACTC
>JBDLJY010000353.1:0-6555 GCA_039714115.1 Pseudomonadota bacterium | reverse complement strand
CAAACCTATCTCTAAAGTTGAACTACAGGCGCGACTCAAAACGCATATTCAAGTCAAAGAACTCCAAGTGACTGCCTTGCGCCTCGCAAAGGAAAATGAGGAAAGGCTCAGACAATTCTTAGATGCCATGCCGGTTGGGGTGCAAGTTGTTGATGCTAAGGGTAAACCATTTTTTCTCAATCAAAGAGCACAACAAATTTTTGGCAAAAGCCTTGCGGAAGAAGTCATGTATCAGGCAGGTAGCTATAAATCCTATTCGCCCGATAAGTTGCCTTTGATGCGTGCCTTGCAGGGTGAAACTTCCAGTGTTGATGATATAGAAATTCGCAAAAAGGATAAGACGATTCCCCTAGAAATTTGGGGAACGCCGATTTTTGATGATCACAACAAGATTAATTATGCCATTGCCGCTTTTCAAGATATTACTGAGCGTCTCAAACGGGAAAAAGCGGAAAGAGCGCGTGAAGCCACCGAAGCTGTCAATAAAATGATGACAGACAGCATTCAATACGCCAAAATTATACAGTCTTCCTTATTGCCCAACTTAGAAGAGCTGAAAACTTACTTGCCAAAGCACTTTTTCCTCTGGATGCCAAGGGAGCTTGTCGGTGGCGATATGTTATATGCGGAGTCTTTTGATGATGGCTTTATTGTTGCCGTTATAGATTGTACCGGGCATGGTGTCCCCGGTGCGTTTATGACTATGGTAGCTTCAACCAGTCTAAGAAGAATTACACGGGATGAAAATTGCCATAATCCGGCTGACATCCTGAAACGATTGAATTATCTGGTCAAAACCTCGCTGCAACAGGATACCAAACACGCCAAATCAAATGACGGTTTAGATGCCGCCATTTGTTGGATCAAACCACAGGAAAAAACTTTGAGCTTTGCGGGGGCTAAATTGCCGCTTTATTATATTGACAAGGAGCAACTGAATATCATTGCTGGCGATAAACACAGTTTGGGTTATAAAAAATCCAACTTGGATTTTACGTTTAGCACGCATACGCTTTCGATTGAACAAGGCATGTCCTTTTATATGTCAACTGATGGTTTTTTGGATCAACTGGGGGGTGCGAAACGCTTTCCTTTTGGCAATAAGCGTTTTAGAAAACTGCTGATGGAAAATAGTCAATATGCCTTTGATGAACAATCTGATAAAATGCTTGAGGCTTTTAATGATTATAAAGGCGAACATGATCGGCAAGATGATGTGACGGTTGTTGGTTTTGGGTTTTAAAAAAACTCAATGCCATATCGTGGCGGGCAATCCCTTGTGGTTGCCCTTTCGAGAAAACGCGGAGCGTCCTACAACAAATAAACCCAAAGGAAAAAAACCACAAATGCCACTCCCCCCCCCTAATACAATCCGGCTTAAGCACTCTCCTGTCGGACATCATCATCAACGGAGACAGCAGCAAAGCGATCTCAATCCTGAAAGAGCATTTCACATTCAGAGCCGACGAGATCACCAAAGGCTATCAAGATAGCGAGGGGGCATAAACGCTTACTGCCATCACCGTCGGGCTGGCTGCCCCTGACCAAAACCATTTGCCCAACAGCGCGGCGACGATTTATTGCTCGCTCCGGCGTGGGAACCCGAAAACTACAGGGATTAATCAAACGGCAGGGAGAAGTCAAAATTTGTGCTTTAGGGGCTTGCAACCCAGTCCAGCAGTATTTATTTTAAAATAAACCGGGGGAGGCTCCGCCGGAAAACCACCAGGAGACGACAGTGAAGAAAAAATGACAGTTAATATTAAAGTATTGTTTTTATTAAATTAAAAAAATTAACGAAAAAATGACAATAATATAATGCATTGTTTTTATTAAATTATATAATTTTACCCCCATTTTCCAGTGAGGCTTCATTTTGACTCTTATATATATATAACAGAAAATTTACGAGTGTTTTTAGATAATTTTAACTGGCATTGGTATGTAGCGTATCCACCCAAATTATCCAAAACAAATAATCAGGTGGATACGCTACATGTATGGTTTTATCCTGCACAATATGGCATTGGGTTTGCAACACCATCGTTGCCGTTAAATCTCGCTCAACTTAGTCGCTAGAAATCCGATTTTTTAAAAAAATCGGATTTCTTTAGTCGCGTTCCCATGCCATATTGTGGCGACAAACCTGACAGGTGTCAAAAACCTGACAGGTTAATTTTTCGAGAACAGACTTACTCAAAAGGAAAAAAACATGCTATACAGTTGACTATTGAATTGCCTGATAGACTGGGTTATAGATTAAAATCCATTCCTAAAAATAACCTCAAAAACACACCAGTCCCTATTTTTCTAGGCTCGTTCAGAACGAAGTTCGGAATCTTTCAAGATTTCACTATGATGAGTTTTAAAATCACTAACACACGAGCCCCATTTTTAAAATACACACATTATTATAATAGTGAAAGTCAATGCCATATCGTACCGCCAAAAACGTTCTAACACGAAAGAGTTCTTGGCGTAAACCCAAAGGAAAACAAAACAGCCATGCCATTACCATCCCTAATACAAACAGGCTTAAGCACACTCCTGTCGGACATCGTCATCAAAGACAGCAGCAAAGCCCTCAATATCCTCAAAGAACATTTCAGAGCCGACGAAATCACCAAAGGCTACCAAGACAGCTACGCCTATGCCATCACCGCCATCACCGTCGGACTCGCTGCCCCTGACCAAAAATTAGCCTTTACCCAAAAAATATTCCATTCCAAAATCACCAGCGAATTTGCAGACCCCATTGAAATCAACTATTTACAAAAATTTGCCCAACAACGCGGCATACCAAGCGACGCTTTACGCCAACAACTCATTGAACAACTCAATCAACTGATAAAACACAAAGATCAGCTTTTTCAGTTCAAACAATTCACCCAAGCCGACTTAGCCGCCCTTGTTAATTATCAAAGCACCGAAACCCTCACCCAATTAGTGCTAGCCGAACTGCAAACCTTAACCAAAGTGGATGACACCCTAGCCGCATTTCTCAGTCAAGATGCCCTCTTGGGCAAAGCCATGCTCTATTTTTTCCACGAACTCATCCGCAAAGATGATCGCGTCGCAAAAACGCAAGCCGCCTTACAACAAGAAGGTTTAGCGATCTCGGAACAAAATATCGAAACCGCAATCAGAACCGCCTATGACAAATTCGCCCAAGCCGCCGCCTCACAATCAACGCAATTGCTTGAAATTGGACAACAATTGCGAAAATTACAACAAGCCCAATCCGCATGGCAAACCCGTAGCCAATTATTATCAGAATTAAGGGCACAATTTCCCGCTTGGCGCGAATTATTAAATCATCGGCTCGAACAACTCTTTGAAAAACAAGAACAAGAGCCTGGAGAGGTCAAAGATATCAAAAACTTAGTTGAAGACGTTTTAGCCAAACTCATGGCGCGTCAAAACTTATCATCACAAGTCAAGCCGCGTGACGAGTTCACTCAGCACGATAACCCCAGCCTAGAAATAATTCAAAAAGTCGCTTTACAATTCAAACAATTGCCCACGACTGATCCTAAATATAGCCACCTCTCTATCATCGTAGGCAGTGCCCTATCTTCAACGGGCAACTTAGAACAAGCCAAATATTTTTTCAGAAAAGCCATTGAAAAAGCGCACAATAGTGCCGAAAAAGCCTTAGCCCATTTCAACCTATTTCAAATCGAATTACGGCGCAAAGCCTATCAACAAGCCTTAGCAGAATTACAAATCGCCATAGAGATCGATCCCGAGCGATATGCTTTGCATGACATACACAAAGGTTATTATCCCATTGAACGCTTATTAGGTGCTGGCGGCATGGGCTGTGTCTTCCTCTGCAAAAATAAAAACCGTTTGCTTAAACAAGATCGCGTCATCGTCAAATGTTTCTGGGAAACGCTCAAGGGTGATATCGATGATGTTTTTAAAGAACCCCTTGCCATGAGCTACATCGCCAGAGAGTTTGTGCCAGAAGCGCTGGATTATGGTTATGCGAACAAAGAACGGGCTTATTTCGTGACCGAATATATTCAGGGCGCGATAGATGGCGAAGCCTGGCTAAAAAAATATGGGCCCATGGATTTAGAAACCACTTTAGAAGTAGGCTTACAAATTGCCAAAGGTTTGCAATTAGCACACAAGAACGGGATTTATCATTCCGACTTGAAACCGGCAAATATCCTACTCAAACGCACTCAAACTGGCATAACGGTCAAAATCATAGACTTTGCTTTATCCCAAGTCGCCACTTCGGTAGGGGAAACGGCAAAAAATCAAAAAAGATTAAGCGAATTTGGGCAAGCAGTGATTTATAGCACTTTGGACTATGCGGTGCCAGAAAGTTTCACTAGCTTGTCTGAACCGGATGCGAAAAATGATATATTTGCGTTTGGTGCGACGATGTATCGCTTGTGTACGCAAAAAAGACCACGTCCGTTTAGGGAACGCGATTTGCCAAAGGTACAAGCCTTGCGTGATTTATTATGCGATTGTGTTGAGAATGAGCGGAAAAATCGACCGGAATCGGCGCGGTATTTGGTAAGTCAGTTAGAACAGATTATGGGTAAACGTCAGACTCAAATACAAGTATCGCTTCAAGCTCCGCGAAAAAGACAAGCCGAAAAAGAAAATCGACCGGATTCAGCGTGGGATTTGGTGAGTCAGTTAAAAGAGATTGTAAATAGGAGTCCAAACTTCAGTTTGGACATCCAAGATAAATCTTGGACTCAGGCTATTGAATTCGAGATAGTCACCGTTAACGCCAATGGAAAAATGACTCACCGGGAACGCAAACAAGCCCGCTATCAAACGGAGGACTTGGGCAAAGGTGTTATTATGGAAATGGTGTATATTCCGGGTGGTACATTTCTGGTGGGTTCACCTGAAACTGAAAAAGAGCGGCGGAATACTGAAGGCCCACAACATAAAGTGACAATAGAACCCTTCTATATGAGCAAATACCCCGTCACTCAAGCACAGTGGGAAGCCTTGATGGAGGATAATCCGTCTCGCTTTAAAGGAAAGAATCGTCCGGTAGAAAGAATTTCATGGCATGAAGCGGTCGCCTTTTGTCAGCGACTTTCCGAGAAAACCGGCAAAAGGTATAGCTTGCCGACTGAAGTGCAATGGGAATATGCCTGTCGTGCGGGTACGACTACGCCATTTCACTTTGGAGAGACTATTACTACTAATTTGGCCAACTACTATGGTAATTCTACTTATGGAGCAGGCCCAAAGGGTGTTTATCGTAAGCAAACAACTGACGTGGGAAGTTTTCCGCCGAATGCTTTTGGACTGTACGATATGCACGGAAATGTTTGGGAATGGTGTGCTGATCCTTGGCATGAGAGCTATGAGGGGGTGCCTAACGATGGAGATGTTTGGGAAGACGAAGAAAAAGGGTTTTTAGCCAAATTGTTTGAAGGCCGTTTCTCCTTGCGCGGCGGCTCCTGGAGCAACGTAGCGACGAGGATGCGCTCGGCGTACCGCTTCTGGAGGGCGCCGACCGACCGCTTCGCCCATCTGGGCTTGCGGGTAGCTCGCCTATAAGCCTCTACCCCACCCAACTATTCAGCGGATTCTGGATTTGTTTTTAAGTTAAGAAAAATTACCTGTTCGTAGTAGGCACCTCAATGCCATTAAGCCTGTCCCTTTGCGCCGAGGGCTCTAAGGGCAACCATAAAGGATTGCCCCTACCTTCAGCCGTGATTTTTCGTAGGGGCAATCCCTTGTGGTTGCCCCAATGCCATTAAGTTAAGGCAAACCTGCGGGTTAATTTTTCGTCGAGTTATCAACGACCTGCGGGGTATGGGTCTCCCCGCAGGTCTTAATTAACGGCTTAATCCCTCGGCGCAAAGGGACAGGCTTAATGGCATTGTGTGGTTGCCCGCCACGATATGGCATTGACGTTACGGACGGTGTTGCAAACCCCGTCCAGCACGAAAGTAGAAACGTAGGGTGGGCAAGCGGGCGGTACAATATTTGACTTTCACGACAATCTATCCGCCCGCTTGCCCACCATTACGGGAATATAACTCCGAAATGGTGGGCAACAAAAACACGTTGCCCACCCTACCTGACTATAGAAACCATTTTTTCCTTATGACGTGTTTCTTTTGTCACGGCAATTTTCATAACAACCTCATCAAAATATTGTAACTACTACCTAATTATTCTTTTTTTTAATTTGCTGCTTTTGTGAATTGACTAAGCCAAATAAAAAAGATTTTCGGTAGGATGCTTATGATCACCTGACACGATGGCAATATGTTTGATACCATGTTGCCGCAAACCACTTATAATTTGTTTCACCTCAAGGCGCACTGAGGCTTGTATTTCATGTCATGTTAATTTTTCCTTTAATTTACAACGACCTGCCAGGTTTGGGATACCTGGCAGGTCTGATTTGGGGGGGTTATCATACTGGCATTGCTGGCAAGGTGAGCTTGGACTCCTTGGCTTTTTTCAATATAGCCTTGGCAATGGGATGCTTTAGCTTGCCTTCTGCCGCAGCGGCATAAATTAAAAGATCATTTTCGTTATAATCGTCACAAAGAA
>JBDLJY010000352.1:0-6564 GCA_039714115.1 Pseudomonadota bacterium | reverse complement strand
GATCAACAAGGGACACACGTTTCTCATAAGCTTCGCGAGCGATTTGCACATCTTCCAGAAACCACGGTAATTCTTCAAGTAACAGAGCTTGTGGACCATCAACGAGGGCCGTTTCGGGATGTGGATGAAAATCTACCAGTACCATATTAGCACCCGCAATCACGCCTTGCGCCGTTGCATGTTGAATCTCAAGCAAACCATCAAGTGTCCTCATACGATTGCCGACAGAGTGCGATGGATCAATGCAAACCGGCATACGGGTTAAGCGTTTAACCACTGGCACATGGGCAAAATCAACCAGATTGCGGTGCGGATCGCCCAAATTGGTTTTCATGCCGCGCAGTCCAAACACGACTTTATGATTACCTTCACTGGCGAGATATTCTGTCGCATTCAAAGATTCTTCTAGGGTAATACCAAAACCACGTTTGAGTAATATAGGGAATTCCTGTTGTTTGCCAACGCTTTTTAGCAATTCAAAATTTTGGGTATTGCGTGTGCCAATTTGCAACATCACGCCCGTCGGTTGCCCTGTCTGTTCTAGGGCTTGGCGGATTTCTTTGATGTGTATTTCATGGGTTATTTCCATGGCAATGACTTTTATGCCATATTTTCCTGCTAATTCAAATACATAGTTTAAGCACTCTTTACCGTGTCCTTGGAAAGAGTAGGGATTAGTGCGCGGTTTATAAGCGCCCATGCGAGTACACACTTGCCCATTGTCTTGTAGGGCTTTCATCATCATTTCGACATGCTTTGGGGTATCTACCGCACATAGGCCGGCAAATACATGCAGATTGTCTTGGCTGAAGGTTACGCCATTGTATTCAAAACTCGAACTGCGATTGTCATCAGCGGCGTGGCGCCCTAAAATGCGATAGGGTTGGGACACGCGCACAACTCGTTCGACACCTGGGAGGGCTTCAATATTTTCTTTGGCTATTGAGGCGGTATCTCCGATTAAGTAAATTTCTGTGAGGGTTTGTTGGGCGCCTTGTACCTCATGGATACGGTGATGTATGTTTGGCAAATTGTCCAGATATGCCATGAGGTTGCGGTATTCTTCATTTTGGATAAATGGCTCAAGTATGACAATCATTGTTGATTTTACCTGTTATAACAAGTTAATGGTTCGTAGTAGGCGATTTATCGCCTACCGTTTACAAAAGGCTCAAATGTTATTTTTCTAATGTCGCTAATATTTCCCATATAAACACTTCAGAGTCCGCTAGGATACCATAAATTCGTTCTGTTTCCTTTTGGAAATAGTCACTGTCAAAAAAATAAACCTGAAAATTTTTTAGCTTAAACCCAACCTCTTTGAAAATATGTCTTAATCGGAGCGGCGAATAAAACATTTGGAGCATTTTTTGCCCGTGTTCATAAAAAGTATTTTTGTACAGATCGATGGTGCCATCGGTTTGCCAATCTAATCGTGATGGACATAAAGTGCTTATTTCTAATGGCATAAATATAGTCGGGAAAAAACCGTGTAACTCTCCCCCCGTTTGCAAAACTCGATGACAGTCTTTAACCATACGCCGATTGAGTAAGTCATTGGCAGATAAGATAGAATTGATAATGAGCACTAAATCAAAACAGTCATCAGGAAAAGACATGCAACTCATATCTTCTTGTTGGTAAATGATCTTAAATCCTCTTGGGCTTGTTTGAGCGCATGTGCTGACCAATCAATACAAGAAATTAAGGTAACCTGTGGGTAGTGCTTAAGAATATATTTTTGTAGATTTTTCATATTGGAAGTCTCGGCGCTGTGGTTATGTTAAACTACCCATCTTACGCTTGTTTGATCTCAATGCCATTAAGTTAAGACAACGAACAATATATCTGAATACTAAGTTCGTAGTAGGCGATAAATCGCCTACACCTCTGCGGCTAGTAAATTTATAAATAATACACCAGTGGCAGAAATTACTAAACAGAAAAATGCAACGCCTAACTTTAACTCAACCTGATGATTGGCACCTACATTTACGCGATGGTGCCAATATGGCTTCGATAGTCGCAGCCACAGCACGCTGCTTTGCCCGTGCTATCGTGATGCCTAATTTAAAACCGCCTATCACGACGGTAGAGCAAGCTCTCGCCTATCGTGATCGGATTCTTGCCGCCCTGCCATGCCGGTTTAATCCGTTGATGACACTTTATCTGACTGATAATACACCTGTGGCAGAAATCGCTAAGGTGAAAGAGAGTACAAATGTTGTCGCCGTTAAATATTATCCCGCTGGGGCAACAACTCATTCTGATAGCGGAGTGACTGATTGGCATCGTGTGTGGCGGGTGCTTGAAGCCATGCAAATTTATGATGTTCCTTTATTAATACATGGCGAAGTGACGGCTGCGAATGTAGACGTATTTGACCGTGAAAAAGTTTTTATCGAAAAAGTACTTGATCCTTTGCTGGAAAATTTTCCCTCACTCCGAGTGGTGCTAGAACATATCACTACCCAAGACGCGGTTAATTATGTATATACTAAAAACAATAAGTTAGCAGCCACAATCACGGCTCATCATTTATTAATGAATCGCAATGAACTTTTTAAAGGCGGAATCCGCCCCCATCATTATTGTTTGCCGGTGCTGAAACGTGAAAGGCATCGCCAAGCTTTGTTACAAGCTGCGACTAGCGGCAATCCTAAATTTTTCTTAGGCACAGACAGTGCCCCTCACGCCCAATCTGCTAAAGAGGCGGCATGTGGTTGTGCGGGGATATACACCGCACCGGCGGCACTCGCTTTATATGCCGAAGCCTTTGAGCAAGCACAAGCATTGGACAAGTTAGAAGGTTTTGCAAGTTTTTATGGCGCGGATTTTTACCGTTTGCCACGTAATACGGAGACAGTCACATTGGAAAAACGCAGTTGGCAGATGCCAACGCTTTTTGAATTTGGCAACGAAAAAGTGGTGCCCTTGCGAGCAGGGGCGGAAATTTATTGGCAACTGGTGTAAGACTGATGGCAAAAATAATTCCCATAGCTAAGCGATTTCGGGGCTATTTGCCGGTGGTGGTAGATGTCGAAACGGCTGGCGTTAATGCGAAGTGTGATGCTTTATTGGAAGTCGCAGCCGTGATATTAGAAGTGGACAATCAGGGTTTCTGGCAACCCCATGAAACGCATTTTTGTCATATGATTCCCTTTGAAGGGGCTAATCTTGATAAAGAGGCATTGGATTTTCTCGGTGTTGATCCTTATCACCCTTTTCGTTTTGCCGTGCCTGAGGCGGAAGGTTTGGAGACGATTTTTAAACCGATACGCAAGGCTGTGAAAGCGCATGGCTGCTCTCGTGCCATTTTGGTGGGTCATAATCCTTCGTTTGATTTAGGCTTTATCAAGGCTGCCTGTTATCGCACCAAGATTAAAAGTCCCTTTCATCGGTTTAGCACCTTTGATACTGCTACCTTGGGCGGATTGGCTTTCGGGCAGACGGTGTTGGCAAAGGCGGTGCGGGCGGCTGGTTTTGATTGGGATAGCAACGAAGCGCATTCTGCTATTTATGATGCCCAGCGCACGGCGGATTTATTTTGTGCGGTGGTGAATTTGTGGGCTCGATAAGCGATGATGAAATTTCTTAATCAAGCTTATTTAGACACAACCTATCAAGTTTATCTTGATAGTGTTGAGTGCCTTGATCTGAGAATCGGTGTATACAGTGAAACCTTGGCAGATTGGCTGAAGTCTAAATTTTTGGATAATTGGTGTGTTATTACAGCATTTAATCCTTTTTCACGAGCACTCAGCCGGGAAGAAAATTTCGCTCGAAATGCAATCATGGAAAAAACGCTCGAAAATTTACCCGTTGAGGTGTACAAGGCAAAGGGTATTCCTTCTGATGATAAGTGGTTAGCAGAGGATAGTTTTTTTGTTGCCGGCTTAGTTCCAGATAAGTTTGTAGAGCTTGGTATAAAATTTGGTCAAAATGCTATCGTGCTTGGGAATCAAAGTGCTATACCTGAGTTAATTTGGTTGGTTGAGGTTTGCGATTAGAAGAGTCCAAAATAAATTTTGGACTCCAAAAATCTCTGGACACGGAAAATTCCAAGCAGAGGTGTAGGCGATTTATCGTGACAAGTCTAATGATTTATAAAAATCAATGATAACTTGAAGAACGCCTAATATTTCACCCACATTGTTGATATAATAACGATGACTATCAATGTGAATCGCCTCATTTTCCAGTTTGATAAATTGCCAAGTTTCTCCCGTGGTGACGCAACCATAAATCGTTTCAATATCATTGTTCTCATTTTGATTAAATAGCCTAGCTCCCAACATTTGTGCGGCGCATTGCCCTAAATTACTTTCTATGGCATTTTTTTTCGCTTCGACTGCCATAAAAATAGGTGATTGTATAGCGGGTAACGGTGGACTGAGGATATCTGTTTTGGGTGAGATTGAAAGATTTTAACAGCTTGTTTAACTTACACGTAAAAAAAATAGGATTTTTAACGGAGCACATAAATCAAAAAAATCAGATTTTTTCGGTTTATCATAACCCGACGTAAGGAGAGAACTTATTGAGGGAGCTGATTTTTAACGGAGCAACTTTAAAAGTTGTAAACCAGAGTAACAGCGGTGATAGTGTCTGTTTTTTCCGTGCCTGAGAGAACATCGCTATTGTTTTTGACCAACAGTGACAACTTCATTGCCAGATTTTCCATGATATTGACCTTAAACCCAGTATCGGATTCACTGTAGATATTGTTGCTACCTCCCTCTACCTGAAACTCTTGGGTAAATTCGCTATGGCTACCGATTTTATGACGGAAGCTCACCCCCAAAAAGCCAACAGTTTCATCGTTGGATTCGGTTATAATTTTCAACTCACCCTGGCGCCAGCCGATACCGGCTTCTAGCTTTAAGCCAGTGCGTTCAGTGTCAATGAACTGGTGCCCATAGCCAAAAATCAGCGAGGCCTGATAGTCGTAACCATTAAAACTATCCTCTTCATATCTGAGTTTACCAAATAGGTAACTTTTCTCGGACAATAAGTAATTGCTTTGCAAGTTCAACTCGTAGCGTTCCGCACTCAGAACACTGTCGTCTTCTGAGCGCAAAGCCTCTATTTGAGCTTCATGTTTCCAGGAAGTCAGCTGATAGCTGAGTGCTAATTTGGCAACGAAACTTTGAGTTTCGCTATTGCCACTGGTTTGGGTAAAACCGAACTCACCTTCGCCTTTCCAACCGCTATCTTCTGCTACCGCTATCTGAGTACCGAGCAAAAGAGCAAACCCTATACAAAGTTTTTTGTGCATAAAAAATTTATTCCTTTGGTGAAACTTTCGGGAAAAAATGCAACAGATAATAATTTCAACAACTTGCGTATGTGCAGTTGATAAAATCAATGACTTACAAAATTATCCGTAGTTTTCAGGAAACCAAGTTTATTGAATAAACTTGGTTTCGACCGCATCATCATAACGGTTCTATCAATCAAGCCGCAGCCGGCTCCTCTTTCTTCTTCAATAACTTACCCATCAGATAGTAAGTCCCCGTACCGACTAGGGCACCACCAACAACCGCTATCCCCACAGGATGGGCCAGAAGAAACGCTTTAACAGTGCCCGTAGTGGCGGTTAAGCCCTGAGATGCAGCTGTCGTTGTATTAGCAATTCCAGTTTCAATTGACATAGTTATTGCCTCTTGTAGTAAAAAAAATAAAAGATGTATTATAGGGTCTTATTGAGAAAAATAAAGTCTTTTTTTTGTTGGAGTCCAAAATAAATTTTGGACTCCAACAGACGGAGCGAGATTAAACACTCTATATAATAAATCTATAACGATATTAATAAATGTGCGTCACCCGACTCCCTAAAATTAAGAGGGGATAAAAATAAACCTGTCAGGTTTGTCGCCACTTAATGGTTAATCTACAACTCAAAAATATCTTTCATTGGCAGACGGATGTCCATCACTTCATCAATGAGCTCGACTTCCTTAGTACCGTAAGACTCGAATCGGTTCGGTGCTGAATAAACTGTTATTGTCTCATTGATAGGCAGAACCAACCAATAAGATTTGATACCCAGCGCGAAGTAGGCATTTTGCTTTGCTGAGAGTTCTGAAATGTTTTGCTTAGGAGATAGAATTTCTATAGCCAGTGATGGCATCTCTGACATCCTCAATATGTCGCCCCCGGGTTCTACCCGTTTCTTTTTAGTGTATAAGCATACATCAGGTTTCAGTTCCTTTTTTGTGAGTCCAAATTGGCTTAAATCTACTTGGCTTACATCTAAACTTAGTTCAACAAGCACCCTAAAACGCCCGTCATTTCTTAACAAACCTGCCAGGTTTGTTTGAATGGAACTATGTGCCCACGATCCTATATCTGAGTCCTCTTCTTCAAAGTCGATTGCTTCGCTCATGTCTTCATTCCTATGGTTGTCATAAAAAAAATTTAGTTTTAAAGAGCGAGACGAAACCCCACTTCATCGCTCAATGGCATTAAGATAACTCTCCCCAAATCAGACCTGCTGGGAGACCCATACCCAGCAGGTCGTTGTAAGTTAAGGTAAAAATTAACCTGACAGGTTTTTGACAC
>JBDLJY010000351.1:0-6609 GCA_039714115.1 Pseudomonadota bacterium | reverse complement strand
ATCATCTAACACTTCATAATTATCTTTCTCATTTTTCCGCCCGGGCTGACGAGTCCCGAATGAGACCCAAGTTTGATCTTGACCACTTCGTTCATCACCGTTTAAATCAGGCGTTTGGGAGCCATGTCCGGCGTAATGGATATAGACAAAATCGTTGGATCGAACTCGCTTAATCAGCGTTTTAAAGGCATTTTCAATGCAGGTGTGCGTGGCTTGCTCATTTAACAGAGTAATAAAATCATCGTCTTGAAAATCAAAGCGTGTACGCAATACGCCTTGCATTAATTTGACATCATTGATCGCGCCTTCGAGATTAGTGATTTTGGGGTGATTGTAGTTTTCGATACCAATGAGCAGGGCATGTTTGCTACTGGGGGTTTTTTTGGGCTGTACAGGCGGTGGATTTGTGATAGGTGGTGACTGTGAACAGCCTGATAAGTGAAAGAACAATATTAACAGTAGTGGTATGATTTTTCGCATATTTTATTTCCTTTTAGAGTTATTGTGCTGAGTACACCTCTGTGTTCAACAACGAATGAAAACCTTCAATATTCAAAAACATCAATGCTCTTAAGACAAGACAGTGTTGAAAGGTTTTATTCGTTGTTGAGCATTAGTTGTACTCACCATCAGGACAAAAAACGTTGTTCTAAGAGATATATATAATTGGGGATAAGTTTTGCCAACCCGTTTGTGTGTGAGAAATCCTATTTTTTTAAAAAATAGGATTTCTTTGAACCACGCAAATTAGTTAGTATTAAGGGCAACCATAAAGGATTGCCCCTACATTCTGCTGTGATAAGTTCCCTACGGGAGGAAATCGTCCATCATTCGTCCCGTAGGGAACTTAACGAAAATGACATGACTTTTTCAATTGGCGAAGGTATTGGTTATTAAATAGAATACAACAAGCTCCCCCGCTCTATTTCAGTTACTCCATTAATTTCGTCCAAGGCAATGCTAATATTTTTCTTGCCTACAAGAGAGTCACTTATTGCGATTTCTCTCACATTAGCATCTACTTCTTCACCACTAGGCAACACTATTCTTACTTTTGTGCCAATCTCAGCTTTAACTTCATTTTTACTCAAAGCATCAACTTGAGAATTAACGCCACTGACGATTAACCCGGTTTTCTTAATCAAGAAAGAATCTTCTATTTTCATAACTGCTTTCATCAGATATTTTCCCCAATTAACGTTGCTGAATAAATAACTTATTTTTGACCTCCCTAATATTGATTCCATCCCTTAGCAACCTGAATCTTTCTGTGCTATCCAGATAGGGTGCAAATCTGGCCGCTCGGATACTAGCCTGCGCTTCTTCTCTTGAAAGAATATCCTGTGTTCTACCAGCCAACGCGGCTTCTCTATGACCAACAATTTCGTGAGCTAAAGTACCTTTTATACAAATTATAGAATTAGCAGTCAGGGTTCCAATACCAACATTTCCCGGTGCAACATCACTACCAATATTGAGTATTGAGAACATCTCGCCATGAGCATAACCAGTGTTTAGGTTCGTGTCATCTACGATTCTGATAGTCACCCCATCCAGTTTGAAGTTTGTGAGATAATCATCAATTTCTGCTTTTTGCTCTGCTGTCAAAGGAACCTCGCCTCGTTTGCCTCCAGAACTGACATTGAATAAAATTTGGTCTATTCCAATCCAATGCACCGCAATTTTGCTTTTGGTAGACTGCATGAAATAATTAATATACACATAATAAACCAAGTTTTTGGAAAAAATTGGGTTGACTTGTATCTCATTGTTTTTAAAAATAGGCTTAATGGTTTCAACTAGCCATGCTCTCTCTTCAAAAAAACGCAAAGGCTCTCCTGACATAAACGCCTGAATAAAACTGAAAATTTGCAAAATAGTGGATTTTCCTGCTCCGTTTTGCCCAATGAATATAGTAAGAGCCGGCTCTAAATCTGAATGAAAGTTATCAAGTGACTTAAAGCCATGCACTGACAATCGGCGCAAATGTAATCTGTTATTTAGCATTTTTATTCTCCAAATGGGTTGATTAAACTCCATACAAGACAAACGCTGCCCAATACTTCGGATTATTATAGTCTCCCCCCCCTTTTAATGAACTCGCGCTTAGTCGCTGTCAACGCTTTGACTTGTCCTACTCCCGCCTTCAATTTCCTAAAAAAACTCGCCATAAACTCTGTCGTCACTTTATCATAAATTGACCATAAAGTCAGCAACGTATTTTTATTACCAGCGACGTACAAGGCAAACCCATCACGCCTTCCCCACCGACAACTTCACCCAAGCCCGTTTCACAGGCGGATAATACTATTAAGTACTTTTTTTTTAAAAGATTTCACCGGTGCTGACAGAGAATGGCAACCGATGTACCCCGGATTCCCACAGCAAATTGTTGAAACATCTGAGCTTGAGTTGATTATCAATGCAATTATCCACTACTGGAGTGGTGGGCAGTTTATCCCTCCGCATAAAGCATACTCTCGCAGTGCATATTTTCCGACTGAATTTAACACCTTAAAACTGATAAATACAGAAGAATTAAAATCTATCATTGCTGCATGGATTGAATCGGGCGTGTCTTTGTCTGAATAACAAAAAGACGCGGTGTTGACTTATTTTGACTTGGTGAAAGACGACAAATATCAGATACAGTTTAAAGAAACCTTAGCTTTCTTAGCTCAAAAACAACCCTTGTTTGCCATACAACAATGCAACACCGTAACCGATGTGTTACGGGTAGCATCGGCTTTTTCTGATGGCGATTATACTTTAGTAGAGAACACTAAATTTAAGCTGTCATTAAATAAAAAGCGTAACCTTTGTGCCAGATTGCAATCGTTGGCAGCCTCGAATCCAGTGGCTTTTGAGGAAGACATGGCAGCTAATGCTAAGCGTTGGCAAAAATTATTACACCACATAATGCCACTCTCCAAAACCTGCCCTGAATGTGTTGACTTGTTACGGTTTGCTACTAAAAATTATCATTTTGAATTAAGGACTTATGATAGCAAATTGGAAGAGGCTATCGCTTTACAAGATACGGATGAATTGAGTCAATTATTTACCAGAAAGCCCGGCATGTTGGCGCGGCGGTTAAATGAATTACTTTGTAAAGGTTGCCTTGACTTGTCATTATTTAAAAACACTATCAATAAAATATCCAATAGGGTTTTATGGCAATTGTATGGCTATTTTATGAATAGGGATATTGAAAATGACCGGATTATCCGTCTAAAAAATGGTAAGCTTAAAGTGATTAGCCCTCTGCAACCCATTTATAGTGAAACGTCAATTGACACCATTATTAGTATTATTGACATTATCAAAGTTGAATTCCAAAACAGGTATTCTGAATTTAGGATTGGTAAAGTTGATGACGCTATGAAAAAAGTGCCTTTACCTTTGAACATGAGATCGGCTTCGGATGGCACGCAGTTGCCTTTTGGTACTCGGATTCCGTTGGGCGACGTTGACTATTTGCGTTTTGGTGTACATTGGTTTAATGAGTCTGAAGACAGTTCTACAGATATTGATTTGTCGGGCATTTTCTATAATAAAGACTTTAGTCAAAGTTTGAAGATTGGATGGGATTCTAAATATATAGATGAAAACGCTATTAGCATGTTCAGTGGAGATTTAAGAAGTGCGCCTAAACCACACGGGGCTGCTGAGTTTATTGATGTTAAGTTGAATAAAGCTTGTCAATCTAAATGGACTTATGTTGCTATTTTCTTGAACCTGTACTCAGGTAAGAGTTTTGAAACCTCCCATGCTGTTATGAACGCGCAGAGCATCGAAGGACTGTGTAGCAACATGAAAGAGATTGCTATGAATGGCAAGGCTTTTGAACCTGCAAGATTGTTGTTTAGTACACAGATTAAAAAAGATTTAAAGTTAGATCGCCTACTTAACCTCAAACGTCACTGCCCCGTAAACCACTTATCATTGGACATCCGTAATAATACTGCCCTCGCCCCATGCGCGGCATTCACCAATAAACGTTCCAAAGGGTTTAAATCTGCTTCAGTGCGTCCTTTAAAACCCTCCTTTTGTAGCAACGACACATCCATTGGATGAGCATAAGTGAGCATATCATCTTCATTCAAACGACGTTTCCCAATTTCCTGCAAACGAGAAGTGCCCTTTTTGTCATACAAACCTAAGTCATGCACTTGCATACAGTCTCTCCCAGTCGGACAAGGTGTGAGAATATCCGCTTGCACAGTCACAGGCAAAGTGGCACCGCGATAGCGTCTCTGGAGAGCTTTAATTTCACGAACACGCGCTAAGTGGTTCAAATTGTACTTAACCAGTTCCCTTGATAGGGTCAAAATGGTAGGCATGGCTTTTTTCTACCACTAAATCACCAACCTTAAACGCGCCAACCACCGTTGTTTTGGCCTCACTTTCAAAAGTCCCCACTTTAGTAATTTCAAGACGGGCTCTATTTTCTGATTGCAAACGAGTCGCACTAGAGCCTTTAGTCACACCCGGCTTGAAACGAAGTAACTACGCAAAGCGACGTTCATTTTGATCTTTTCACCTTTAACACTGCTCACCGCAACGCTGGCAACCGGCGGAGTCAAACGCCCCCCAAAAACTTGTCGATGACGCTCTCCCTCCAATTGTGGCCTTTGCGCTTCTCCGCGCTTTCCGACGACCGGTGTCTGGGCACGTTTAAATACCTGATTCCAAGTCTCCCCCACTTGTGCCTGTTGCAAGGCTTTGGCCCAGTGCCAAGTGAATAGCCCATAGTATTTGCCATCATCTCCGGCGGTTTCAGCGGCAAACTCCTTGTCTCGTGCGGCACCGATATGAATACCATGATATTCATCAAGTTGAGTATAAGCCATTCTGCCCAGCAGATGAGAACGCTCATCTGGTTCTAAGCCGCGACTGACGGGTGCATTACCACGAGCAACGGTGGCGGAGTGACATGAATCGGAGACAAATATCACTTGATCCGTTTTGGCATAAACCGTGGCCAACCAAGCGTTAATTTCATCATCTAACACTTCATAATTATCTATCTCGTTTTCTCGCCCGGACTGACGAGTGCCGAATGAGACCCAAGTCTGATCTTGGCCACTTCGTTCATCACCATTTAAAACAACAAAATTGCGAACTAGTCCATAAATAAAGCGAGAGTCTCCAATATCCGCTTGAAAATGATGCTTGAGTTGACATGATTGTAGGGGCGTATTTAACAGCTTGAGCTATTCAGACGCAAACCCTGGGCAGAGATTGATGTCTGCCTTGGGTTGCTAATCGTGCTTTTAGCCCTTATTCTGCCCTCATGACTTTCAACATATGTCGTGCATTAGCATTTCCTTGTTTCGCGGCTTTGCGAAGCCACTTGATGGATTCTTGGTGATTTTGAGTGATCCCTTTGCCATTGTAGTACATCACGCCTAAGTTGTATTGTGCAAAAACATGCCCTTGTTTAGCGGCTTTGTGAAGCCATTTGATGGCTTGTTGGTGATTCTGAGTGACCCCTGTGCCATAGTAGTACATCGCGCCTAAGTTGTTTTGCGCCTTCACATGTCCCTGTTCAGCGGCTTTGCGAAACCACTTGACGGCTTGTTGGGCATTTTGAGTGACTCCTTTGCCATTGTCGTACATATTGCCTAAGTTGAATTGTGCATCCAGATGTCCTTGTTCAGCGGCTTTACGAAACCACTTGATGGTTTGTTGGTAATTCGGGGTGATCTCTTCGCCTTTGTAGTACATCATGCCTAAATAGGATTGTGCATCCGCAAGTCCCTGTTCAGCGGCTTTGCGAAACCACTTGACGGCTTGTTGGGTATTTTTAGTAACCCCTTGGCCATTGTCATACATTACGCCTAAGTTGTATTGTGCTTGAGCTTCTCCCTGTTCAGCGGCTTTTCGATACCATTCTAAAGCCATAGCATAATCGCCTTTTTCACGAGCCTCATTTCCCCTTAATAAAGCCACTTTTGGTTTAGCTGTATCGCGGTTTATATCACTTGATGGAGCCGTGTCAGTTAGTTTAACTATTTCTGTGGAACATGAGATTATATAAAATAAAAACACATAAAGTAATCCAACAGTTTTTAATTTAGTAATCATTCAAATCCTCCAAGAAAATCACTTAATTTACGGTAAAGAGTTAATAACTGAGTCTCTCGGCGGCAAAGATAACTTTTTCCCGCCACGCCAAGAGTGTTGCTTGATCTGATTTATAACAGTAATCATATCTGAGCAATAATCAGTTTGCATTATTCATGCCAGGCAAGCTTGGGATGACAAATACATACATTACCTAAACGCACGACTATAAGCACAAGCCCACGCGCCATTTTGAAATCAAGCTTGCTGGGCATTTTTGAAGCTTTCCCCGAATAAATCGGCGCTGCCATTGCGAATAGGCTCTCTCCGCTTATAATTTAAATTCCATATAATATAAACGCTGCCCAATACTCCGGTTTACTGTCTTTTTTAATGAACTCGCGCTTAGTCGCCGTCAATGCTTCAATTTGCCCTCTCCCCGCCTTTAATTTCCTAAAAAAGCTGGTGATAAACTCCACCGTCTTCTCATCGGAGATTGACCATAAAGTGAGTATAGTATTTTTATTGCCGGCGACATAT
>JBDLJY010000350.1:0-6611 GCA_039714115.1 Pseudomonadota bacterium | reverse complement strand
TTTAGTGCAAATTTTGTTTCGGGAAATCGCTCCGCTCATTCCCGAAACAAATTTTTTGAAGTTTTGTTTCGGGAATGGAGCGGAGCGGATTTCCCGAAACTATCAACTGAAAGTTCCCTACGGGAGGAAATCCGCGTAGCTCCATTCCCGAAACAACTGAATCCCTTATGGTATAAAGCGGGTTTATCATACTGGCATTGAGTCACAACATAGGGTATTTTGGAGGCCCCAAGGCACAAGCTAAAGGGCGCTTATTTTGTCAATTTAAATCCAAAATCATGTTATGATAACATCCTATTAACAGATAATAGAGGAGACATTTGAATGTTCAAACCTTTATGGATAGGCACATTATTGATTTTAATTGCACCCGCTAATCATGCCTCGGAGCCTCAAGTCGTGGTGACAATCAAACCGATTCATGCCCTTGTCAGTGGAGTTATGGACGGCGTGGGCACCCCCTATTTATTATTGCCCGGCGGAGAATCGCCACACAGTTATAGTCTGCACCCTTCACAAGTCAGGCGGTTACATAGGGCTACTGTAGTTGTTTGGGTTGGTTCTACTGTGGAAACATTTTTAGAAAAAACCATGACGACGCTTAATGAGAAAATCCAGATTTTGCGCTTAATTGAAGTGCCAGGCTTAAGCTTATTGAAAGTACGCGAGGGCAAGGCTTGGGAAACCCATAATTATGATGAGCATCATGACAATGAGTTTAAGATCGATCCCCATATTTGGCTTGATCCTGACAACGCGAAAGTCATAGTACAAGCCATTGCCCAAACTTTGAGTCAGATTGATGCCAATAACGCCGCTCGCTACACCGCTAACGCCACTCGTCTGGTTGAACAACTTGAGCAACTTGATCAGACTTTAAAGCAACAATTGGCTCCCATCAAGGAATTACCTTATTTAATTTTCCATGATGCTTATCAATATTTTGAGCATCATTATGGACTAACAGCGGTGGGTGCCATCACCTTATCGCCAGAAAGCCGTCCAAGTGTTAGACGATTATATCAATTACGTGCCCGTCTGAAAAAGCAGCAAATCCGTTGCGTCTTTAGTGAACCTCAATTTGAATCTGCCTTAGTAGCTACCCTGATAGAGGGCACCTTGGTACAGCGCGGGGTATTGGATCCATTAGGGGCAGACTTAGTCGCCGGAACAGAAAGTTATTTTACTTTGCTAAGCAATCTGACTGACTCACTCAAGCAATGCTTGCAACCTAAGTTCAAGTTCCCTACGGGAAGATAACGTTTGAAGGTAGGGTGGTAAGCCACCAAAAAATGATGGATTACGCTACCACCCTACATAGCGGCACGATATAGCATGGCGGGTGCATTGATTAGGGCGTTTCAATGCGAGTGTTCACATTACAAAGCAATTCATAACCAATCGTGCCGGCTAGATTGGCAACTTCTTCTATCGGCAAATTTTTTCCCCATAACAGCACCGGATCACCAACGCTGGCATTCGGTTGGCTACGCAAATCCAACGTTATCATATCCATAGAAACCCGTCCCACCAACGGCACACGTCTACCATTCACTAGCACCGGAGTCCCGGAAGGCGCATGGCGCGGATAGCCGTCAGCATAGCCAATCGCAACAACGCCAACGGGCATGGGTTGCGGACAAGTCCAAGTTGCGCCATAGCCAATGGCATCACCTTTACGGAGCCGCCTGACACTGATTAAAGCCGATTGCAATTGCATCACCGGCTGTAAACCTTCCGCTTTTGCCACACTATCGGGAAACGGAGAAACACCATACAGCATAATCCCCGGCCGTACCCAATCGCAATGAGTTTGAGGCCAGCCAAGTATCCCCGCTGAATTGGCTAATGAGGTTTCAAGTTCGAGCTGTCTAGCAAGCTCCATAAACATTTGAGTTTGTTGATCCGTGGTGGCATCCTGACGATCATCCGCACAAGCGAGGTGACTCATCAAACGAATGGGCTGTGCTACGTGTGAACACTGTGTGAGAAGTTTGTAAATAGGCTCAATCTCATTCGGCGCAAAGCCTAAACGATGCAGAGCCGTATCAACTTTCAACCACACATTCACTGGTTTATCAAGCGGAGCCTTAAGCAAATGTTCAAATTGCTTTGAGGTGTGGATGACTATCTGTAAATCTTGTTTAGCAATTTCCGGCAATTCTTTAGATTGAAAAAAACCTTCAAGTAAAACAATAGGCTTCGTTATGCCCGCTTTCCGCAGTTCAACGGCCTCTTCAAGACAACGCACTGCAAACGCTTCTACATCGGATTCAAGTGCCTTGGCTACCTTGACGGCACCATGACCATAAGCATTGGCTTTGACAACTGCCATAACGTGCTGTTCAGGAGTACAAGCTTTTACTCGTTGCAAATTAGCACGTAGGGCTGCGATATCAATGAAGGCACGAGTAGGACGGCTCATGTTAGTCATTCTCCGTGATTAGATTCTTGAGTGTAGCTTTCAAATCTGGTAAACTGTCCCCGAAAAGACAGAAGGACTGTGCCAATGGGGCCATTACGCTGTTTAGCAATGATGATTTCGGCTTTGCCTTTCTCGGAACTGTTTTCGTTGTAGACTTCATCTCGGTAAATAAATATTATTAAATCAGCGGCTTGTTCAATCTCACCCGATTCGCGCAGATCTGACATGATTGGACGCTTGTTAGATCGTTGTTCTAGGCTGCGATTCAGTTGCGATAATGCAACAACTGGCACATTCAGTTCTTTTGCCAAAGATTTGAGGGCGCGTGATATTTCAGACACTTCATTAGTACGATTTTCTTTGTTATTTGGTACTTGCATTAATTGTAAATAATCAATCACAATTAAGCCTAATTGACCGTTTTCACGGGCTAAACGGCGTGCTCGTGATCGTAACTCAGTTGGATTTAAGGCAGGAGTGTCATCAAGAAATAAAGGGGATTCTGTCAGCCTGCTAACTGCCACTGTCACTTTATCCCAGTCATCATCCTCAAGTTTGCCAGTACGCACGCTTTGTAGATTCACCTCTCCTACGGATGAAATTAAGCGCATGGCTAATTGTTCGTCAGACATTTCCATGCTGAACACAGCAACGGGCTTTTGGCTTTTAATCGCAGTATTTTCTGCAAGATTCATGGCAAATGAGGTTTTTCCCATAGACGGGCGTCCTGCTACAATAATCAAATCAGAAGGTTGTAAGCCAGAAGTTAGGTTATCAAAATCAGAAAAGTCCGTCGGTATTCCTGTAACCATGCCTTCTTGCTGAGAGAGCTTATCAATGCGTGCCAGCGTTTGGTTCAGAACGTCATCAATCTTGACAAAACCAGTTTGGCTACGTTTTCCTTTTTCTGCAATTTCAAAAACCAGTCTTTCAGCATCATCAAGCAAATCTGCGGTTTTGCGCCCTTGGGTATTAAAAGCACTTTCCGTAATTTTAGTACCCACCTGCACCAATTGACGCAAAATTGAACGTTCTCGCACAATTTCCGCATAAGCAGTAATATTCGCTGCGCTAGGGGTGTTGCCAGCGAGATCTCCTAAATAGCCACCGCCGCCAATGGCATCCAATTGATCATGTCTTTGTAACCACTCAGATAGGGTAACAGGATCACAAGGATTGTTTTCTTCGGACAATGATCGGATGGCGTTAAAGAGAATTTGATGTTGGTGGAGATGAAAATCCTCTTTAGTCAGGATTTCAGCAATAGAAATCCACTTTTCATTATTGAGCATCAAGCCACCCAAGACCGATTGTTCTGCTTCTCTTGAGAATGGCGGCGTTTTTAGGGATTCAATGGTGCTGTCGATGGGAATACTGGGGTATGTAGGCTCCTGCATTGGCGAATAGATGAATGGCGAATGGCGTACTAGATGAATCGCCATTCGCTAAGATAAAATCAATTTTCTGCAACCACCTGAACAGTCACAAAGGCATCAACATCAGGATGTAGGTGAACTTCTACGTCGTATTCACCAACCTGCCGTATAGGATCGGACAAACGGATTTGCTGTTTTCCAATTTTTATTCCTCCATCATTGATGGCTTGTGCAATATCAGCCACGGTGACGGAGCCAAACAGTTTGCCTTCAAGACCGACTTTGCCGGCAATCTCGACAATGATCTCTTGTAATTGTGCCGCACGCTCTTGGGCATCCGTCAGTACATCTTTTTGTGCTTGTTCAAGCTCGGCACGACGTTGTTCAAATTCAATCAGATTTTCTTGGGTGGCCGGATTCGCTTTTCCTTGAGGAATCAAATAATTACGACCATAACCGCCTTTCACTACAACCCGATCACCCATATTGCCTAAGTGTTTTATTTTTTCAAGAAGAATGACTTCCATGGTTAATAACCTCAATTCTCGTGTGCGTCGGTGTAAGGCAACAATGCTAAGTAACGTGCGCGTTTAATCGCTTTGGCTAATTGGCGTTGATACCTAGACTTAGTGCCCGTAATGCGACTCGGCACAATTTTGCCGGTTTCAGTGATATAGCCTTTGAGGGTGGCAATATCTTTGTAATCGATCTCTTCAACGCCTTCGGCGGTAAATCGACAATATTTCTTGCGACGAAAGAAAAAACGTGACATGGTATGTATGCCTCATTGAGAGTGGAAAGGTTTGATGCACTGATATTTATTCATCAGCGATGTCATTATCGTCGTCTGGCGATTTTTGTTGTGTTGTTTCCTTTTTAGCCAGCGGAGAGGGGGCGGTAATCGCTTTTTTCTGCATGATGATCAAATGACGAATCACGGCATCGTTAAAGCGAAAAGCATCGGCGAGTTCATCAATGACCTTTGTATCACACTCAATATTCATCATGACATAGTGCGCCTTGTGTATCTTATTGATAGAATAAGCCAACTGGCGGCGTCCCCAATCTTCGAGGCGGTGGATATGACCATTTTGGCCTTCTATCATTGTCTGATAACGTTCAATCATCGCGGGCACTTGTTCACTTTGGTCGGGGTGAACGATAAATACAATTTCGTAGTGTTTCATAATACTCCTTACGGATTAAGCAGCTTTATATATCATAAAGCAAGGAGAGGCCATATATGTCAGGCCAGCGGTTTTGAGATGGCGATTATAATGGAGTTTAAAATAAATAGCAACTTGGATGTCCAAGATAAATCTTGGACTCCTACCTATTTATATGCCTTATGTGAAAAATCTCAAGGAGTATTTTTAACCCAAGGGCGGGGCGGGAATTTCCTAACTATCTGGGCGCAACGCGACAATCTCCCCACGACTGTCATAAGCCACCAAAATATCACCCACCACCAGCGGTGGCACAAAAATACTCGCATTGCCCATGCGGTAGCGAGCCACAAATCGCCCATCTTTGCGCCGCATCCAATGCAAATAACCTTCTAGATCGCCAACAACTACATAGTCTATAATGCTCACAGGGGCTGTCACGTTGCGGGCTTGAAGTTTTTCTTGTTTCCACCAGTTGTCCCCAGAATCACGGTCAAGTGCCCAGATATGACTTTTGGTGTCGCTCACATAAAGGTAGTCAGAATCCACGCCTAAACCAGCGTATGAAGACAAGGTTTTTTCCCATAACGGTTTGCCTTGGACAAGATCGAGGGCAACGGTACGTCCGTGATAGCTGGTGACATAAATGGTGTCGTCTACCAACAATGGGTCAGCATCAATATCAACCATGCGTTCCAATTCGGTGCGTCCACGCGGCACTGCTACCGGGGTTTCCCATAGCATTTTGCCTGTGGGCAGTTCTAAGGCCGCTATTTGGCCATTGTCAAACCCTGCAATAATCTGGTCCAGCTTCACGACGGGTGTACTCGTGCCGCGCAAAGTGAGTAAGGGGGTGCGACTGCGCTCATACACCCAGATGCGTGCGCCGCTTTGGCTATCAAGTCCAAATAATTTGCCATCAATAGTTCGCACTACAACGACTTTTTGACTGATACGCGGTTTGGCTAACACTTCACTGGTGACTTGCACTTGCCACTTTTTGGTACCATTTTTTTGAGAGAGGGCTACCACTTCGCCCTTTTGACTGCCCACGACTACCAAGCCACCGCCTATGCCTGGGCCGCCCGAAATCTGCACGTCAATTTTTTTTTTCCAGACGAGCTTGCCGTTTGTGAAGTTAAATGCTCGCACTTCGCCTGTTGGAGTGGCGGTGAACAATTGACCCTGGTGAAAGGCGGGCGCGAGTTTGAGATAGCCTTTATCGGTTCCGCCACCCGCGTCTGCTGTCCACAATGTCTTTAAAGTCAGACTGGGTGTCAACTCGACTAAGGGGGCTGGCGGTTCTGTGTTATCTTTGTCGCTGAAAGTGCTACAGCTATTTAGTATTATTAAGAAGTAAAGTAGTAATATGGGTTTGTGCATAGTCTTGAGTCAATGCCATTAAGTTAATGTTAACTTTTTGATTTTATCAATTTTTTAATCGGACTGGATTTGCAATCCCGTCCGACATCATATTTTTATTTTATATTAATAAAATAAATAAGTTATTATTAATTTAATGGCATTTATTCTTGAGTAGAAAGAGGTGTCTGCGTGTTTTCAGCACTTTCTTCTGATTGTGTCTCCACTGCCGTTTCTGGCTCTGTCGTCACTGGCGTGTCTTGAGCACTTTCTTCTGATTGT
>JBDLJY010000349.1:0-6682 GCA_039714115.1 Pseudomonadota bacterium | reverse complement strand
TTGTCGATTATCATCAACTATCAAGACTCTATTCATCATTTATCCTCCAAAATCTCTCGTATTTTTTCCTCGAAATCAACCCCAATCGGTTTAGAAATAAAATCATTACACCCGGCATCGATCGATTTATGAATATCATCAGCCATGGCGGAAGCTGTGAGTGCCACAACAATTCCAGTGTACTCCATTTTTCGCAAGCGACTGACTGCCTCATAACCATTCATCACAGGCATGTGCATATCCATTAATGTGAGATTTGGATGTAATTTTAACGCTTTATCAACGCCAAGTTTGCCATTTTCAGCAGTATGAATTTCATAACCTGCCTTTTTTAAACGTCTAGTCAACATTCTTTTGATTTTTTCATCATCATCCACAATCAAAATTTTTTTCATATTTCACACCTTAATGGGAATTGAGAAGGTAAATGTACTACCTACCCCTATTTTACTTGTTACGGCAATTTTTCCTTTATGCATTTCTACCAAGCGCTTAGTAATCGCAAGCCCCAAGCCCGTTCCGTTTGCGGCGCGTTTTGAACTGCCATCTACTTGTCTGAACACTTCAAATATATAGGGCAAATCTTCCTCTCTCATACCACAACCGGTGTCTTGAACAGTAAAATAAGTCATGCCTTTCTCTTGTGTGACTTTGAAGCTAATCTTTCCTTGGTCCGCAAACTTAATCGCATTGCCAAGCAAATTGAATAGTATTTGTTTTAACCGAATTGGATCAGCGGTGATTGTTAAGTTTTGATCAAACAGTAATTCAAGTACTAAGCCCTTTTTCTCAATCATTGTCGCAATATTTATATCTTTAAACACAGCACCGAGAGCAAACGACTCTATAGCCAATTTCATTTTACCCGCTTCTATTTTAGAAATATCAAGCAAATCATTAATCAAGGTTAACAGATGTTTACCTGAATCTTCTATATCTTCAACAATTTCAACAATTTCATCGGGTTCAGGTAAATCGGAGGCATCGCTAAGAAGGGGTAAATTACCTAACATCACGGTCAATGGTGTCCTGAGTTCATGACTCAGGACATTCAGAAATTCTGATTTTAAACGGTTAGACTCTTCCGCTTTTTCCTTGGCTTTAACAAGTTTCTGTTCCGCTTTTTTGCGCTCCGTAATGTCAGTGATAATCCCAACGAATTTTCGCTCTTGCTTTAAGCGCAATTCACTCACGGCTAAATCTATCGGAAAAGTGGTGCCATTTTTGCGTTTCCCAGTGACTTCTCGCCCAATACCAATGATTTTGGATTCTCCGGTTCTGAGAGAATTTTTGAGATAATCATCATGTTCGCTATAGTAAGGTTCGGGCATCAGCATTTTCACGTTCTGCCCAATGATTTCTTCCACAGAATAGCCAAAAAGCCTTTCTGCGGCTGGATTAACAAATTCTACAATGCCATGCTGGTTGATAGTAAGAATACCATTTGCGACTGTCTTGATAATAGTCTGGGTATGTTCTCGGCTCTCCCTCAGTTCGGAAAGTCGTTGCCGAAGATAAGCAGCCAGCATAATTGTAAAGAATAGCCCTATCACTAATAAGCTATAAGAATGCCAAGTCTGAGAAAAAGCGATGTATTCCGTGGTTGGATGGGCTACTAATTTCCAATCGCGTCCCACCACTTTAAAATGTTTTTCGTATTTTAAGCGGGTATCACTTAAGCTACCAGCACTACGGTAATGAAGTAGTTGGTTTTCTTTTTCATAAAGCCATAAATTGGCTTGTATGTTAGATATGCCCGCGTAATTGAGGGCTTTTTCCAAAATATCCCCAATCCGGTAAACGCCAAGGACAAACCCCTTGAGATTTTTGCACGTTTTGGCTTTGCCTTCATAGATTGGCACAAAAATAAGAAAACCGAATTGCTTGCCCTGTTCCTGCACCAGTTTAACCTGAGAAGTAGCTAATATCTGGTTTGTGTCGCAACTATGAGTCAGTGCCTCTAAACGTTTGAGATTAGAGGCTAAGTCAAAACCAAGTGCCGTTTCGTTGCCTTTGTAGGGTTCCAGATAAAAAACGGGGAAATATTCTGCTCGCGCACCGGCTGGAACCATTTGTCCTTGTTGGTGACGTTCTGTGAATTGGAAAGTGGAAAAACCATCAGCACGGGCTGCGGCTTCATAGACGGTTCGTTGTTCAGCCGTTACTTTTGGTATCCATTCAAGCGCTTGTATACTGGGATGATTAGTCAGTTGCTGCGTGGTAAACGTTTTAAATTCTTGGCGGCTAACAAAATCAGAGGCTTCAAATAAACCTTTTAATCCGAGCAAAACTTCAATAGAAATGTCAAGTTCTCGCCTCAGTGAGGCGAAGTTGTTATCTATTAGCCGCTCGAACTTCATTTGTATATCTTGCGATTCCCAGCTACGTGTGACGATAAAGGCTGTCAGCGATAAGGTGATGCCAAGCAGAATGACAATTGCTGGTGCAAACCAATTTAGTTTCATAGGAATGATGCCTTGAGAGTTTAAACTTAAAGTGTATATGTAGTGTATATCGCTGCCATTCTCTAAGCTATTCTGGAGTCCAAGATTTATCTGTTCGATAAGCGCCGATGAGAGGAAAGTGTAAATCAAAAAATCACTACAGCATATTGGATAACCGATAAACGGTTATTCTTATCCGATAAATGGTTAGCAAGCTGTCAATGCCATCTCGTGGCGAATAACTTATTGATTTTATCAAACTAAAATACGAAGGATGCCGTTTCGAGGATAACCGTAGTAACGTTTATGATAGGTTCAACGTGCTAAAGTGGAGGGGCATCAAACCCTACGCCAGTCCAAAATCAGACCTGCCAGGTATCCAAAACCCATGACGTTGTAAATTCCAAGAAAAATTAACCTGACAGGTTTTTGATACCTGTCAGGTTTGTCTTAACTTAATGGCATTGACGCTCAGCGTGGGAACGATAGAATCTGTGCCCCGCTGTGTTTTCTCCAATTTAGTTTAACTACCTGCTAGGTATGGGTCTCCAAGCAGGTATGGATCATTAATAAATTTGATTGTATCGTTGTGGTTATTTAATGTATGGTCATGTTGCCTGCTGTTCAAGGTAAATGTCTGCCTTTTGGCTTGACTGGTTATCAGGTGTCGCTTGTGATGTCTGCATTGCTCAAATCAAAGTATGGTCACACATCAAACCAAGTACAGGGATTGACGAATATAGGGATTTGGGCGTTATTTATAGTCTGTCAGTTTTGTTGGGGGGTTAATCCCTGTTTTCGTCAATCCCTGTGCTGGGTTTGATCATGGTGTGCGATTAAGAAATCCGATTTTTTGAAAAAATCGGATTTCTAGGCTTGTTAAACGTTACGGAGCAGGTTGTAAACCTACTCCGGCAGAATCCTCATTTGTTTGTTATTGTGTCATCCAAATTATAGTACATCTTAAATCAAAACACTAACTACAGGGATTTTTTTTTAGCAGGGATAAGTCAAAACACTAACTACAGGGATTAGTTTTTAGAAGGGATAAATCAAAACTACAAGGATTAACCTTATCTCTGCTAATCTTTATAGTTATGTAGTCCACTCAAAACACAACGAGATAGTACAGGGATTTACGGAATAAGGGGATTTGTGTGTAGTCTGTCCGTGACAAAGCTTAGTTTAGACGCGCTTTAGAAAACAGTGACGAAAAACTGACAGTTAATTTATAGTGTTGTTTTTATTAAATTTATTAAATAACGCCAAAATTGTTCATCATGTAAAGCATTGTTTTTATTATATTCTATAATTTTACCCCCTATTTTCAGATCAGCTTCATTTTGAGTCTTATATATATATACAAGTAAGCGGAGCAAAGTCACAAAATCGCCTACACCTCTGCTGCAATGCCATATCGTGGCGGTTCGTAGTAGGCGATTTATCGCCTTATTTAGATTTCAAGGCTGGTGTCATTTTTGTGCAGGACGCTCCGCGTCCGAGCCTGCATTCCCACGCGGAGCGTGGGAACGAGAGAAATACCTTAACTTAATGGCATTGAGCTTCGGGGCAGGCATTCCCAAGCAGGAGCTTGGGAACGATAAAAACCTTAACTCAGCAAAAAATATCGCAAAACGGCATTGAAGGTAGGGGCAATCCTTTATGGTTGCCCTTAACTTAATGGCATTGGCCTATCAACTGCCTACCAAGGCGATGAGAAAAACGAGCCCTGCCCCAAGATATTGCCATCCGGATCAATCTCAATACCGTTTAATACCGGCTCCATACGGTATGCTCTGGAGCAACTGTTGTCAACACACAAATACTCCAGTCCAAGTGCTTTCAGTTCGCTCATTCCCTGAAAACGAATTTCCGGCTTATCCATGAAATGGGTATGACCACAAATAATCCTTTCGATTCCTGTGGCTTCTTTGAAATTCTTGTATAACTGTAGAAGCCTTTCATCTTTTTTAACACAACTATGAAGATACTCAAAGTCACTCCAGATCGGCCCACCAAAGATCGGAAAACCCCTTGTAGAACCACGCCAGAAGCCTATCTGATCCACGATCTCCGCTCCGTTCATTCGCCTAAAGCTGTAATCATTCAAGGCGTTTTCTAGTATCTGAGCCATCAGCCGATTGCTGCGATTGATAACTTTTTCAAGACTCAAGTCGCTCTCATATTTGGATTTCAGTGACTTAAACTTTTCACTACGCGGATCGTATAAACTGCCAAACACGAATGGATCCACCATAGCCAGTGGGGAAATACCGCCATGAGCAAAGACTGTGGTACTTTCGTGATGGAGTAGGCGTGTGCGGCGAAAAAAGTTGCCGTAGTGATGTCGCCAGACTAATGAGATAATCCGCCAATCTACGGGGATAATCTCATTGTTGTCCTCATCTACCTTTTTGATAAAAAGGTTGAAGTTGGAAATCTCTGAACTATAACCGTCATGTCGAGCCTTAGGATCGTAAGAAAGGCTCCACCAATTTCTTTGCGCCATTTCCTTTTTGGTGGCGATAAATTTTCCAAACAGTTTGGGCAGAACGAAGCCCAATTCTTCTGAGCGTCTGAGACTATCATTTTCCAACAATTTCTCTTGTGCAAATCCCAATTTAGTCACAATTTGGTTATAGCAGCTTGTATAGTCCTTACCGGTGAAGCGAATTTCGGCCAGTGAGGACAGATCGCAGGGATATTGATATCGCAAGCTGTAACCGTCTTCTTGATACTCAAGCGCACCGGTTTTGTAAAATTGTATCTGCCTATTGACTATTTCGTCAGCGTGAAGTGCCTTAAAACTTTCTAGGCTTTTATCGACACCCATACTGGTAATATAAGAAACCGTCTCGTCTTTTGAATGACCGCAACCCTGATAGATTTCAGACACTTCAAATGGGTTGACAAAAAAATGGAAATTGAGGAGATCGTGATTACCCATCAAAAATATGGGGTAAATACGGAAGTTTTCCCATCTTATTTTATCTAGAAACTGGATAATATGGTAGCCAAAATGATAACGATCCAGGAAGTCACCCATAAAAATAACCCTGACGGGCGTTTTTTGTGGGATCACCATTGCTTCAAGAGTGGGCGCAAAGGATTCGTTTACGCACTCTGTTATCAGTTTTATGGCGCTATCCAAGTCACGGTCATAGCGAACCAGCCCTTTTTCTGACAGGCTGGCTAACATGATATCCAAATCGCCATGTAAATCACCAAATACGACTATTCGTTCAAATTTAATATTTTTTCCTTTATTTGCTGTCAACGCCAATTAAGGGAATAAACTGATTTTTTTGTCTTATCTGCGTACCGCAATACGGAAATAAGGGCCCTTCTCACCAATCCGGTAAATATCACCAGATCGTGCTTTTTGTTTAGTTGTGGCTTCCCAGTCTCCATCCAAAGTTTCTCTGAAGATATTTGAGCCTTCGTCATAATCAGGTACAAAAACTAATGCCAGCCCTGGCATTCCCAAAAAGTTAAACCTGTCCACTGCAAAGTCCAGCGCGAATACCGGCGACTAATAAAACTGGGGTTTCAGCAATGGCACTTTATAGGCCCCGGCAGTATCTAGGCTGTCGGGGGCATAATCTACTTTTATCGTACCATTAGGGCCATCCAGTCATAAGGCGCTTTATAATACGTCGAAAAGCACCAGCAAAGGCTTTCATCAGTTCAGCCGGGTTTGGCGCACGTCTAAACCGAAAAAGCTTGCGCTATACCTTTTAACTTGGGTGCCAAACTCAAGTTAGGAATCCTAATCTCCTTGAAGATCGATTGAGTGCCCCAATGTCCAAGATAAATCTTGGACTCCTACAAAAACAGCTATGAATACTATTTCTACTGGCGATCACTATTTGAAAGCGGATTCGTCCTTGGCTCAGGACATAGAATTAATCGAAAAAAACCAGGAAACGTTAAAACAATTTACCGGTCATTTACTACAAGCAATTGAAAAAGACTATCTCTTAATCATTGCGACTCCGCTGACTGAGGATGGCAACTTGCACATTCTTATTTCATTTGCATGTGCCATAGCAGGCTACAATACTAATCTCATTGTTGTTCCAGAAAACCAGGCGGGGCAAACATTGGGCTCTGTGCAAAAATCCGCTACTTTACTTGATTATAAGGGGCAACATAAAGCCGGTGAAAAACTTTGTGAAGATATAAGTCACTATGCTGATGCCATTGTGGAACAAGTACTGGCTACAACGGATTTACAA
>JBDLJY010000348.1:0-6699 GCA_039714115.1 Pseudomonadota bacterium | reverse complement strand
ATTTTGTAATCGCACCATGACATAAGTTCTATAAATCGGCTTTATTTTCACCCACAGTATTAATCAAAGATTAACTTATGGTTATCATTAGGCCAAACGCAACAGCCGCACCATTTTTTTTAATGTGGAAGGCTAACCACTTCAAGCAAGCGCGGTAATCCAACTAAATACAAATCAAAATGTCAAATTTTTTTACTCGACTCGACAAGAGAAGATGCAAGACAGGATGCGAGTCGGGGCGGGGTCGAACGAATTGTCGATCAAGGCAAATCAAAGCGTCATGCAAATGATACACCGCGCTTTGAAACAGTTTTCGAGGTAAAAGTTTTTTTTTATGGTTCCCACCACGGTATGTTGGAGTCCAAAATTTCTTTTGGACGAGCCAAAGGCTAGTAAAAACGGGGATTGCTCTATCTGTCCCCAAGAGAGATGGGTAATGCGAGGGGAAAAAATTGCCTCTGAAGCAATAGTAACGAAACATTTCTATGTCATGTTGTTCCTTTTCCATCACTTTATTAAAGTCCTCAAAATAGCCCTCCAAGTCTTCTTAAACATTTCAAAAACTTTACTCGGTTGATTGTGGTTAGCTAAAGCGGTGCCATAGCTATTCAACGTCACCGTGTCATCGGGATCAATGGCTAAAGACTTGTCAAACATCTTAAAGGCTTTACTCGGTTGATTGTGGTTAGCTAAAGCGGTGCCATAGCTATTTAAGGTCACCGTGTCATCGGGAGCAATGGCTAAAGACTTCTTAAACATCTCAAAGGCTTTACTCGGTTGATTGTGGTTATCGTAATTCCATTAAAACTTGTCTTTCTTCATCCTGTTGAGACGCTTCGATTGTTATACGCTCCACATTGTGTTTTTCTGTGGATGTCATTTCGGGTGTTACAGGTGTTACACCCTGTTCCCGGGGGTCGTTTTGTGTAGTAGTATTTTCGGACGTCACACCTGTAACACCTAGTTTTTCTGAAGCTCTTTCGATAGGTGTGATGGGTGTTACATTCGGTTCTGAGATACTACTCTCCAAAAAATCATGCGAGATAATGATGCAACGGGCATTGTTTGGTCCAATTTTTGACCGGATTACTTGCGTAGCTTTGTTTTTGCCCGGCAAAATAAAACCGCTTGCCACCCATTTTTTGAAATACTGCCTTATATCGCCTACATGGCGTTCAAGCAATTCATTTGTTGAGGGTATCGCATAATCGCCCTCATTCGTTACCCAATAAAAGGGCATGTTGCCGTATTTGTAATAATCCAACTCCACTAAATCCCTGCCTTCGTTGCGTGTTGCAGGCGTACTGTTTGCAATCATGTCACGGATTTTTTCCATGGCACGATTAGCAGGATGATTTTCCTGGTTTTTATAAGAGCAGAATAGTTTTGAGAAATTTTCAATCATTGTTTCTATTGCTCTAGAAGTATTAACATTTAGCAAGCGCCCCACAAAGCGTAGCACTACGGTAACCAAGCAAATGGCTTCTGTATGCGCCTCAAAACGCCATTCCCAGTCAGATTCAAGCTGTTTGTATTCATCAGAAAAAGCCTTCCAATTATCCAATATAAATTGGATAAAATCGCCCCCAAATACTCCAGCACCATAATCAATTGCTTTATTGAGCAACTTGGCCCTCTTTTTACCCACTGAACCTTTATCAAACCCCAACGGCGGGTATTTCGTCGCATTTATCTCAAGTTGTCGATTATATATACCTTCAAACTCACAATCTGGCAATGCCTCTCCAGAGCCGAGTAATACTCCCGTTATTTTTTCTCCACCCCGGGCTTCAGTTTCATTTGTCTTTGATCCTCTAATGCGGGCTTGGCCATTAGCAAAAGCCATTGCTACATTGTTCCAGCGGACTTGATTGCCCTTTACGGCATCGGCCAAATTAAGTTCATCAAAAAGGCAAGGTAAGCCATTTAGCCCGTTGATATTTTGACTAAAGCCAATCGGCGTGTTTGGCTGGCTGCCTTGTATAAGAAAAGGGCGATCCATTTTGGCCGTCCATGCACTGATTGCAAATTTTAGCAATGTGCTTTTGCCTGAGCCGCTTTCCCCGGTTAAAGCTAAAATGGGGTTTCGGACTAGTTTGAACCGTTCAATAAACGGACTAGCCAGTGCAAATCCCAATGTGGTTGCGAAAACCCAGGCTTCATCACCCCATTCGTTGAAAATCGTTCGCACCGTATTGGCGTATATCTCGGGTTTGCCCGTTTCGGCGGGCAATGAGCCTCTATATTTTAAGGCATCATCTTCACCTAAAGTTTTGTCAGGCAAAACAAAGGTGTTTTCGTGAAACCCTAAACGCCTAGTGTTTCTTATTTTTTCAATATTTTTGCTATGACGACGTTGCAAACAGGCGGTTATGTATGCCATACACTGCCCTGCGTTGCTTTCATCTATAACAGCACCCAGTTTGCCAAACGTTTTTGCAAGTGAATTTTTTGTTACAAGTGTTTCTTGAGGCACAATCACAGTTTGTATGCCATGAGGATTTTCCAGTTGAATTTCAACAGAATATGTTTGTGTATCTGTATCTTTATGAGATGCTATAACACGAAAGATACCATCATAAACTAATTTCCAAGCTGGGGTATCGTTTTTACCAACAGTTTCAACATATAACGCTCCTTGTTTCATGGTGTAGCCGGATGGCAATGGGAATGATGCTTTTTCGTCTTTTTCCGCTAGCCGTTCTTTACACCAATTTAGCAGGTTATCCCATTCTCCATTGTTTATTTCTGCCCATCGTTCGGGACTTTTTTGCATTCGGGGCGATTTTCCCAGGGCATCTTTTATCTGTTCCAAATCGCCCTCGGGGATTTTTTCCTTGAGCGCCCAAAGAAAAAACGTTAGCAGGTTGTCATGCAATGACGTGCCAGCCGTGAGATTTCTAAAAAAATCGCGCCATTGGTCAAAAGTATCTAGCTTTCCGGGCGGTTGACTAGGCCTTCCCTGCTTTTTGCCTGTCGCCCTTTTTTTCGTTATTTGCTGGTTCTCTGGAAAACTGGTACTGGCTTTTTCCAACTCTATGAGTTTTCCGCGTTCAGGCAAATGATCGAGTGTCCCTTTAGGAAAAATTGGGGCGGCAATATAAATCGGTTGCGTCTCTTGGTAAATGGCTGTGTCTAAAAGCGAAAAGCCGACAGTCTGATTGATTTGTTTGGCATAAGTTTTTAGCACAGAGAGTTCAATCTTTTTATCTAGCCACCACCAGATATGCATCCTTACTTCTTTTTTCGCGTCAAGCTTCCAGCCGCAGCTTTGGGAGAATTGGGCGTAGTAGGAGACACCACGAAAATTGGGCAAGTATTTTTCGGTTATTTTATCGACAAGCTCGGAAATGGTTACGTCGGTTATCATGGTTTTTTGATCATAACCGAGGTTAACCAGTGGGAGACCGTCGATATCTGCGGCGAAGTAATGCACTTGAGCACCCGTCCTGATTGAGGGGGGCATTTTGGCATTGCCTTGATACTTGCGCCGATTTATCAATTGTCCTGTTAAGGGCTCGTTGGGTTGGCCGTGGATAATGAATTTGTCCGGCTGACTTTCTAGTGCCTGGAGTGCGGCGGCAAGACTTTGTATGTCATGGCATTCAAATTGCGATGGCGTAAAAAGTGATTGTTGTTTGGCACTACTTTTTTGTGGGTTGCCGTCTTCGTCGAAAAAGAGTGTTTTGGTGCCGCAGGTTGGGTTGCCCTGTAGCACAAGGACTTTTTGAGTTTCGCCCTCATTTGCTGTGTTGTAGGCATTTGCCTCGCTAATGGGTTCAGGTAGCCCGGAGGGGTTAGGCACGGGTGTACCTACTACGGCTTCGGTCCGATTGATATCTGCGCCAATGCCTGTGTTGGCATTTATAGGGTGATAGGGATTGTCTAGGCCAATCGCTTGCCGCCAATTGGGCGCGGGGCATAGGCTTTTGAAATAGTCTAGCCAGTTTTTTAGAGATGAGAGTGAGTGTCTTTGGCCTATGATGTTAAACCATAGCAGTGCTAACTCTCGCCGACGATATAGTCGGGCGTGAAAGTGGATTTTTCTCAAAATCTCGTGGCGGCGTTGCTGTTCCGCTAAGAGAAAATATGCAATCATATAAAGCTGACGACGCGAACGTTCGGCGTATTGTGCAAATTCTTTTGTTGCGATGTGTGCATTCATCGTTATAATCTCTTCAGAGTTTGGCAAAGAGTAGGCGTTTATTGTTTTGTCTGTCGTAGAGGATTGACGGAATTGGCTTAATATAAATAACAATCCAATCCTCCGTTAATCCTTGTACTAACTAATTCTCATTGTGGTTTCCATTTTTTCCGTTTGTTCTATGACTGTTACGGTCTCAAAACGCCAATTATTGTTGCGCCTATTGACTTTTTGGGCAATTGGGCGTTTAATGTGCCTGGTAGTACAGGGGATTGGCTCAATCCTCTCCACTGAGATGGATGTCCCTACTGGGTTCCCACGCTGGAAGTTTTTATAAATTTGTTATGAATATCGATGGCTTTGACAAACGCATGTTAAGTATAAGAAAACAGAAAAATTTAAATCAAACAAAATTTTCTGAATTTGTTGGCTTGGACCCAGTCCAGATAAGCACGGTCGAGCGCGGCAAAAGAAACCCATCAAACAACTTTATAATATCCGTGTTAAAGGCGACACAAGTAAGCGCAGATTGGCTTTTGTTAGGTAAAGGCTCAATGTATCCACCCATAAAAAAAGAAAAAGAAGAAATAAAATAAATTAATGAGGATAGGGTCGCTTATGGTGCTGATAAATCGCCCGGGCTTGATGACGAACTTAATGACTTAAAAAGCCATTGGGGCAAATTAAGTGATGAACAAAAAAAGGTTTTGGTGGGGATGGCTAAGGAGATGATAGAGAAAAACGAGATGAGAGAAGAGAATCATAAGATAAGGGAATTTATGATCAAGGTTGCTACAACTTGGCCCGGAGACCCGTTACAAATTCCCTCATTATCAGAACCCTAATCGGAAAGTTATCAGTTATCACTTAGCCACGCAGGGGTGCCCGCCTGGGGCCACGCTGGCACCAGAAACCACCACCACCACAAGTTATCAGATTGTAAAAGAACAAGCGTAGGGTGCGTCCTACGCACAGATTTACAGAGTAAATCTTGACAAAAAACCGTACAGGGATTGGCGGATTGAGGGGATTGGCTCAATCCAATCCTTTTATTTCGTTAATCCCTGTACTGATTAATTCTCATTGTAGTTTCCATTTTTTGACTCTTCCCGTCTCTAATCGTACAACATATCGCAATCTCGTTTCGCTTGTCGGACAAGAGCCTGTTCAAGTAAAAACACTGCGCTTGGATGGTCTAGCATTTCAGTCAAACTTTTTCACATTTTTTCCAATGCTCGTCGATGTTAGCCACACACATATATTCTATGAGTCGGCTTGCCTGTCCTATAGGGGACTCCTTTCTCAAAGCTTTGATCCGTTCCTTAATCCAACGGACTTCATCGTCCGTCCTATCTGTGCATAACATTCTCTTACCTCCAATTATTGTTGTGCCTATTGACTTTTTTGGCAATTGGGCGTTTAATATGCCTGGTAGTACAGGGGTTGGCGGATTTAGGGGATTGGCTCAATCCTCGTCCACTAAGGTAGATGCCCCAACTGGGTCCCCACGCTGGCACCATAAAATTTTTTAATAGTTAATTTTTTTAAGTGACTTGTAGTACTTACAAAGGTCAGCATAGTATTATTTATTTAAAAAGAAATGTCAAGATAATTTTTTAATAGCTAATTTAAAGTGACTGATACTTTACAAAGGCCGGCCTAATATTATCTATTTAAAAAGAAATGTCAAGATAATTTTTTAATAACTAATTTTAGCACTGATTTTAGTCAGTTTGTTCTTTATTACTTACCAATGTCGGTATGGCATTATCTCTAAAAACAAATACAAATAAAATTTTTTAATAGTGTAATAGAAATGTTTATTATGGATATAAATAATATTGGTAAACGTGTAGTAAATATCCGCAAAAAAAGGAATTTGAACCAAAAAGGACTTGCTGAGTTGATTGATGTATCATCAAGTTACTTAGCGGTAATCGAAAAAGGTAAAAAAAAGCCATCATTTAATTTTATTGTGTCCGTATTAAGTACCACGAAAGTGAATGCAGATTGGCTTTTTACGGGCAGGGGCTCAATGTATCTGCCGATAAAAAAAGAAAAAGAAGAAATAAGAGAAATTAATGAAAATAGGGTCACTTCTGGTGCTGACAATTCGCTCGGGCTTGATGACGTGCTTGATATCCTTAAAAGCCATTGGGACAAATTAAGTGATGATCAAGAAAAGGTTTTGGTGGGGGTGGTTAAGGAGATGGTAAAGAATAATAATGAAATTTTGCTGGAAGAAAACCGCAAGTTGAAGGATTTTATAATCGAGATGATGACAAATCAGCCTGGAGAGATACCTTCAAATGTAGTACAGGGATTGACGGATTGAGGGATGTAACACCTGTCACACCTATCGAAAGTGCTTCAGAAAAACTAGGTGTTACAGGTGTGACGTCCAAAAATACTAGGCAAAACGACCCACGGGGACAGAGTGTAACACCTGTAACACCCGAAATGACATCCACAGAAAAACAGTTAGCATTAAACACCAAAACCACAAAATGAAAACCAATTAAAAAAGTTCTTGACAGACAATAATTATTTGTAGT
>JBDLJY010000347.1:0-6710 GCA_039714115.1 Pseudomonadota bacterium | reverse complement strand
GGGTAGTGCGGTGAATGGATATAATACGCCCATCGCTACTGGCACAAGTAATATGTTATAGCTAAAGCTAAAAAACAGATTTTGTTTTATTGTCCGCATAGTCGCTTTGCTCAGGGCTATTGCTTGGGAGACGGAGCGTAAGTCGCCTCGCATTAGGGTGACATCAGCGGTTTCTATGGCAACATCTGTCCCTGTGCCAATGGCAATACCTACATCTGCTTGGGCTAAAGCCGGCGCATCGTTGATTCCATCTCCTACCATCGCTACTAATCCGGGGTGTTCATTTTGTATTTTTTTGATTTCATTAGTTTTTCCATCTGGTAGCACCCCTGCTAATATGCGATCAATCTTAACTTCTTTGGCAATAGCTTCCGCCGTCGCTTGATTGTCGCCCGTCAACATGATGACTTGTAAGCCTAAGCGGTGCATTTCCGCTACCGCTTCTTTTGATCCTTTTTTTATTGTATCTGCCACTGCTATTAAGCCAACTGGTTGGTTGTCAATGATAACCCATATCACGGTTTTGGCTTCTGCTTGTAGGCGCTTTAGCTCAGTTTGGAGAAAATCAGTTTTTTTAAGAAACTGTGTTTCTAGCAGCCGCTGGTTTCCTAATGCGATTTGCCGATTTTCTACTGTCGCTATAATGCCTTGTCCACTGATCGCTTGAAATTGTTGCGGTTCTGCTAATGATAAGCCTTTGGCTGATTGGACAATGGCTTCGCCAAGGGGATGTTCACTCCCGCGCTCCGCTGAGGCGGCTAAACGTAAAATCTCTTCTTTATTGAATTCTCCTTGCCCGACAATAATGTCTGTAACAGTCGGCTGCCCGGTGGTGACGGTGCCTGTTTTGTCTAAAACGATGATTTTGAGCTTGTGGGCTTGTTCTAAGGCTTGACTGTTTTTGAATAAAATGCCTTGTTCTGCTCCTTTGCCGGTACCCACCATAATCGCTGTGGGAGTGGCTAGCCCTAGCGCACAAGGGCAGGCAATGACTAAAACGGCTACCATTCTAATCATCCCGCTTGTAAAGTCGGCGCCAATCCACCAGACTATGAAGGTTAGGGTTGCAATGGCTATGATGGTGGGAACAAAAACGCTGGCAACTTTATCTGCTAAGTGTTGAATTGGGGCTTTACTGCCTTGGGCTTCTTGGACGAGGCGAATAATTTGTGCCAGTGCCGTTTCTGCGCCGACTTTGGTGGCTTTAATTTTGAGTAAGCCTTGTTTATTGAGCGTGGCGCCAATGACGGTGTCACCTTGTCGCTTATGAACGGCTAAACTTTCGCCTGTGAGCATACTTTCATCAACAGTGGAGTGCCCTTCGATGACTTTTCCATCAACGGGCATTTTTTCGCCGGGGCGGACAATAATCATGTCTCCGACAATGACTGTTTCAATGGCAATATCGCTTTCTACTCCGTCGCGTATGACTTTGGCGGTTTTGGGTTTCAATCCCATTAATTTTTTGATAGCGGCACTGCTTTGATTTTTGGCTCTGGCTTCTAGCAGTTTGCCGAGTTTAATTAGGGTGATTATCATGGCTGCCGTTTCAAAGTAAACGTGTTCGCCAAACGCAGGATTAAGCAAAACGGCTAGGCTGTAGAAAAAGGCGACGCTTGTTCCCATTGCTATTAGTACGTCCATATTGGCTGCACCGTTTTTGAGCGATTTCCATGCTCCAGTATAGTAGTCTGAGCCGACATAGAATTGTACGGGCAGCGTCATCATCAGCATAAGCCAATTGATATAGGTTGCGTGTGCCCATTCGCCAAGCAAGCCAAAATCTCGGCTCATGCTCAGTATAAAAAGTGGCAAAGTGAAAATGATACCAATCCAAAATTTGTGTGTTTGTTCGTTCACTTCTGGGGCTTGTTCAGTAAGGGTATCTGCTCCGTAGCCCGCCCGCTTTATGGCTGTTATAATATTGGTGGGGGTGAGTTGTTGGGGGAGATATTCAATGCTGGCTTTTTCGGTGGCAAAGTTGACGTTAGCTGCGACGATACCGGGCGTTTTTTTGAGCAGTGTCCGTTCAACGGCGCGAACACAATTAGCACATGTCATTCCGGTAATGGCTAGTTCAATCTTTGCTGTCGGTACGCTATAGCCGACGGTTTCAATTTTTTGAATAATGTCCTTATCTTTCAATAATTTTGTGTCAAAAGTACAAGTTGCGTTTTCAGTGGCGTAGTTGACGTTGATTTGCGCCATGCCTTTTAGCTTTTTAAGATTGCGCTCAATGGTGTTTGTACAATTGGCACATGTCATTCCGGTGATGGGTAGGGTGATTTGTTTTTTAGGCATAAGTTATAGCGCTCTAATTTTTAGTACGTTTTGTATTAATGTAGGTGAGATGGTAGATTTGCAATCTCGTCCATTCGTGTTGCCTTGCCCGCTGGGATGGACGACGATGTGCGAAACATCTCTTTTTGACTTGCTCTTAAATCTCTCAGTTGTTCTCCGATTTGGAATATCTGGCTATCCATTAATAGCTCAGTTTTAAAAGCGAGGGGATTCAAAGCGGTTCAATTTCGTCTCTTATTAAAGAACAGGGATTTCTTACGTTCAATGTGTCATTTTTTTGCTTTCGACGTTAGGAGCAGCAGCCGTATAAATCCCTTATGATATAAGGCTGCTTAACTTAATGGCATTGTGTTCTAATTGGGGGTAAAATGATATAAGTCAATAGAAACTGGGCTTGAGCGGAATTGCGCTGTTTGAACATGGGTGCCCAAACTAAAGTTTGGACTCCTATTCTTCCAGATTTTTTAGAGGCGATTGCTTTGGGGGGATCGTCTAATCCACTCCGGAGCCGTTAGGAGTCCAAGATTTATCTTGGCGTCCAAACAAGCAGAAGTACAGGGATTGACGGAATGAGGGGATTGGCTCAATGTTGTGGATAGGTTAATCACTTTAGGTGGGCAAGCGCCTACCCGCGCTGCTTTATGGTTGCCCTTCGCGTAAGGGTTGCAAAATGCGTCCGCGCCCCTATGCAATAGAGATCATAAATCACTTTCCCACGCGGACCAAAAATTGACTGGTTGAAGTCCAAAATTAATTTAATTTTGGACAAAAAAAGGATTGAACATTATGTCATCACTCATAAAAAAAGGACTAATAACCCTTTTAAAAACCATAAAACTAACCGAGCCAGCCTCAATAAGCGAAATCGCCGAGGCAGCCGAAAAATATATTGACGGCTCAAGCTTTGAAATTGAAAAGGCTTATCAAAACAGTTACAGATTAGCCCTCAAAGCCATCCTTGCCGGTTTAGAAAAAACCTCAAACTTAGAAGCGAACACTTTCAAAGAATTCGCCGAAAAAATCAAGCCCCATTATCTGGAGCCCTTTGCCGCTTCTCAGAATTCAGAGATAAACAGCCTCGCCCAACAGCTCATAGCCCAAGGCGAAAAAATATCACACACACTAGAATTCAACCAAGAAAAAAGCCAGGAGAAAGAACAAACATTAGCTGAAATGTTATCAGATGACAAAGATTTATCTATCACTGAAGAAATCATTGACAAATTATCTCAGCACTCTCAAATAGATAAAGAAATTTTAGCCTTTCTTCGTTATGGCGACTTACTAGGCAGAGCCATTATTCACTTCTTAGAAGAAGAATTACAGAATAATCAACGCTTTTCCAACACGCTTGACTATTTAATGGAAAAAGGCTTGGCGCAAGACATAGCTAAAATAAAGGCAGAGTTAGAAGAACAAATCCAAAAAGCCAACTTATCCGAGACGATAAAAGTCAAAGATGAATCAACCATCACTCAACCCAATCATCTGAAACTGATCAAAGAACTTTTGGCACAATTGGAACAATTACCAAAAACTCATCCCCTTTACAGCACACTCAACATCAAAGAAGCATCACTACTATCCTCAAGCCAAGCTGGACAACAAGCCGAAAAAACCTTGCAAAAAGTCAAGGAAAATACCCAAAATGACGGAGAAAAAGCATTAGCCTCCTATAACCTATTTCAACTAGAAATCCGCAACAAAAACTATCAAGCGGCTTTAAAACACCTGCAACTAGCACTCAAACTCAACCCCTATCGCTATGCCCTACATGATCTAGAAGAATACCCAATCATAGAAAAAATTCTAGGGGCAGGCAAAATGGGAATCGTTTTTCTCTGTCGGAACAAATTAGGCAAACCAAAAGTCATCAAATCCTTTTGGGAAACAATAGAAGGCAATGAAATCTTTCATGAAGCCCGCCTCATGAATGAAATTGCAGGAGAATATATACCAGAACCTTTAACTTTTGACTACTTAGATAAGCATAAAAAAGAAAAAGCTTATTTAGTAACCGAATACATTGAAGGCGTTATAGATGCAGAAACTTGGCTCAAAAAAAAGGGCAAATTAAGCCTAAATGAAGGCATAAAAGTCGGGCTGCAAATAGCCAAATGCCTAGAATTAGCCCATCAAAAGGGGATTTTACACTTAGATTTAAAACCATCCAAACTCTTGTTAAGAGAAAATGACTTAAAAGTGAAAATTATTGATTTCGGACTCTCAATATTTGTCAAAAATGTAAACGAAGAAATCAATTCTGGGATGACACTATTAAGGAAAGAAGCCGCTTATGGAACCATAGATTACAGATGCCCAGAGCAACTGGGGAGAAATGAATATGGAATGCCAGGTTTTAAATGTGAACTATTTGCATTTGGCAAAACCTTATATCGTCTCTTGACGAACCGCCCCGCTGGCGAAAACCTGAATCCAAATTATTTACCAGTGCCAGCCTTATATAAATTATTGATGACTTGTGTCAATTTTGTGCAAGATGAACGTCCAGCGTCTGCGAAGGTACTAGTTGAAGCTTTAGAAAAAATTCATAAATATGAGAAGAAACCCATTTTCCGGTCTTTTTTAAGCAAAATTTTGCCTAAAAAGTCACATCGCCTTGCCACACCCACACCCACACCTGAACCGGTTATTGAGACAAATGAGCCTGATGAGACACAAGCGTATTTCAATGAAGCAATGACTTATATAGAGAATGATAAGCTTGATAAGGCTTATACACTGCTTCAAAAAATCCCTATAACTCATGAAAAAGCCCAACTCCTATCAGAGAAGATAATAAGGGCGCTTGAAGAAAAAGCCTCGGAGCAAATAAGAGACAAAAAATATAGCACGCCCGAAAAAGATAACGCTTTTAACAGCTTTTCTTTCATCATGAAAATCAAGCCAAACCATGAAGGTGCCAAAAAAGGCATAGCTCAAATCATTGAGCATTATTACGAGCAGGCTTTGAGCAAAGAAAAAGAAGAAGAATATCAACAAAGCATAACCTTGATTGAACAGGGATTAAGTTTAAATCCTACTCATGACAAATTGCAGGCATTATCTGAGAAAGTTAAGCCAGCGTTAAAAAAATGGCAAGAGATTGATAATTTTTATCAATTAGCCTTAGCCAAGGTGAATAAAAAAGCCTATTCGGCGGCGAAGGCTTTGATTGAGAAAGGCTTAAGCTTAGAGCCCCTTCATAAAAAATTACAAGCTTTAAAAAAGCAGATAATCCCAACTCAAGATATATATACCAACTCAATCGGTATGAAATTTAAGCTGATAAAGCCAGGCAAGTTTCAGATGGGGAGTGAAAAGGGGCGTGAGAATGAAAAACCCGTACATAGCGTAGAAATCACCAAAGATTTCTATATAGGGATTTATCAAGTAACAGTCGGACAATATAAGGAATATGTCAATGAAAAAGGAGGGTATTTTGATCCCGACTACAACCAACAAGGAGATGATGCAGCAATAACCTGTGTCTCATGGGAAGATACACAGAGCTTTATTTCCTGGTTAAATGAAAAAGAAGGAGACTCGCATTATAGACTGCCTACGGAGGCAGAATGGGAATATGCCGCGAAAGCCGGAACGACGACAGAGTATTCCTTTGGAGATGATGCCTCTCTAATAAAGGACTATGCTTGGTACGATAAGAATGCCTATGATGCAGGAGAAAAATATGCACATATCGTAGGACAAAAAAAGCCAAACCCATGGGGATTGTATGATACACATGGGAACGTATGGGAATGGGTACAAGATATATATGGCAGTTATAGTGACAGCCCCTCTAGTGATCCGACAGGACCCTCTACAGGCAGCCAGATCCGTGTTATTCGCGGCGGCGGCTGGAGCAGCACCGCCCCGGGCTGCCGAACAGCGTTTCGCTCCGACTACTCCCCCTGCGGCCGCTACTACCTCCTCGGTTTTCGACTGCTGAGGCAGCTTTAGTAGCCCGTGAAAAATCAGATTTTTTATCGTTCCCACGCGGAGCAAAAATGCCATATCGTGGCGGGCAACCACAAGTAGGGACAATCCTTTATGGTTGCCGGTTTATCATAATGGCATTGAAGCAGGGGTAGGCAAATCCATCGCTGGGGTGACGGCTCGAAAGCATTCCGGCTCAAATAGTTCAGCCTTACCATCGGGCATGGTTTCCAGTGGATTTATCTTGGACTCCTCTAAACTGAGCTATCTGGTAGCAAACGCTCAGAAAGCGGCGTTAGGCCATCTGTACATTCAAAATCAAGCCTAATGACAGTTCCAGATTTAGCTTGTAAAATACCGTTGAACAATGCTTCTAAGCTGACCTTATGATGGAAGCGAACCAAACTATATCGTTGGGTAATCAACTTTTCCCGTTCTTTCTCTTGTTTGGGGTCATAATAACGGTGGCA
>JBDLJY010000346.1:0-6728 GCA_039714115.1 Pseudomonadota bacterium | reverse complement strand
GAACGCTTCAATAAAAAATTCTCTAAATTACAGAGTCACATTGAAACAAATGGACAAATTAAATTTATCGTTCTTTCTCTGTGTCAAGCTAATACCAGTATTGTTGAAAATATTACCCGTTTTGAAGATGAATTCAAACGTACTCGGCTAGAATTTATTGATATTAACCGTATTAAGCGTGATTATATTGAACGCCAATATAAGCAGATTATGCCGGCTAATCCGTTGGAGTACACTCCAGAAGATACCCTAGTCACGCTAAGCGTTGAACGCCCAAAACGTAATAATGGTAGTTTTATCAAAATTGACAAACCTTTTGACGCTTATATTTTTTTGGTAAAACCAAAAAAAATTTTTAATTTATTTGAATTTGAAGAATTTGGTTTTAGTTTATTCTTTAAGAATGTTATAAATCCAATATCTGACTCAGATATTAACCAACAGATAGAAAAAACTATTATAGAGAATCCTGATTACTTCTGGTACTACAACAACGGTATTACAGCGATTACCGATGATTTATCGGAAATTAGCGCACGAGCCAAACAGTTTGAATTATCCGGCTTACAAATCATTAATGGCGCACAAACGGTTTATGCGATCCACTCTGCTTACAAAAAGGCGACTCGAAGACAACAGGCTAATATGGATAAAAAAGTGTTGATCACTTTACGTTTACTCCAATCAGGCGGCAAAGATTTTGATTTACAGGTAACACGTTATACACAACACCCGATTTCAGATCGAGATTTTCATGCTAACGACGAAGTACAAATCAGGCTCCAAAATGAATCTTTTAATACTAAACTCTGGTATGAAAAAAGACGGGATGAATTTAGAGGTGAAACGCCTGATGGTATTAGAATAGTACCTAATTTGGCCTTTGCAAATGCTTACTTGGCGTATGAATTACAAGCACCAGTAAGTGTAAATAGTCAAATGAAAAGTCAAAATCTGCTTTTTTTATCTCATAACGAGCATCCGAGCGGATTGTATGAATTGGTTTTCAATGAAAAAACCAAGTTTGAAGATATGTTGTGTTCAATGTATCTACTGATGCTTCTAGCATCTACAAGCGATGGTGATTTTGATAAAGTACAATCAAGTCATATGATCTATGTATTAGCTTTATTTAAAGTCATTTTTTCAAAATATATCGATAAAAAATATACTCATGCTCCACCAATCAATAAGAAAGTAAAAGAACTTATTGAAAAAGGTGAAACCACTATTCTGTTAAAAGTATTTCAGTTTATTCAAGTTAAAGTGTCAGAAAACCAAAAAGTTCCATAAAATGTGATGATTTCTAAAAGCCACTATGACACGATGAAAGAACACTTTGCTAAAATGGAAGTGAGTATAGAAGATATTGATAATTTCAGTTTAGAGGAGTCCAAGATTTTACTGTCATCCCGACAACAGGAGACTTAAAACAATGTTATTTGAAAAACTCCCAGAAACCATTTTTCAGCCCTTATGTGGTCCTAATAGATTAATATACCAAAACGTATTAATTGCTCTCGGCAAAAATATCTTTTTTGATGAAGAAAGTGCTGATATTTTTCCAGAAAAAGAAAAAATTCGCCGTGAAATTGAAGAAACCTTAGCCCGACAAGACGCATTAAAATGGTCACAAGAAGAAAATGATGATGATATACTACCATCAACACGTTCAGAATATGCCAATCGTATCTATCATCGTCTTGTCCAAGCAGGCTGGTTAGAAGAAGAAACAGAAGGTTACAACACTCATCTGATCATGACTCAGCCTGTCAGCTATTTACTTCGATCATTGAACAATATCAGTCAACTTCAAAAAGAACATTATGGAGGTACCGTTTTAAGTATTCTCAACAATATTGAAGCGGCTCTCCAAAATCCAAAAGAACGCGGTATCAGTTTACAAGAGGCTTTTCGTACAGCAAGAAGTTTTAGTAACCATCTAACCGATATGAGTCATGGGCTACGTGACTTACAAAAGCAGATAGTCGCTACCAAAGAACCAAAAGTGATCTTGGCACGGTTTTTTGAAGAATTTGTGGCTCATATCCTCGTGGCTGACTATAAAACTTTGAAAACACAAAATAATCCATTTAGATTTCGTCACAAAATATTAGATATTCTTCAAGCATTGAAGTTTAACCCTGAAAAAACAAGGGCACTTATTTCAAGCTATCAAAAACAACTGAATATTGACGAATCTCAAGCACGACGTATTGTTGATGAACATATTTCATCTATTTTCAATATTTTTGAATCCGTTGATCAAAAGCTAGAAAAAATAGACGATTTTCGCTTTAGATTGGAAAAGCGCGTGGCAGATACTGTGCGCTATATGGAAATAACCAGTCCGGGGGTAGAAAGCAGAATCACTAAAATACTAGAACAGATCAAACAATTCACGGGTGAATTAAATACTATCCCCGTGCTGAAAACCTTGGCACGTCCAAAACCGATTTCAAGCAAAAGTCTCAAATCGCCACTCAAACGTCGCAAACCACCAGAGCGGCGAGTCATTCAGACTAAACCCGTTAATCCGGCGATATTGGCTCTTCGTGAACAAATTAAAGCTTATGAATCCAAAAGACGGATCACACCTCAATACGTTAAAGATTATATCGAGCGTCAGTTGGGCAAACGCCATGCCCTTCAAGCTCAAGAGTTCCACATTGAGTCGGTGCAGGATTATTTTGCGTTTACTCAGATTCCACGTCTGCCGTATTTAGGGCGATTGTGGCAAAAGCTTGCCAGTCAATATATCATTGAAATGGATGAATGGGAGATTGTTAATGTACAAGGTTTGCTTGAGTGTCGTGACTTTACAATACAAAGGAAAACCTGATGCTAAAAGAACTTAAAAAAATTTCTGAACGTTATCAAGATTATACAGCGGATGATTACAAGAAAGCCACTGCTGTACTTTTGGATCGTCAATTTCTCTATGGCGATAAAAAACCTGATCGAAAATATTATTTAACCATTCTACGCGAATTAGACTATTTTATTGACTTATTTGATGCGCTTGGCTGGCGATTAGTCAATGAACCAGATTTTCAATTCATGGGTTTACTCCCTGATGAAGAACAGAGTTATCTCAATTTGAGATTAGAAGAAACTCTTTTGCTTTTATGCTTACGATTGTTATATGAAGAAGCCATTAAAAATTTTAAGGTGGAACAAGGTATTGCCTTGGAATCAAGTGAATCTTTACTCAATCGCTATGAAGCCATCACTGGGCGAAAACGCCCAACACTGACTCACTTCAAAGACATTTTAAGTCTATTTTCTCGGCACAGTATTTTAGACAAAGGAGAAGAAATGGATAAAACGATCAAAATAAGTATTCGCCCCGCGATTCGTCTAGTGACACCAGCAGCATATTTTAAACGATTAGAGGATTTTTTGGAACATGAAACTACTAAATAGAATTATACTAATTAACTGGTACTTGATTGAAGGGCTAGAAATCCCTGTTAAGGGCAATATTGCTTTTGTTGGCCCTAATGGTTCCGGCAAATCGTCTATTTTAGATGCCATCCAGACTGTTCTCACGGGGGGTAATAAACGCTATTTATCTCTCAATGCCGGCGCCGGAGAACATGGCACACGTAAATTATGGGAATATTGTTTGGGCTATATGTATGATCCCAATGAGGCTGAAGTTGATAATCTCCGTCCGCCGCGTGATGATGCTCAGACTTATATTGCTTTGAGCTTTCGTGATACTGAAACCAATGAGGAAACCTGCGTCGGCATGGGCATCTCCGCTTATCGCAGCCGAGAAGAGGAAATAATAGAAGGGCGCTTTATTATCCCCAATATGTCGGTTACACGTCAGACTTTTTTAGAGAAAACCTCTGCCGGTTTTGTGCCTAAGCCTTGGAAACAACTCAAAGAGGAGTTAAGACGGAAATACAAAGGCTTTACCGACATTTCCACCCCTGAAAGGTTTGTGGCTGAAATGGTGGCTAAGTTGAGCCGCGAAACGGTTAGCCGTTTTGATCACAAGAAATTTCTCAGAAATTTTAAGAATGCCATTACCTTTAGCCCCATTAAGAATCCGACGGATTTTGTACGCTGGTATGTGTTAGAACATAAACCAGTTAAAATGGACCACTTTAGAAAATCACTCAAAAATTATCAGTTTATTCGTGAAAAAACTCAGCGTGTCAAAAAACGTATTGATGAACTAGAAAAAATTGATAAACAATGTAACGATATCATCAACAGCGAGCGCAATGCTTTGGAATACGCTTGGGTGGTTTATAGTGTCCGCTTTGATTTGAAAAGGCAACAAATTGAACCTTTGCAAAAGGAGATAGAAAAATTACAACTACAGGTTGATAAAGCCATTGAATCGTCTAAACATTTAGAGACTCAGATAGAGTCACTTAATCAAGAATTAATTGAAAAGAAGGCTCTGCTCGAAAGTTCAGACGTGACAATGAGAATCAAAGCCTTGCAAGCTGAAGTCAAAAGCAAGCAACAGATGCTCCGTGCTGTCACTGCTTCTATAAACAAAGTGACTGATGTACTGCGTGAAGCCTCCTATATCTTGGACGGTGAACAGCATTTACCCAAGGAAATCGTGCCTATTTTAAAACAGGCTCAAGAGTTTTCTAATAGCCTTCTGCAAAACGAATTGCACGACGGTATCCTAGAAGGATTAAAAAACACCGTTTTACCTCAAGCCGAATATTTGAAATCAAAATTAGAAACGCTGGTTATCCAAGAAAGTGAACAGCATAAAGAGGCACAAATGCTGAGAGATAGCATCTCGCTATTGGAGCAAGGAGACGCACCGCTCAATAAAAACACTTTGGCACTCATAAAATTACTTGAACAACACAGCATTCAATCTACGCCGCTTTGTGACATGATAGATGTTCAGGAACAACATGAGCGATGGCGTGTTGCGATTGAAAGTTATCTGGATGGCTTGCGTGAGGCTTTGTTGGTAGATTCTGAGCGAGTCGAAGAGGCGGTTAAAATTTATCGGCGCAACAGTCACTATCTTAAAGGTTGCCATATTATCAACACAAAGCAAACGGCTAAGTGGATTGATGAAGGCTCATTGGCAAAATTGATTGAAACGGAAAATGTGGATGCCAAGGCTTATGTTAATCGAATACTGGGTGATCTGATTTGTGTTGAGTCAGAGGCTGAGCTGTTGAAATATGATCGGGCTATCACCGCTGATTGTATGTTGCATGAAAGTGGCTCTATAACCGCAATGTATGAGTTAGATGCCATGATTGGTAGGGCACAGCGTCAAAAACAATTGGAACAGAAAAGGAAACGATTAAGTGAGGTTTTCAAATCACTTGAAGAGACAAAAAAAGTCAAACAAGAAGTGACGGAGCTTGATAGACGTTTTACAAGACTGGAAGATAGGCTGGAGAATATTACTGAAAGTACCGGTGCTTTGGTACAGAATCGACAAAATATAAGCCAAGAAATCAAAAATCACCAAGATAAAATTCAGGCGCTGGCGCAACAACAAGATGAAAGCGGTATTAAATCGCGTATTGCTGCCATTAAAAAAGCTCTGCGTCTTGCCAAAACCGAGCGGGCTAAATGTCAAAATCATGAAGTAACGGCTATAAGCCAAAAAGCTGCCAAAGCGGAAAAACTATCGACGCTGAAGACGGAGCAAGCTGAGACGCAAAGATATCGTGATCAATATGCCAGCAGAGAAGGCTTTGATTTGGAAAGAGCAACTAAAAAACGAGATAATCTAAAAGGTTCGATTGAATCTGCGGATAAACTAAGAAAAAAGAGCATCACACGAGCCGAAAATATCAAAAATTCAGTCCGTGATAGTGTTAACGAGCATCAAATTCGTTACCATGATGAACGTATTGAAGGCGAACAGTCGCACGAACAATTAGTGCAATACGTCAAAAATACCTTAAAAGCTCTGAAAGATTCAGAACTGGCTCACTATGAAAAAGATGCTGAAAAGGCGTTGCGAGAAGCCAGCATTTCTTTTCGTTCAGAATTTGTGGGTCAACTCAAGGCGGGTTTTGATGAAGTTGAAAGGCATCTCAATGAGTTAAATCATCATCTGAAAACGCGCCCTTTTAATCATGAATACTATTCGTTTGTCAAAAAGCCTAATCCAGAATTTGCCGACATATTAGAACTGGTTAAATCGTATTCAAGAGAAGATCAGGCGAATGTGGGCGGACTATTTGATCCTGAACTCTCTCCTAACACTCAACATAACAGTGCTGTAGAAAAAATACGTCAAGCCCTTGAGGAGGAATCAAGCAATTCTTTTGAAGACTATCGCCACTATTATAATTTTGAGGTGAAAATGAAAGATGAAGAGGGACGAGCATTAGGCTCATTGTCTCATCGTCTTAAAAAAGGCTCTGGCGGTGAAAATCAAGCCCCTTTTTATGTGGCTATTGGTGCGGCTTTGGCTGCCACTTATTTAATTCGCAAAAAACCGGATGGAAAATTGAGCGGAGGCATGTCTTTAGCGGTATTTGATGAGGCGTTCAGCAAACTTGATGTGGGTAATACCATCAGTTGTTTGGGTTTTATGAAAGATTTGGGCTTACAGGTACTATTGGCTGCTCCTGATGAGAAACATGGTTTATTATCGGAAATGATGGATACCATTGTGAATGTGACTCGTGACGGTGATGCGCTCCACATTAGCCCTGAATTTCCTACCGAAAAGGGGCAAGCGTTTTTGGGTGCTGATAATCCCTATAAAA
>JBDLJY010000345.1:0-6746 GCA_039714115.1 Pseudomonadota bacterium | reverse complement strand
ACTGCCACGTCTATTCACTACCCACCGGCAAAGAACAACTCACCTACAAAGGCCATGACAACATCGTACTGGCAACCGCCATCAGTCCCGATGGGCGCTGGGCGGCGACGGGTGGCGGCAATGATCAAGGAATTCAGCTCTGGAAACTGCGCGATGGCAAACTCAAACAGCGCCTAGTCGGCGTCGGAGCCAGTACTTGGGCGGTGGGATTTTCCAAGGATGGAAAAACGCTGGCTTGGGGGAAAACACCAATTCAACAGTATAATCAAGCGGGAAAACTGGAATACCATATAACCCTCCCCACCCCAACCCGTCCCCTCGGCACCCCCAAACCCCTCAATCAAGACAAAAACTACCTCCGCGCACAAGACCAATGGCGATCCTGGACACTACGCACCCGACAAGGCGGCAACTACGGCTATCAAGCCATACTTCAAATCCGCCACAACAACCGCACCCAAGCCAGCATTGAACGAGGCACTACCGATGGCTATGACCACAGTTCCTACACCTTCACCCCCGACGGACAAACCATCATCAGCGGCGGAGCCAATGGAAACATCACCGCCTACAACCGCGCCGGCACAAAACTCGGCGACTACATCGGACACACAGGCGTAATCTGGGCGGTCGCCGTCTCAGCCGACGGACGCCTACTCGCATCCGCCAGTGATGACCAAACCGTTCGCCTCTGGAATCTGCAAAGCTTTGAGCCCCTACTCACCCTCTTCCACGGCAACGACGGCGAATGGGTAGCCTGGACTCCCAGCGGACACTATACCGCCTCCGCCAACGGCGACAACATGATAGGCTGGCAAATCAACCGAGGCATCGACAAAGCCGCCGACTATGTCTCCGCCGCTCAGATGGGTAAACAGCTTGAGTGCTCTGACATTGTTGCCAATACGGTGCGTCTGCTCAGTGTCAAACAAGCCCTCGCACAAGCGGGACTCACTAACTTTAATCTTGAACAACTGATTGATGAGGCTCTAAAAAAACCTATATCAGATTAAGCGTTCTTGATTTAATTCAGACGTCCAAGATAAATCTTGGACTCCTAAAGTTGCTATAATCGGTACTTGACATTAGGTGCGTAGGATACTATAAATAAAAAGTTTTGAAAATCAAGGCCAAATCGTAGAACGAAAATATGGCAAAACAAATAGACTGGCATCGCGTTTTTGGGTTGACATTGACCGATTTTTTTACCGATTCCGATTTTCAAGTGGAATTGGAAAAAGAGCTGACGGTTAAAAAACAATTTTTAGATGTGGTGATTATTAAAAAAACGGAAGGCAAACCGATAAAAAAATTGCCTGATGGCTTGGACAAATTAGCGCCATACAATTTATTAACGTATAAATCCTTGCGAGAGCCCTTCAATGAATGGGCACTTTCCGAATTGATTGGGCATTATGTCAACTATCGTAAACAAATAAGTCCCTCTTTGGAAGACTTATTACCCGTTTCCGATTTTAAACTTTATGCCGTCAGTACTCGTTATCCACACAACCTAACTGATGAGATTCGTCTCCAAAAAATCCAAGACGGCGTCTATGATATTAAATTAGGCTTTTGTTTAATACGATTAATCGTTTTAAGTCGAATGCCAAAAACACCTGAAAATGCCTTATGGCAGTTATTTGGTGGTAAAGCGGATAAGTTTGTCTATGGAGATAAATATTATCATTGGCATTATTCCAAACAACAATCCGTACTAAATCGCTTGTACGAGTTATACCAACTAGAGGGGGTTAGTATGTCTTACACTTGGGAAGATTTTGAGAGAGATTATACTAGAGATCATCTTCACTTGTTATCGCCTGATGAGCGGTTAAAAGGGGTTCCTACAACTGAGCGGTTAAAAGGGGTTCCTACAACTGAGCGCTTAAAAGGGGTTCCTACAACTGAGCGCTTAAAAGGGGTTCCTACAACTGAGCGCTTAAAAGGGGTTCCTACAACTGAGCGCTTAAAAGGGGTTTCTACAACTGAGCGGTTAAAAGGTATTCCACGACAAGTGATTGAAGAATATTTATCTCAGAAGTCGGATAAATCATAATTTAAGGAGTCCAAAATTTATTTTGGACGAGACGTCCAAGATAAATCTTGGACTCCTTAAAATGTGTCGGCTCGATGAACGCTCCGCGTGGGAACGATAAATCCCTTGACAATAAAAAAAAATAGTCAATAATAAATTTTACTTATAACTGCCCTACTCCGAAAAGCTCAGGAGTCCAAAATTTATTTTGGACGAAGTTGAGACAAAAAGTTGGAAAAATAAAATTCTAGTTATATCGGCAAGAAAAGCAACAAAATCAGAAGCCAAACAATATTGATGGTGAATATTATGAAAAATGAATATGATTTTTCTCAAGGAGAAAGAGGCAAATTTTATCACCCTAATGCCGAATTTAACTTACCTATTTATCTTGAACCGGACCTATCAGACTTTATCAAAAAGCTAGCAACTGTCAAACAGACGGATATGAGTAGCATGGTAAATTCCTTACTTAAAAGTAATAAAGAGCTGATAGAAAGTTTGCAATACACATCCTAACTGTCGAGGCATTGCCATATCGTTCCAAGCAGTGCTTTTAGGAGTCCAAAACTTAGTTGTTTCGGGAATGAGCGGAGCGATTTCCCGAAACTCAATTTATAAAAGGAAACAACATGAAAAACAAACTATTACTACCGCTCATCCTGAGCCTATCTCAAAACCTTGCGGCTCTCGATTGCGACTATGCCGCCGACGTACTTTACCAAGCCTACGACTTACATCACCAAAGTCACGCCTTTGAAAGAGAAAAGCTATTAGTCAAAATAGCAATAGAAAATTGCCCAGAAATGCCAGAAGCCCAAAATTACTATGCCACTCTTCTCGAAAAAGAAGGCAATTATACCCAAGCCATTAACTACTACAAAAAAGCCATCGCATTAGGTCCCGACTTTTCAGAAGCCTGGAATGGCTTGGGCGAGACATACCACAAACAAGGACGCTTTCCCCTCAGCTTAGAGGCGCATCTTCACGCTTGTCAAACCGACTCCGACTCCAAAAAACGGATAGAAGCCCTATTAAAAGATAATCGTTATACCATCACCGAAGAAGGCAAGATTATCGACAGAGAAAGTTTATTAGTACTCTATGACAAACAGCGTCAAAAAGCCATTGATCAAATGCTATCCGATTGTGGATTGGGGCGATTCAAGAGAGTCAATCCAGCGGCGGTTTTTCGTAACTTTCAATTTGCCCCCCGCAAAGCAGACTTAGAACCCGGCTCAGAACGCCAACTTGAAGAAATCGTCGCAGCATTATTGAATTTGCCCAATCGCATGATTAAAATAGATGGACACACAGACACGCAACCCTTCAAAGATGCACCACTGGCAGACAGTGACAAACTCAATTTAAAACTCTCACAACAACGCGCAGACACCATAGCCCGCGCCTTGAATATTCGGGGCATCCCAATGAGCCGTATCAAAACCGACGGACATGGCTACGATGAACCGCTGGTAGCCGGTAACAATCCCAGCACCTGGGCACAAAACAGACGAGTGGAGATAAAACTAGATGATTAGCGTAGGAGTCCAAAATTTATTTTGGGCGAGCCGTCCAAAATACGCTATCGCCAAAAACATCAGAGGTTTGCCAAACCTCTGATGTTTAGGAGCAACGGATTTTTATTTCTGGAAAACAAGTAGATACACATAAATCTTCGTCTCGTGACAAAGGTCCCGATTTAGGGTTATAATCGAAATGAATCTGTAGTATTATTAATAAAATTTACCCAGAAGGTGGGATTTATCGCAAAGTTGAGCCAGTCAATTAAAATAGGAGTACTAAACAATGGCAGAAAAAAAATCACAAAAATTAGAAGTGATTTTTGCGAAAAATGACCAGTCATGAAAAGAGCCAGTTCGTGAATGGTTAAAAAACTTGTCTAAAAATGAAAAAAAAATTATTGGTGAAAACATTATGGCGGTTCAATATGGCTGGCCTATAGGTATGCCCCTCGTGCGAAATTTAGGAAATGGATTATGGGAAGTGAGAACAAGTTTGGAAAATCGCATTGCCAGAGTGATTTTCTTTGTTCATAACAACAAAATCGTTTTATTGCATGGGTTCATCAAAAAAACTCAGCAAACCCCAAAAGAAGAGATTGAACTAGCACTAACACGGAAAACTACCTTTCTGACAAAATAATTTAGGGTTATTGGGTGAGGAGACCAACTATGACAAATGACGCACAAGAGACTTATAGTATGGGTTCAAGTTTCGAGGATTTTCTTGAGGAAGAAGGTCTTTTAGCGGAAGCCGAGGCAAGCGCCATTAAAAGAGTGCTTGCTTATCAATTTGAACAAGCCATTAAAAATGCTAACATCTCTAAAGCAGAGATGGCAAAGCGTATGCACACAAATCAAGCCTCGGTTGAAAAACTTATTAATCCAGACGCTATCAGTTTGAATACGCTCACAAAAGCAGCCGCTACATTGGGTATGCACTTAAAAATGACGCTTGAGACTTATACGCTGGAGCAGACTGCCAAGTAATTTTCTTTTCAGGAGTCCAAAATTTATTTTGGACACCTAATGAGCCAATATTATGAATATACACAACTATCTACTAATTTTATGTCTTTTCGCCGTGAGCGTTCAAGCCCAGCCCACTAGATTCGGAAGAGTGCAACCCACTCAGCACGCCTTAGTCATCGGCATCGATCAGTATCAACACCCTGACATAATGACGCTAAAAGGCGCCGTTAATGATGCCAAATTACTAAGGGATGCCTTGCGCCAAGCCAAGGTAAAATTACCTAATGATCGAATCTTACTCAATAAGAAAGCGACTCGTAACGCATTCCTTCAAGCATGGCGAAACATGCTCAAACAAGCCCAGCCGGGGGATACCTTAATATTAACCTTCGCTGGACATGGCGGACAAGAACCCGATAAGGCGCCAGTGGATTTTGGGATATTCAATCAGAGCGTTCTTCCAAGCGATCCAAAAGCGATGAAGGCAAACACCATAGCCACGTCACCCTGCTCCAATGCCATTAAGTTAAGCCCCAAAATCAGACCTGCCAGGTATCCAAAACATGGCACGTTGTAAACTAAAGAGCAGATTGATCTGACCGGTTTTTGACACCTGTCAGGTTTGTCTTAACTTAATGGCATTGCACCCTGCTCACCGCCGTCAATAAAGACAAATTACAAGTGCCAGAAACCGTATTAAATAAAAAATATCATTGAACCACCTGCAAAACCCCAAGCTATTGCCTCAAAGTGATAAAGTCTCCGTATTCAAATTAGCACCAGCACCACAAGCACCTGAACCATCACCTTTGATACCCGATATAGCCATCGCAGTAGAAAATGGTAGGGCACCGCTTAACTTAAAACATGTACGCCTAGTCAAACAAACCTTTGACTTACGTTTCGTCATAAAAGCGCGACAAATAGAAGTCTTCAATCAAACAGGCGACAAAATCACCACGCTCTCAAGGAAAGACGCTTGGCAACCCGTGATAGACAAGGTACGCCTACTGAAAACCTTAGCGACACAATTTGATATGCGCCTAAAACCGATCCGTATTCAGCTACACGAAGGAGATAATTTGCATCAAAAAGGCACATTTTTGCATTTCACGATCTCGCCAGGAGATCGCTCCGAAAACTTAAAGGCACTGACAATATTTGGACTGGGCACCAAGGGAGAATTACAATTTTTATACCCAATAATAGAATATAACGACTCCTTATTGGTTTACCGATTTCCCTACAGCGTACCCCCAATGACAGTGGGACCATCATTGGGCGAAGAGAATTTAGTTATCGTTTTATGTGACACAGCGGCAAAGGAATTGCACAAACTCTTATCGCGTGTGCAACCCAAATTACCCGCACCGGAACAAGTGTTGCCTCATTTACGCGACTGCCAAGTGGGACAATATGCGGTGTTTAGTGGGATTTAGGAGTCCCAAATTTATTTTGGACGAGACATCCAAGATAAATCTTGGACTCCGATCTTTTTTATGTAGGGTGGATTAAGCGATAGCGTATCCACCGATATTTACTGCACCTGACGTGGCTCAACTCATGGATAAAAATTTATCCAGCTGATTCGCAAAAGATTTCCGATCACTTTGGGTTAGTGCCGACGGACCACCTGTATCAATTCCGCTAGCTCGTAGAGTCTCCATAAAATCTCTCATATTTAGACAAGCCTTAATATTCTCATCTGAATACAACTCGCCGCGAGGATCCAGAGCATAAGCTCCTTTTTCAACCACTTCAGCCGCCAAAGGAATATCACTTGTGATGACAAGATCACCAACGCTAACTCTTTTAACTATCTCATTATCAGCGACATCAAAACCAGAATTGACTTGAATAAATTTAATATAGCGCGACGCTGGTATATGTATAGGCTGATTAGCTACAAGCCTTAGCAGCACCCCAGTACGCTCTGCCGCCCTAAACAAAATCTGTTTGATCACCACAGGACAAGCATCTGCGTCTACCCATATTTTCATATCATGCGACTCCTATTCGCCTAACCAATGCCATTAAGTTAAGACAAACCTGACAGGTGTCAAAAACCTGTCAGGTTAATTTTTCCTTGAATTTACAACGACCTGCCAGGTTTTGGATACCTGGCAGGTCTTATTTGGCGGCTTAACTTAATGGCATTGATTCGCCTAACCCGAAACGAACGCCCCTTCAACTTTCCTTCTCCTAATTTTTTG
>JBDLJY010000344.1:0-6758 GCA_039714115.1 Pseudomonadota bacterium | reverse complement strand
ATTTTTATCATCCAGCGTGTATTTTTCCATAATCTGATTTTACCTGTGATTTGAAAGCGGCTAAGTATAACACATTTCTCTTAACTTAATGGCATTGATCCGAAAGGAGCCGCCAGGTATCCACACCATTTTCGGCCCTAGACTTCCATCCTTTAAACGATCATGGAAAAATCCAGTGGTGGGTTCTTGCGGCAAAGCTTTATTCTCTTTTTCAAGCTTAGCAATTCGCTCTTGCAATGCTTCAATTGCCTGCCACAGTTTACACTCCGTGACAGAAGTACCGCAATCTTCAAACGCATATAATAGCGGTGACGAAAATAGTGCCAACAGTGTGGCTGCTAGAATGAATTGTCGTTGGTTTTTCATAAGTTACCTCTATGTGTTGATAATAAATGTTTATGTGCAAGAAATTCGAGGAAGGCACGATCGTAGCGAAGCTCCGTTACTTCGTATCCCAACCAGAGATTGGGAACGATAAAAAACTCTGGAGTCCAAGATTTATCTTGCACGCATCCTACGCTTGCTCAAAAATATCTGTTATATTCTCTAGCAAAAATGGATTGAGAAACTTGACCCCTTCGAGAATTCGACCATTTTGAAAGTCCTCACTTAATAATAAAGTGACGTTAGCGTCGTGAGCAGCAGCCCATAGCATGGCATCCCAAAAGGATAAATTATGGTTTTGTACCGCGAGAGCCGCCTTAGACAATGAGCTTGGTGTTGCTGAAACGGTTGGAAAAATTTCTTGCCAATCATTAATTTGGGCAATAGCTTCCTCAATTGGCATTTTTTGTTTGCGGATGGCAACAGCAAAAAATTCACTTAATGCTTGCAGCGTTAAAACGCAATCAAAAAAGCGTACCTGTTCAATAATTTCTATAGCTTGTTGGTGGCGTTTACCTGCATCAATATCAATAGCATAAACAAGAATATTGGCATCAAGTGTTATCAGTTTATCGTTCATGTAATGATTCCCGAGTTGGCATTTTTCCGCCTAAGTGATAGCCCCGTTTCATACGTGCTAGTGATCGTTGCCATGCCGTTTCAACTGTGTTGTTATCAGGGGAGCGTGGTTGTGTGGTGGGATAAACAAGAGATTCTACCACATATAACACGATCAATTGTTTTTCTGGTGTCAATTTATGCAGGTTAGCTAAAACCTTCTGTTCAATGTTCTTCATCATATTAATTACACCTTTGTCATAGATATTATCTATCAGAAATAACACCAAAATAACTACAAGGATAAGTCAAAACCCAGCTTAGAGGGCAGCGTTGTAACTTATCCCATCTATTAAACCAATGCCATATCGGGCAACCACTAGGGTATTGCCCCGTGGCATCTTAGGCGCATTTTATGTAGGGGCAATCCTTTATGGTTGCCCGATACGATATGGCATTGATCTATTAAACATGTACTCCGTTTTTTCCCTGTAGTTAATAGACTTGTCTCTCAACAAACGGCTTAAGCCGTTTGCTTAAAGCTGCATAAGTATCCACCGATATTTACATAATAATCAGGTGGATACGCTATCACTTAATCCACCCTACAATTATAAAGGGACAAGTCTAATGTTTGGATTTCCGCACTTTTTCTCTGTATTGTTATATTGTCTTTTAAAATCAGTTTATTACCTTAATATGTGGGACTCAATAAAAAAAAATAAAAGATAAAAAAACCTAAAAAACCCAAAAAATAAAAGAAAAAAATCAAAAAACAAAAAGAGTAAAAGTGAGAAATAATAAAGGGTTATAGCCTGGCGAGCCGAAAGCCCATAACGTCGATGCGGTCAGTCGGCCTCCTGCCGTTGCGGGCTGCCGAGCGCACCCTCGCTGCCTTGCCGTCCCCGGCACCGCCACGCATGGACAAACGACTGTTATTTGTTGCACACAGACGTTCTTGACCCCTATATCGACTTTCATACTCAGAACATACCCACTCCCATACGTTCCCTGCCGTATCATACAAACCAAACGAATTCGGTGCGAAAGAACCTACTGGTGCTGTATACTCAAAATTATCACCACAACTACTATTCTTACAATTAGCTTTATTAGAGCCAATTGTGTTACCCCACCAATATTTAGTGCTTGTCCCAGCCCGCGCCGCATACTCCCATTGGGCTTCAGTTGGCAAGCGATATTGTTTGCCTGTTTGCTCACTTAACCATTCAGCATAAGCTGTGGCATCATACCAAGATACATTCATCACTGGACGATTAGCCCGTCCCCAACCTTTATCATCGGGCTTTGTTCTACCAGTGGCTCTTGTCATACTCCGCAAAAGTCACCTCGTACACTCCCATAGCAAAGCGACTCACTGACACCTCATGTACCGGTTTTTCAGCAGAGACACCACCCCCCTGTATATCACCCATCCAAAAGGTTCCGGCGGGAATCCAGACCATTTTCGGCCCTAGACTTCCATCCTTTAAACGATCACGGAAAAATCCAGTGGTGGTTTCTTGCGGCAATGCTTTATTCTCTTTTTCAGGCTTAGCAGTTTGCTCTTGCAATGCTTTATTCTCTTTTTCAAGCTGAGCATTTCGCTCTTGCAATGCTTGAATTGTTTGCCGCAGTTTACACTCCGTCACAGAAGTACCGCAATCTTCAAACGCATATAATAGCGGTGACGAAAAGAGTGCCAACAATGTGGCTGCTAGAATGAATTGTCGTTTTTTCATAAATGAACTCCTATAAATAAGTAGATACACAAAAGTTTTTTAACCTTTTTCAGTTGTTTCGTTCATTACGCGGAGCGGATTTCCCGAAACGAAGTAACCTTTTTCAGTTGTTTAGCGTAGCGATCTTCGTTGCGGGAGCGGATTTCCTCCCGTAGGGGTCTTGAAGTCAGCGTAGCTAAACAACGAAAAAATGTTGCTCTTCGTTTATTTCGTTTCGGGAAATCCGCTCCGCTCCATTCCCGAAACAACGACGCTTTATTTCGTTTCGGGAAATCCGCTCCATTCCCGAAACAACGACGCTTTATTTCGTATCGGGAAATCCGCTCCGCTCCATTCCCGATACAAATCAGTGTTTTAAATCCGTTGTACTTAATCATTGACTCTCACCACCCGAAAGCCAATATTAGCACTAGAACAAACACAAGATAGCCGGTAGCGCTTAGCAATTCTCACCTCATTATGAATAAAAGAGCCTCCGCGAAGAACTACTTGACTCGCTTTGGCACCCTTCAAGCAATTTTTCTCCGTTCCCTGATAGCGAGGTTCATATTTTGAACACGTCCATTCTAGGACATTGCCCACCATATCATAAATCCTAAAAGCATTAGACTTAAAGGAGCCGACGGGTTGACTCTCTTTTTTATCCCATTTCTCTTTTAGCTCACGGTAGTTAGCCTTATTCTTGTTAATCTCATCTCCCCACCCATATATGCTCTCTGTCCCAGCACGAGCGGCATATTCCCACTCTACTTCTGTGGGTAAACGGTAATGCTTGCCAGTTTTTTCACTCAACCACGCTGCATAAGCAATGGCATCTTTCAAAGAGACATTAGTCACCGGATAATTGCCTCGAACCTTATCATTTTGGCTGCTATCAAAAAGCTTGTATTCATCAACCGTGATTTCATAGCGACTGATGGCAAAACTATTAATCTCAACCTCATGTACAGGCAGCTCATCTTTAAGCCCTTTGCCACTAATGTCTCCCATACGGAAACGCCCACCCGGTAATCCCATCATTTTTGGGCCATCTTTATCACGGAATAGCCCCATTGGCACGCCCGCCTTACCCGTCGGCACGCCCGTCTTACAATTAATGTATTCTCTGGAAAAACTGTCCAGCCTTATTTTTTCACTAGCGGAGAGTTCATCCATTCGAGTCGCTGTTAGCCCTAGCGCATCAAGTAAGCCTTGACAACCCACCTCATATAACACTTTATGATCAGGATCGCCAAAAAAATGTATCAGGTAACGCTTGTGATCATCTTTAGCTTCGACAAGAAGCCTTCTTTTTGAATCCTCACAACGTAAAATGGGCTGCTCCTCGTAAGCCGATTCAATGATATCAAAATCATCAAGATTTTTTCTTGGCAAAAACCATAACACGGGTGAAAAACCAAGTCCCTTTATTATTTTCTGTGGCTTTTGATCCTGACAGCGAATTGCGTAGCCTTTTTCATTGGAAATCAGTAATGGCACTATGCCAGTTTCATCCTCTAACAGGTAGAGTTTTGTATTTGGATCGTCAGGAATGGCGGTTGGCTCAGCGGCTAACGCCTCCCACGATAGTGTGGCTATAAAAGCCAATGCCCATAATCGCCAAAAATTTCACTTCATTAATTAAACTCCTTTGTCGTGGTAAAAACACAATAACTACAGGGATTATATTTAAGCAAAGATAAGTCAAAACCCCACCAAGAGCTAAAACTCATGGATGTTAGCTGGTTTTGACTGGTTTTGATTTATCCCTTCTAATCCCTGTAGTTCTTTGAAATATGACAATAATCCCGCCCCTCAAAAATCAATTTGCCCTCCCCATCACAACTCAAATAACTTCTATCAAAAACGCCATCAAGAACAAACTCAACATTGCCACTGCCATCCCCCCTTTTGTGAAATTTTACCATAGTAAAATCCGTTGGTTGTAAACTTTCCAAAACCAATTGCGAATTTTTAATGCTCAGCGCATACCCCTTTTCTTTTGGAAAACGCTTGCTGAATAAGGTGAATGCCACTGATGATGATGGTTTTAATTGAGCCTTATCTATAAGCACACGAGATTTTGTCCCAAGAAAAAGCAAAGATTTTCCCTCAAGTGTCATACCCTCTAGTATGGCATCTGATTTTCCGCTGAAATAAATCGCGTGATTTCCTTTACCGCTTATCAAACCATTACCGTGGGCAAAAATTTGAGAGTCTTTGGCAACAATACCAGATTTTTGTGCATCTAATTGACATGAAAAGCAGTACATTGTTGAATGTTCAAGGCTTAAAGCAACATCAGCGTGCCCCGTCACCCTCACATTATCCAGTTTCAATTTTGCCTTCGAGGCTTTTATAACGGCAGGCATATTTTTGGCAGATTCGATTTTCAACGTTAAATTTTTCAAACCAAACTGCTTATTTTTAGCCACCAAAAAAGCGACCGAATCGCCTAATCCTTTGCCCGTTTTCTCATAAGTCAACGTATTTCCTTGACTTTCAATCGTGAAACTTTTGAAAGTTCGGCTTTGAATGCGTATCGGTTTCGCCCCTTGTATCGTCACATTCCCCAATAAGGTGATATGTAAATGCGATTTCCTTTCACATGGCGCCATATTTGATTGAAATTCATCAACCGTATAATTTCCGCCCGGCACTTCTCGCTCACAGATTTCGGTAGAACATTTAAAAATCGTCGCGGCAGACTGTTTTAATTCGGCTTGCATACCGGAAAACCAATCATCTGATTGATCATCAACTTTAGGGGGTGATGGCTTATCGGGCACAAGTTGACTCAATAAACTATCACAAGCCATAAAACGCAAATTTGAAAAGGTGAGCTTTTGATAGCTTTCACCTTTCAGATTGATCTTATCTTTGGCAAGCTGCGCGAGTGTTTTTTGCTGGCACTTGTCCAGACAAATATCAAACCAAGGCTCATCCTTAGGCAGTTGAAAGGGAAAATAAGTCAAGTGTTTTACGCCGTAGTTCATGGCATTGAGTTTTTTAGTGATTGACTTAATGTCCTTACGCGCCACATTTTTGAGATATTTTCCATTGATCTTAGAAATGACAATCCAAGTGGGTTGTTGCAGTTTGCTCCGGTAAGAGAGCACGATAACCCAACCACCCGTGCCCCCAGCTCGTGCATCTTCGACAAAATATAAGGCATAATCACCGACTGAGGCACTGTTTTTATGACAACGGAGCTTGATCAGTTTTTGAGCCTTTGGGGCTTGAAATTTTCTGATTCTATTGGAAAGTTGAAATAATGTCAAATAAAACGGATGTCCGCAATTTTGATTGATGCTGTAATATTCTCCAGCTTTACCGGTTGAAAAATAGTAAGTGGAAAAATTTTCGAGATAAACAGGCGTATCTAACCAAGTTGGGTTGCAGCTCAAAGAGGGGCGCGGCTCTAAATCCCACGCTTGCAAGCTTGTTTCACCGGTTAATCCCACCCAATCTAAATGGGTATTGAGCATTTGGGCTAAATTTTGCCCATCCCCACAATCGGTTATGCGGTGGTAATTGTTACCAATCTGGAGAAAAAAGTCAAAACCGTTGCCTCGCGGTTCTTTTCCAATGAGATCGACCATTATTTTTGTCGACTTTTCTGTTAGCGCGTAGATATTTTCACTATCACGCGCCGAGACAGTACCTAGTATCATTAAAAATGATAATAGGATAAAAATTGTTTTGTGTGTGTTCATAGAAACCTTTAAATGAAAATGATTACAAGTATTTTATACTCTACACGTTCACAATTTTATTTCGGGAATGGAGCGTAGCGGATTTCCCGAAAGTCGCCCACATAAGGTTTAGCTTCGCTGACTTCGTATCGGGAAATCCGCTACGCTCCATTCCCGAAACAACAAAAAAAGTTGAGTTTGTGAACGTGTGGAGTATATCATCGCTCGGATAAATCAAAACAAAAAAGTCAAAATTTATACCAAGCGCGATTTGGTTTATCCTTTCTTAATAATAAATCACTAATCCGAAAACGTCGGCAAAGTTCTGAGTTTGGCGAGTTTCAGTAAAGCATCCAAATCGGATCGAGTTGACCAAAGGATATTGTGTTGACGCAATAAA
>JBDLJY010000343.1:0-6834 GCA_039714115.1 Pseudomonadota bacterium | reverse complement strand
ACTTAAAGTGCAAACATCAATTCAAGGTGAACAAGTGCGCGTGACTGGAAAAAAACGTGATGATTTGCAGCGCATTATTACCCTATTGCGTGAAAAGGACTTAAGTTTACCGTTACAATTCATTAATTTTCGAGATTGACTCATTATTTAAGGAACTACTAATTATGCGTATTTATTTGATGTTAGCTTTAAGCTTGCTTATTGGAAAATCCACTTTTGCAGAAGAAGTCCCTCAAGCCGTCACCAAGACAGCAAAAGTTCTACAGCAACTAATCAAAGCTGATAGTGAGAAACTCTCCCTGAATGCTACCCCCATTGCGGGATTATACGAAGCGATGATTGGTGGAGAAGTAATTTATATAAGCGCCGATGGTCGCCACTTCGTAGCGGGTAATCTTTTTGAAACCGATACCCGCCGGAATTTAACCGAAGAGACACGTAACCAATTGCGTATTGATGCCTTCAATGCCCTTGATGAAAGTGAAATGGTCGTCTTTGCTCCGGAAAAAGAAACCCAGTACACAGTTAATGTGTTTACCGATGTCGATTGTCCGTACTGTAGCAAATTCCATAATGAAGTCCCCGCACTCAACAAAGCCGGCGTGAAAGTGCGTTATTTCGCATTTCCGCGTGCTGGTGTTGGCTCAAAAACTTACAAGACGATGGTATCGGTGTGGTGTGCGGAAGATCGACAACAAGCCATGACAGATGCCAAGGCAAGACAAAAAATTAAGACAGCAAGGTGCAAGAATCCCGTTGCCAAACAATATAAATTGGGGCAACGCATAGGTATCACGGGTACACCCGCACTGGTTTTATCTGATGGCGAGTTAGTGCCCGGTTATGTTCCCGCCAAGCAGCTGATTTCTCACTTGCGAAAAAAATCTTCGCCGTTTTCAGGGCGTTGATGCTAACAGCTAAGCTCAAAAAAATCCTATTTTAAAATAAAAAATAGGATTTCTCACGATGGCTCTGAATTTTATGTAGGGTGGGCAACGTCTTTTTATTGCCCACCAGCCCCCTGATTTTTTTACATGCTCCAATAAAATCAATCAGTTGTCTTTAAATCCCTGTTAGCATTGGGTTATGCCTGCGCCTCCGGTAATTTGGCTCTCAACGCATCCCTATCAACCCACCAATCATCCTGCACCATCACATTCAGCACCTGTGCCAAACGCCCAAAAAAATCATCCGGAGAATCCAACTCAAGTTTTTTAACCCACGCATCAAAATCCGCTTGGTTTTCGACATTACTATGACGACGCGCCACGGTTGCCAATAATTGTTTAGTAAAAAACCACAAATTTTCACGATCCTTACCCTTGGCGCGTAAATCCACCAAATAATGTGCCGCTGCCGCCGCCACAGCGCCCCCATCAGAATCATCAGGCGTTTCATCAACAATATGATTTAACATAAGCACGCTGAGTTCAGGCTCGATAGGAAAAGTCACCGCCAACCAAACAGCATTGCCCAAAGCGACTAAAGAGCCTGGCTGTTCAGCCCCAAACATGACATCACAGGCGAGCACCGCCCCTTCCCAATTCTCAGCGGGCGCAAAAATATCAAAAGCCTGTTGCCCCGCCTGCCAAGCCTCGAAATTTTTTTGCAACTCTAAACAAGTGTGTCCATAATCTAACAACAAATCAGCACGCCTAATGGACTCAGACTCTTGTGCAAGTTGGCTATCAATCTCAGCCAACTTCTGTTCTAACAAATCCGAGGAGACTTGCACATCTTCCGCATCTTCCGCCCCCAGAGTAGAAGGATCAAGATTTAAATATTTCATAGTGTACCTTGCACGAATATTTCTCGAAAACTACGAATAGCCCTAAATTCCCCCGCAGCCTTAGGCGATAACTGAGAATCGGGCTGATAAATACCCAACATATGACAAAAACCATAACCTGCTGCTGAACGCAACACCGGTAAACTATCATCAATCAATAAAGTCTGCTCCACAACAAAGGGCTCAAATTTTTGCAATTTTTGCCAAAAGTTAGCATCTTCTTTCGGCAATCCTAGATCATGGGCACACACAAGACGATCAAAATAGTGAGCGATTTCGGTGCGCTGCATTTTCAGAGACAAACTTTTATTATGGGCATTAGTAAGCAGAACAACCCGTTTATTATGTTCGCGTAAACCAGACAAAAATGCGACAACCTCTGGACGTACAGCAATCAAATGAGCCACTTCTTCCTTGAGCTTAGCGACATCCATATTAAATTGTGTACTCCAATAATCGACACAATACCATTCAAGTGTGCCCAACATATCCTCATAGCGGCTCAACAAAGTCGCTTTTGCCGCCTCAAACGACAAATGATATTTTTCAGCATAACGCAATGGTAAATGTGTAAGCCAAAAATGGTTATCAAAATGAAGATCGAGCAAAGTCCCATCCATATCAAGAAAAACGGTGTCGATGGACTGCCAATTGAGAAAAGACATATAGATTCCAAATCTAAACGAGATTAAAGATTATAGCACACAGATTGAAACAGCACATCGTTGTATCAGCTTGCTTGCAAAACACCAAGCAAAAGGTTTAACATCTCGCTGGCACAAGCTAACAAAAAACCATGAAAAATTTTAATGAACACATTAGATAAATTAAAGGAAAACTCTAATGAATAGAATATTAGCATTCATTTATGGCGTATGCGGCTTCTTGCTCTTCAACGCTACCTTAATCTATTTTATTACTTTTATTAGCCCTATTTTTGAGCAAAAATTAATTGATGTTGGCACTCAAGTAGCGTTTGCCCAAGCACTTTTGATTAATACCCTGTTAATGACCGTTTTTGGACTCCAACACTCCCTAATGGCACGCCCAAAGTTCAAACAATGGTGGCTCAAAATCATCCCGACACCCATAGAGCGCAGTACTTACGTGTTTATGGCGAGTTTGCTGCTCATACTACTCTGTTGGCTATGGCAGCCATTACCCGCTGTTGTTTGGCAGGTTGAAAATCCTATCGGCTATAAGATACTGGTAGGGCTTTTTTTGTTTGGTTGGCTATTTTCACTCTTTGCCACTTTTCTGATTGATCAATTTGATTTGATTGGCTTACGACAGGTTTATTTATATCTGCGTGCTCAGCCTTATACACCAGTACCTTTTAAGATCATCTCCGTTTACAAATATATTCGACATCCCATTATGTCAGGCACGATTATTGGACTTTGGGCAACACCAAGCATGAGTGTAGGTCATCTTATGCTTGCCATTGGATTCACCATTTATATTTTTATTGGTATTCATCTTGAAGAAAAGGACATGATGGATATTCATGGTGAATTTTATCAAAAATACCAGCAAAAAACGTCAATGATCATGCCATTTTTTTTCAAAAAGCACTAGCATTGGGATAAATCCCAAAGCTCAAGTCACCTAAAGGTGACTAACAGCAATTCAGTCAATTAAAATGTACCACCGCGCTCATTGGCGGAGATTGACGCGGATTTGGAGCTGGTGAGTGCGGAAATTATTGAAGGAGCTACATGTATGAAATATCAAGTTTATCTGGCTTATAAGGAGAGTGGGGTTGAGTGGTTGGGTGAGGTGCCGGAGCATTGGGAGATTAAGCGACTTAGATTTGTGATCAAACTTAATCCATCAAAAGCCGAATTAAAAAAGGAAGAACTCAATTTAGAAACAAGCTTTTTGCCTATGGAAAAGGTAGGTACAAAAGGAGATATCAAGCTATCTGAAACAAGATTAGCTTATACGGTAATAAATGGATATACCTATTTTAGAGAGCAGGATGTCATTATAGCCAAAATTACACCTTGCTTTGAAAATGGTAAAGGTGCAGTTTGCAATGGATTAAAAAACGGCATTGGATTTGGAACGACAGAATTTCATGTCATACGCCCACATAAAAATATGCGGCCTAATTTTATATTCTATCTAACCCATAGCCATCATTTTATAAATTTTGGAGAATCTGAAATGCGTGGTGCTGCGGGACAAAAGCGCGTAACAGATGATTATATAAAAGACTATAAGCTAGGAATCCCAACATTAGAAGAACAACAACAAATAGCCACTTTCTTAGACAAAGAAACCACCCAAATCGACACCCTAATTGAAAAGCAGCAAAAATTGATTGAACTGCTAAAAGAAAAACGTCAAGCACTGATTTCACACGCTGTCACTAAAGGATTAAATCCTAATGTGCCTTTGAAAGAGAGTGGGGTTGAGTGGTTGGGGAAAGTGCCGGAGCATTGGGAAACAGCACGTCTTAAATATCTTTCCAAAAAAATTATTGATGGAACTCACTTTACACCTACATATCTGCCTAGTGGAGTACCCTTTTTAAGGGTTACAGATATTCAAAATAAGGAAATCGATCTGACTAAAGTAAAATACATATCGGAAGATGAACATAATGAACTTACTAAAAGGTGTCAACCGCAAAAAGGCGACTTATTGTTATCAAAGAATGGAACAATAGGAATACCCAAAGTTGTAGATTTGGATTGGAAATTCAGTCTATTTGTCAGCATCAGCCTGATAAAATTAAAAAAAGAGTTAAATGTTACGTTTGCTGAATATTTTTTTCAATCTCAACCGATAAAAGAGCAAACATTTGGCTTAACAAAGCAAAGCACAGTTACAAATTTACACTTGGACAAAATACAAAACTACTACTTTGTAGTTCCTCCAATAGAAGAACAACACCCTCATTGAAAAAGCAAGCTAAGCCATTGCACTACTAAAAGAACGCAGCACCGCCCTAATCTCCGCCGCCGTCACACAATACCTACGCGCCTTAATCCATTTTGCCCTAGACACAGACGAAGCCTACATGACAACCCGCTTGGCAGGCAAAAAAACCATCTTTCTTCCATTTAATCAAGGTGACAGAGTCAACAACAACGGCTACAAAACCGCCTACTTATGGGAAAACATCTGGCAAAAAGACAGTTGGTTAGACATCATCCAACGCTTTATCCTTAACACCGGCAACACATACATTTTCCCGCGTTATCACCAACTCACAGCAACACGCCTACTGCTTGCCTCAGGCAAAACCAACACCATTAGCTGGACAGCGCACCAACTGGCAAGCCTCCACGATGACAACAACCAACCCATATTTAACTAACTCAATAATAGTCATCTCAGATCGCCGCAACCTAGACAAACAACTCCAAGACAACATCTACCAAATTGAACACAAACAAGGCATCGTCGAAAAAATAGACGACAAAAAAAAGTGCCACTGATCTCGCCAAAGCACTCAATAAAGGCACACCCATTATCATCAGCATATAGCCGCTACCTACTCACCAAATTACCTTACAGAGATAGCAATCAAATAGACTTAGATCAAGAACTGCTACTGACGAGCTACCGTAATGAGAAAACCTTTGAAGGGAATGCCGCATTAAATATTGGCGAAACTGCATCAGTTTATGGAGTGGGTACGGGCAAAGAAAAAACGCCACATCATTCACCACTATCTGACATTATCCAACAAATCAATGAACGCTTTGGCACCCACTTGACTGAACAAGACAAACTCGTGTTTGAACAAATAGCCGGAAAAATGGCAGCCAATGAAAATTTATCACAACGGGCGCGAGAAAATAGCAAAGAACAATTCAGAATTGTATTAGAACATGAAATGATGCAAGCGTTTATTGAGCGTATCCAAGGAGATGAAAAGATCGTTGACGAATTTATGCAGAATAATGAGATACGGGCAATGATTATTAAGGCATTGTTAGATGAAGTGTATGATCAGGCAAATAGGCAGATCAGCAACAAAAACTAGGCTCCTGAGTGCAAGGCGTACCTTGCACGCGACGCCGGCGCGTGGGAACCAGAGAAAAAATACCAGCAAAAAACCTCAATGCTCATGCCATTTTTTTTCAAAAAGCACTAGCATTGGAAGTCACCTAAAGACAGTTTTCATTTAGCAACAACCCTATTTTACACCGCGTAAAGTTTTGGTGCAGGCTTGCCGCCTGTAAGTGATAGTTCATTGTTGATTGCTTTGCCAAGCGAACTACGTCGCAAGCTCCGTTACTACGTTTCGGATTTCTCAATAAGTATCAACATTATTTGATTTCTCTGGTTTTTGAAGTGGCGCATCCTGGTGCCTTATCAAGGGCAGAACGGTATTCGTCAAGCCCGCTATTGTGCCCACATAGAAAATACCCATACTGGCAGCAATGCCGAAATGGAGTAGATACACCCCACCTATATTGACTGCACCCGGTACTCAGCAGCAAATTATTCCGCATGGTGCGTTCAAATTCGTCCGTGAATTGGAACAGCCGATCTAGCGGAGCCAAGCTCCCATCCATGAATATAATTTGCGCCGTGTCCGTTGCTGCACTGGACGCACCTTTGAGCGAAATAGAAATTTGCGCGGATTTCAGCGCAATGGCATCGTTGATACCATCGCCGATGAAACAGACAAATTTACCGTCATCGCGCAATTGATTGATTAAATCGGCTTTCTGTTCCGGCAGAGTTTCCGCGAAGAAGTGATCTACCCCGAGTTGTTTCGCTATATTGCGCGTGGCTTGTTCCTGATCGCCAGAGATGATATAAGTACTCAGCCCCCGTTGTTGCAAATTTTTAACAACTTGATGTGCTTCGGGACGAATACTGGGCTGCATTTCCAATACTCCGGCTATACTATTATCAATGCCCACATAAATCAGTGAATGTCCCTGTTCTTCCGCCTGCTGTTGCAGATCATCCAATTGTTCAGGTAAAGTCAGCCCTTCACGCTGCATAAAACGAGTACTGCCGACGCGCACACTTCTGTGTTCCAGTTGCACTTTAATGCCATACCCCACCTCGAAACT
>JBDLJY010000342.1:0-6852 GCA_039714115.1 Pseudomonadota bacterium | reverse complement strand
GGTATCCAAAACATGGCAGGTCGTTGTAAATTAAAGGAAAAATTAACCTGACAGGTTTTTGACACCTGTCAGGTTTGTCTTAACTTAATGGCATTGACCCGTTAGGCTAGCTAAAGAAATCCTATTTTTTGAAAAAATAGGATTTCTAGCGACTAGGGTCTGATTTCTAGCATTTGCCTTATCCCTACTAATAATTAATCCCTGTAGTTTTATCATGGTTATTCTCGAAAAACGGCGCACGCTGCGCGTGCCCCACATACCAATACAAATACCTTCCTCTTATTTTAAGACTTTTCCCCTTTTAAGCGCTAAAAAAAATAAAAAAAATAAAAAAAAAAAATAAAAAGGGGAAAAACTATAAATAATAAAGGGTTATAGCCTGGCGACCCGCAAGCCCACGCCGTCGTAGCGGTCGGTCGGCCTCCTGACGTCGCGGAACGCCGAGCGCACCCTCGTCCCGCCGTAGTCCCAGGAGCCGCCGCGCAAGGACAAACGGTTTGAATCTCCTTCGTCTTTCCAAACACGCCCATCACTAGGCGCCCCATCATAGTTTTCATGCCAAGGATCAGCACACCATTCCCACACGTTTCCGTGCATATCGTACAATCCAAAAGCATTCGGGGGAAAGCTTCCAACATCGGTTGTTTTCCCACGATTAAAATTGTAGTTGGCTAACTCGCTGGTAATCGTCTCACCAAAGTAAAAGGGTGTCGTTGTCCCAGCACGCGCGGCATATTCCCATTGTGCTTCACTGGGCAAACGATAGGTTCTGCCCGTCATTTCGGACAGTCGCTTACAAAATTCTACGGCATCATGCCATGAAACCTGTTCTACCGGGCGATCTTTTCCTTTAAAACCGGATGGATTATTGCCCATCACCGCTTCATATTGTGCCTGTGTGACGGGGTATTTGCCCATATAGAAGGGTTCTAGCGTGACTTGGTGTTGGGGGCCTTCATCACTGTATCGGCCTTTTTCCGTTTCAGGTGAACCCATTAGGAAGCTGCCCTTTGGAATATAGACCATTTCCAGTGTGACACCGTTGCCCAAGTCTTCTGTCTGGTAGCGGGCTGTTTTGGGGGTGCGCTTGATGATTTTTCCTCGTGCATTTACGGTGACGATTTTAAATTTAAAGAGTTTGCCTTTCTTTTCTTCTTTCGCCTGTTGTCGTCTTTGCTCAATTTTCGTCGCACGATATTCAGCCCACGCAACAACCACAGCACTTACCCACTTTTTTATGGTTTCCATGCGCCAGTGTGGGAACCATAAAAAATATTTATTTTTTTCTGGAAAAAGCTCAGCTAAAAATTGACTCGCAGTCGGCGTTCTATCATCCCGAGAAAAAGCTAAAGCACGCAAAAGTGCCTTATTTTGTTTATTGTTTAATCCATTAATGGGGTTGGGAGACAGCGTCTTATATTTCGCAATGGTCGCTTTTTTTCTATAAAAGGGGTGTTTTCCTGACAGTAATTCATAAGTCACGCAAGCTAAACCATAAATATCATCACGCGGATCGGGCTCTAAATTTTTATTGTCATCACACTGATCGAGATCCGAAGCTAATAGCATTTCATAGCTGGCATAAGGGTCAGTTAATGCTCCCAAGACTCTCGGCTCAAATCGGGTTTCAGTATCATCCAGTTCCGACTGCTCCAGGGGCCGCGCAATCCAAAAATCAATAACTTTAGCAATCTTCTCATCGGGATCATAAAACACATTAGCGGGTTTGAAATCCAAATGCACTATACCCTCTTGATGGGCATGTGCCAGTGCCTCAGCCATATCCTTGATGATCGGCTCTGCCTCGCTGAGGGACAAACCCTGTCGGTGAGTTTTAATGAATTGGTTTAATGGAATTCCCTTTAAAAATTCCATCACCATAAAATAGGTATCACCGATGTGCTCTAAACCATGGGCTTTGGCAATCTTAGGATGATTGAGGCTTTTATAGCGGTCAAATTCACGTACCAGTACTTTTAGCGCTCGAAGGTTGATATTTAAAAACTTGATGGCTACATGGGTATCGCGTGCATCCCCTGCCTCCTGAAGCAAGTCGATGGCTTTCCATACCACCCCCATCCCACCTTCGCCGATTTTTTCTTCCAAGCGATATTTATCTCGAATGACCAACCCCGGCTTGAGTTCTATATCATCATCGTCCTCCAATTCCGCTTGTCGTCTTTTTTCTTCTTCGGCTCGTTTTTGCTTTTCGGCAGCCGCCTTCTGTTTTGCAATTTCTAGCTGTCGTCTTTTTTCCTCAGCTTGCTGTCGCGCCAATTCTTCGGCAGCCGCCTTCTGTTTTTCAATTTCTAACTGTCGTCTTTTTTCCTCAGCTTGCTGTCGCGCCAATTCTTCGGCAGCCGCCTTCTGTTTTTCAATTTCTAACTGTCGTCTTTTTTCCTCAGCTTGTTGCCGCGCCAATTCTTCAGCCGCCTTCTGTTTTGCAATTTCTAACTGTCGTCTTTTTTTATCAGCTTGCTGCTGCGCCAATTCTGCTTGTCGTCTTTTTTCTTCTTCGGCTCGTTTTTGCTTTTCGGCAGCCGCCTTCTGTTTTGCAATTTCTAGCTGTCGTCTTTTTTTATCAGCTTGCAGCCGCGCCAATTCTGCTTGTCGTCTTTTTTCTTCTTCGGCTCGTTTTTGCTTTTCGGCAGCCGCCTTCTGTTTTTCAATTTCTAGCTGTCGTATTTTTTCCTCAGCTTGCTGCCGCGCCAATTCTGCTTCATCCGCCTTCTGTTTTGCCATTTCTAGCTGTCGTATTTTTTCCTCGGCTTGTTCTAGCAGTCGTCTGTTTTCCTCAGCTTGCTGTCGCGCCAATTCTTCAGCCGCCTTCTGTTTTTCAATTTCTAGCTGTCGTATTTTTTCCTCAGCTTGCAGCCGCGCCAATTCTTCTTCAGCCGCCTTCTGTTTTGCAATTTCCACCTCTCGTCTTTGCACAATTTTCGTCGCACGATCTTTAACCCACGCAACAACCCCAGCACTTAGCCGGTTTTTTTCTGGAAAAAGCTCAGCTAAAAATTGACTCGCCGTCGGCGTTCTATCAACCCGATCAAAAGCTAAAGCACGCAAAAGTGCCTGATTTTGTTTATTGTTTAATCCATTAATGGGGTTGGGAGACAGCGTCTTATATTTCGCAATGGTCGCTTTTTTTCTATAAAAGGGATGTTTTCCTGACAGTAACTCATAAGTCACGCAAGCTAACCCATAAATGTCATCACGCGGATCGGGCTCTAAATTTTTATTGTCATCACACTGATCGGGCTCTAAATTTTTATTGTCATCACACTGATCGAGCTCCAAAGCTAATAGCATTTCATAGCTGGCATAAGGGTCAGTTAATGCTCCCAAGACACCCGGATCAAATCGGGTTTTATCCCGTTCCGACTGCGAAAGGAGTCGCGCAATCCCAAAATCAATGAGTTTGGCAATCTTCTCATCAGGATCATAAAACACATTGGCGGGTTTGAAATCCAAATGCGCGATACCCTTTTGATGGGTGTATGCCAGTGCCTCAGCCATATCCTTGATGATCGGCTTGGCTTCGATGAGGGATATGCCATTTTTGTGACTTTTAATGAATTCCTTTAATGGAATTCCCTTTAATAATTCCATCACCATAAAATAGGTATCACCGATGCAATCTAAGTTATGCGCTTTGACAATATTAGGATGAGTGAGCCTTTTATAGCGGTGAAATTCACGCACCAATGCTTTTAGCGCATCAGGATGTCGCTTGAAATCTTGATTTAAAAACTTGATGGCTACATGGCTATTGCGTGCATCCCCTGCCTCCTGAATCAAGTCGATGGCTTTCCATACCACGCACATGCCACCCTCGCCAAGCTCTTCTACCAAGCGATAATTGTTACGGATGACCAGCCCCGGTTCGGGTTCCCTCTCCTCTCCGTCCTCCCATTTTAAATTTGCCATAAATTTTTTTCTCCAATTTGTGGTATTCGGAGTCCAAGATACCTTAACTTACAGCCATAATGATTGATTGGCTTATTTGAGTGCCTTGATAATACAAAAAAAATTTTATTTCTTCAAGATATTGGATTTTTATCGTTCCCACGAACTGCGTTGCATTAGCTCCGCGTTCAATCAGGCATTAATATCAAAACGAACAGCCTACAAATAACTCAATCCCCTTATTCCGTAAATCCCTGTGCTCATCTTTTGATAAATTCACAGGTCAAAAATCTTGAATGTTTTTATTCGTTGTTGAGCATTAGATGTACTCACCTGACGTTGGGTTCAGTACAGCTAATGTTCAACAACGAATAAAACCACTGCCAAGTCAAACTACAAGGATCGTAGGTAAGCAAGGATAAACCAAAACCTGTGGCACTCATTTGTTTTATCCCTGCTTACCTACGATCCATGTAGTTTTTTTTTCGGAGCACCTAAAACTTGATTTATGGCTGCGGTGCCACACTAGGGCTTTTAGCCCCCAAACCATGCAGAACAATCGGAGCGGGCATTTGTTGTTCACCAAATACGCCATCTTCTGGCATTTCTACCGGCTGAACCACCGTTTGCCGTCAACATTGACGACTTTTTCTTCTACTGCTACAAAGCTCGTCCACTCTGCCCGGTTTATAAACAGCTTCAATCGGCTTTTCAAAAGGGTTATGATAGTCACGGTAGCACTCGCTACAAAGCCAGAGATTTCGATTTTGACATCGGTGTGCTTTAGTGGCATTTCCAGTTTTTTATCGGGTTTTTCGCCACCGATTTGCTTAACTTCAAGGGTACCCGGATTAATTCCCTCAGCTAGGCTGTTGGGACGCTCGCTGGCGTGGGCTGAGCGAGTGAATAGTAAAAATGTATAATAAAGGTGATAAAAATTATCCACATATGTGTTGTCCTCTAATTGATTGGTTTTCGTTCCCACGCTCCGCGCTCATCGTTAGACACAACTATCTAAACCACCAAAAGTATAGCTAGTACAACGGATTAGAGGAATAAACGGATTGAGTCGTGCCGGTAAATTTATGCTATGAAAGGAGTCCAAGTATTTAACAATCCGTTTATTCCCCTAATCCGTTGTACTAGATGGTTTAGGGATTGGCGCAAGCCGAAACTTGATGAACAGGCGTACTCACCACCGGAAGTTCTTCACGAATGACGCGACGCAGAGTGGCTTCCAGCGATTCCTTTTGCTGTTCAATGTACTCATGTAATGCGTTGTTGATCAAGGTTTGGTAATTGCCCCCCCCCGCTTTGTGGACGTGTTCCTTGAAATAGTTGATGATATCGGCATCTAAGTAGAGGGTAAGACGCACCTGATCCGGCTCAAGTGGAATAACTGGCCCACGTTTACCTTCGCTGAAATCATATTCATTTCTCATAAGTCAACCTTTATATTGTTTACGTTCATGTTTTTCGGCTTTACGAGCATAAATTAATCGAATGGCATCTCCGAAACCGGCTCGTAGTAGGCGATTTATCGCCTATTCGGTGTAAAATAAGGCGATAAATCGCCTACTACAAGCCAATCAACTTATTACGATGAGCGCTTCTTCGCGGCGGAACGATAAAAACTTATCTCTTAATTTGAATCTCCACCCGCCGATTCTTAGCACGTCCAGCTTCTGTGTTATTATCAGCGACAGGTTTCCGATCTGCCTCACCTTTTATCACCAACTTGTCGTGAGTGAGGGCAGGGCATTGACTCATCAAATAATCTGCCACCGCAATAGCGCGTTCAAGTGATAATTTCTGTTTAAAATTATCCTGTGGGCTGCTATCCGCGTGTCCAGTAATCACAATTGTCTTGATATGGGTAATATCGAGACAAATTTGCGCCGCTAGTTTATTCAAAAGGCGTTTGACTTGAGTACTCAAGCTGGCATCTGAGGGCGCAAAGCTAATGTCGTTGCTCTGTTCTCCCTTCAATGTTGGAGAAGCTGCCCGAGCTGGTTGCGGCGGCGCGTTGCCTACGGGGGGTGACGGTGCCGCACTAAAGCTTTTAGCCCTCATTCCACGCATAGCAACCGGAGCGGGCATTTGTTGTTCACCAAATACGCCTTCATAAGAGACACCTTCTGGCATTTCTACCGGCTGAACCACCGTTTGCGGTTTGCCGTCAACATTGACGACTTTTTCTTCTACCGCCACAAAGCTCGTCCATTGCGTCATTAAGCGAAATGTCAAACCCAATTGTGTGACTTTTTCAACCAATTCTTTGGTTTGCCTAGCGCGTACCATTTGACTCATCAATTGACGTACTTGTTGTCGAGCCCATACGCTTGCCATCGCTTCATGGGCGGGCGCGTTTTGGGGAAGTTTGACACGTAGTCGCTGTTCATAAGGCTGATTTGCCAATTGTCCACGCACAACGATAGTCTCTTCTCCGCCGTTGCTATAGCGTCCATGAATACGAATCGGTTGTCCTGCCCATAAGTCTGGCACGGGAGAAAGTTTGGTGACATCAAGATTGCCCCAGTCAATTTCGATATGCGCTAAGGCGGGACGATCGGAGCGCTGGAAAAATTGTTTGATGATTTTGTCGCTGTTTTCATCTTGGCGCACATAAAAGGCTTCGCCTCGTCCAATTTCAGCCGCCCTATCTAACAGGTAGCGGTTAACTGAGGAGCCTACGCCCAAACTAAACACTCTTGCGCCGCGTCTTTCCTTTTCAATGGCTTGAAAAATACGGAATTCGTCACCGACATATCCATCGGTTAATAAAAAAGCAATGCGTAAATAGCCGTCTGCGGCTGGTTGCGCTAAGGCGTTTAGGATTCCTTTACGCATTTCGGTGCCTCCCCTGCCTCGGAAACTGTCTACATAACGCAAGGCTTGTTCGACGTTTGTTTGGGTATAAGGCATCGGTTTGTTCCATAATGTGCC
>JBDLJY010000341.1:0-6869 GCA_039714115.1 Pseudomonadota bacterium | reverse complement strand
ACATTTATGATGGAAATAGCTTAACTTAATGGCATTGATTTAAATAGTGGAAAACTTGGACAATAAATCTGTATGTTGATGAGCGTAAATCAAGATCATTCGGCCTTTCTGCCTGAAGCGGTATGTAACTTGGAAAATCCCCAGACAGATATTCCTCGTATAGCAAAAGATCATAATCTATTGAAGCAAATAGAAGCTTCAGTTCAACAGATACCAACGACACATAATCTCTTTCAAGTTGATGCCCGTATGCTATCTTTCATCCCAGATGAAACTGTTCATCTGGTGGTGACTTCTCCCCCCTATTGGACATTGAAGAAGTATAATGACCATGAAGACCAGCTTGGGGACGTTGAAGACTATGAACGGTTCCTGACGGAACTGGATAAAGTCTGGAAGCACTGTTACCGGGTGCTTGTGCCGGGAGGAAGGTTGGTCTGTGTGGTTGGGGATGTATGTCTATCAAGACGCAAGAATAAAGGAAGGCATACGGTTGTTCCTCTTCATGCGTCCATTCAGGAGCATTGCCGCAAGATCGGCTATGACAACCTCGCACCTATCATATGGTACAAGATTGCTAATGCGGTATTTGAAGCATCGGGTAACGGTGCAGGATTCCTTGGCAAACCTTATGAACCCAATGCTGTTATCAAGAATGACATTGAATTCATATTAATGGAACGTAAACATGGTGGTTACCGTAAACCATCGGTTGCAACTCGTACACTATCCATAATATCCAATGAAAATCATAAGCAGTGGTTTCAATCTATCTGGTCTGGTGTAACTGGAGCTTCAACCCGAAATCACCCAGCACCATATCCTGAAGAATTAGCAGAACGTTTAATAAGAATGTTCTCTTTTGTAGGTGATACGGTACTTGACCCATTCATGGGTACCGGCACAACCACTGTTGCTGCTGCAAAGTGGGGAAGAAATAGCATAGGAATTGAACTTGACCCACATTATTTTGAATTTGCAGAAAAGCGTATTCTGAAAGAAACAGGGTCTTTATTCTCCCATGTAGATGTGAACACAACAATCAAGAACAAATGATATGGATTATTCAGATAAAGTAGCAAAAGCGGTTAAACATTTTTGGCGTACACGGTTGAAGCAAAACAAGAACCAAGGTTCTACCACTGGTGTAAGGGATGCCGGCAATAGAAGTGCTGTAACTGGTGGCGCACAGCTTGATGGATTCATTCACCTACTTGCAACCATCCTTGAAGATGCAGGTTTGCCAAACAACACCATTTTTACAAATAAAACGGTTATACCGGGCTATTTTAGACCCACAAAGGATTGGGACTTGATAGCTGTTGTTGATGGTGAACTGTTGGCAACCATAGAATTAAAATCCCATGTAGGACCGTCATTTGGTAACAACTTCAACAACCGTGTAGAAGAAGCATTAGGAAGTGCAACCGATGTATTGACTGCTTACCGTGAAGGTGCCTTCAAGCCTTCTCAGAAGCCTTGGTTGGGTTGGTTGATGCTATTAGAAGATACCCGTAAATCACAAACACCGGTACGGGTATCAGAACCACACTTTGAAGTATTTAAAGAGTTCAAGGAAGCATCCTATGCAAAGCGGTATGAACTGTTCTGTGAACGTCTTGTACGTGAACGGCTGTATGATGCAACTTGTTTGCTTTTATCTGACAGGGATAACGGGGTAAACGGTAGTTACTCAGAACCCAATATAGAAGTGAACTTCAAGAACTTCGCTACATCTTTGAGTGCACACGCAATTGCATTTGCCAAGATGCGCGAGTGAGACACCACCTTATGGAATGGCAGGTGGAATAGCTGCGAAAACAGGAACAATTGGGTACAACGCGCTGATGGCAAACCGCCGAGGGTATGCCCCTACAGAAACGTCATGTAGGGGCAATCCTTTATGGTTGCCCAGCCAAGCATTAAGAATGCACTCGCACCAACGCATTCTATAGTGCAACAGATTGGATTATTGAACCAATCCGCTAGATTCCCACCGTCAATCCTTTTGATAGCACTATGATATAATCTACCTCCGCTTAGCTCCGTGACTTGCTAGGCATTGAACACGACTTAATGGAGGAAATATCCATATCTACCGAAACCAAACTTGTCCGATTTGACTGGGCAATAAAACACTTATTACGTGATAAAGCCAACTTTTATGGTTGCCCATTCTTCTTGACTCATTAGTTTTTCATAAGCCGATAGTAACTCAACATAAACTGTCATTTACTTAACATCCAGTATTTTAAAGCAACCAGAAGAGGGGCAACCACAAGGGATTGCCCCTACGTCACACTATGTTGGTTGCCCCTTCCAACAAAATACCGGAAAATTTATGATTCAGTTCGCCGATCACCTTAAGATTTTCTTCCAAAGTTTTCAGTCAGTACAGGAATTTTCATCCTCAAATAAAAAGTTCGTAGTAGGCTTCAAAAAAATTCAGCGGACAGGATGAAGCTCAAGACGCAAACAAGGATGAACCAACTGATTTTGTCAGATAAGGCAAATTGTAGGGGATCATCTAAAAGCTCCCGACGTTTGGCTAAAAACCAAACACGGCTAATCCAATAGAGTAAAACGGGACAAATCATCCACAGAATTCCGGGCGAATGATAAAGCATGGCAACCTTATCGGTGTTGATATACAGCGCCATCACTAAGACGGCAAGATAACCACTGATCATCCCCATTGTGGCTATAAAATCTATATCCCCCGCCTGATAGCCGCGATTTTTAAGCACTTTTTGGTCAGACTGCTGTAACAATTCTATGTAGCGTTTGAGAAAGGCTAAACTGATGAAGATAAACATGGAAAAAGCGAGCAACCATGATGAGGGAGCGATAGCGGCAGCGATGCAGCCCGCCAATATCCGAAGAGTGTATAAACCGGCTAATACGAAAACATCTATGAGCAGTTTATGCTTGATGTAAAATGAATAGCTGATGGTGAGCAGCAGATATAATCCAACCATGCCGCTAAAAAACAAGGGTAGTGACGATAGCGAGATGAGAAAACTCAAGCTGATCAAAACGACAAATATGGGCAATCCATATTGTATGGGCACGAGCCCGGCTGCAAAGGGGCGGTGTTTCTTAGAAGAGTGAGCGCGATCTGCTTGTAAATCGAGCAAATCATTTAAAACATAGCCGGCGGAGGCGGCGAGGCTGAAAACGATAAAGGCTAAAAAACTATCCCCCAATTTGTCTAAATTTAGGATTTGCTGGGCTAAAAAAAGCGGCAAGAAAATCAGCACATTTTTGGCCCACTGATGTGGGCGCAGCATTTTCAACCAAGCCAGCCAATTCGTTTTAGGGATAGAAAATACCTTACATTGTTTTCGCAAGCTAGCGCTGGGGGTGCCTAAAAAAAAGGCCTCATCAGCGGCTTGCAAAATGGGTAAATCGGCACGAGAATCGCCGATATAGTCAAAGGTGCCAAAACGCTGTTTTAAGGTATCACGTTTAGTGGTGCCTTTCATGTTGGTGTGTGCATCACTGGCGATGACATGGTCAAAAAGTTTCAAATGCTCGGCGACGGCTTGTGCAATTGTCTGATGAGCAGCCGTTGCGAGTACCAAAATGCGCCCGGCATCCTTTTCACGCTGCAAAAATTCTAAGACATTTTCACGATAAGGTAGGCTTGCTACGTCTAGTGTGATCTGTTGGGCAATCTGATGTTTGAGATAGGCTTTGCCTTTTATCAACCATAAGGGTAGTAAGAATCCCAGCAAAAAGTTGTGCCTTAATAATAATAACACGCTTTCAGCTAGGGTATCGGTGGCAATTAAGGTGCCGTCTAGATCAACGCATAATGGTTTCATAATTAAATGGTGCAAGGTTAATGTGATTTAAAATAGTGTTGCACTTTCAAAAAAGTCGTGCATAATAGTGCCAGAATTAATTCTAACTAACTCAAATTTAAAAGCGTATGGCTAAAGAAGAAAGTATTGAAATGGAAGGTAGGGTTGTAGAGACGTTACCTAATACCATGTTTCGTGTCCAATTGGAAAATGGTCATATTGTGACGGCCCATATTTCGGGGCGGATGCGTAAACATTACATCCGCATTTTAACGGGTGATAAAGTGACTGTGAGTTTAACCCCTTATGATTTGACAAAGGGTCGCATTACTTACCGCAGTCGTTGACTTATCTCAGTTAACAAACCCCGGCTTGCGGTTTCTACTAAATTGAGTACATGCTCAAAGCCGTCTTGTCCCCCTAGATATGGATCGGGGACTTCTCGCGTGTTTAATTTTGGCGCATAGCCAAGGAATAAATGCAGCTTATGTTTTTGTCCTTGAGGACATAAAGATTGCAAAATCTGATAGTTATATCTATCCATGGCTAATATATAGTCAAATTCGGTGAAGTCTGCCTGAGTCACTTGGCGTGCGCGTAAGCCGCTTAAGTCTATCCCGCGTTTAAGTGCAGCGTTTTGTGAGCGTAAATCAGGCGGCTCACCAATGTGGTAGTCATGCGTCCCTGCTGAGTCAACGACAATCTGTGGGTGTTCTCCCGCAACCATCTGAGTGAAGACACCTTCAGCGGTGGGAGAGCGGCAAATATTGCCCATGCAAACAAATAACACTTTAATCATGGCGATTTTATTTTAATTTTTCGACTTCTTCCAAAGTTAAATGGCGAGCCTCGTCGGGCAACATGACGGGAATGTCATCACGAATGGGGTAAGCCAGCCGTGAACTTTTGCAGAGTAATTCTTGTTTGTTTTTGTCATAAATCAGGGGCCCTTGAGTTGCTGGGCAGACTAAAATATCAAGTAGTCTTTTGTCCATGTTGTATCCTATTGAGTAAACGCTCACCAAACGCGCTAGGCAAGCGAGCTTCTATGGGTAAATACCAATGTTGGGGGCCAGCAAAATGTTGACATTTGACGGCATCTTTTTCGGTCATAATCACGGGTAAGTTGTCATTAAATTGAATGTCAGTTTGGCTATAGTGATGATGATCCGGAAATTCATGGCAATGTAATTTTAAACCATGATCACGCAAACTGTTAAAAAAGTGTGCTGGATGACCAATCCCGGCGACGGCATGTACGGTGTGATCGCGTAATTCTGATAAAGTTTGTGAGATATTTTCATCGGCGACGCGCCGCAAGGCTTTGGTATGATATTGCATGTCAAACTCGCTTTTAGTGACAATGAAGTCGATTTCTTTAAGACGGCTCAGCGGTTCGCGCAGTGGTCCTGCGGGTAAGCAGTGCTGATTGCCATAGCGGCGTGTGCCGTCAACGACTGCAATTTCTATATCACGGTGTAGGGCATAGTGTTGTAAGCCATCATCACTGATAATGATGTTGCAGTTATCTAAAAGACTTTGTACTGCCTTTATGCGCCGGGGAGCGACGGCGACGGGGCAGCCACTTTGTCGCGCTAATAGTATGGCTTCATCACCGACAAGCTGTGGATCGCTGTCTGGATAGACAGGTTGCGGCCAGTTTTGGGCGCGTCCGCCATAGCCTCTGCTGACGATACCGGGTTTAAAGCCTTCTTTTAGTAGGCGCTGGGCTAGCCAAATGACTAGGGGCGTTTTGCCAGTTCCTCCGACGGTAAGATTGCCAACGATAATGACGGGCACGGGTGGATGATAGCTTTTTAGTAAGCCATATTTATAGGCGAATCGGCGCACTCTGACGATGGCACAAAATAACCAAGATAAGGGTGCTAATGCAAACCTTGATGGGTGATTAGTGTACCAGATTTTCATCAGAGGGTTGTTGTGCTTCAAAACTTAAATGGATAAATCCGAGTGCGCGGACGGCTTCCATAGCTCTCATCACCGCGTAATGTGGCGCATTTTTATCGGCACTGATGAGCAAGGGGGGGTCAGATTGCTCCTCAGCGGCTTCTTTTAGGGCGCGTTTAAGCGTTTCTAACTGGGTATTAATTAAAGAGTGTTCCCAATCATTGATGGCATATTCTCCATTAGCATTAATGATAATTCTAATGGGCGCTATCTGATCAGTGGGCGGATCACCTTTGGCTTCGGGCAAATTGATATGGAGTTGTGACTCTTTATTAAATGTGGTGGTCATCATAAAGAAGATCAGTAATAAAAAAACGGTATCAATCAGTGGGGTTAAATTAATCCTAAGATTGTCACTGTTTTTACGGCGGCGGAATATCATGGATTATTCTCCTTCACGTTCACCCTGCAATACATCTATCATTTTTAATGCCTCTTGTTCCATAAACAATATCAAGTTATCCACCACGCTACGAAAATAGCGATAAAAGATGAAAGCAGGAATAGCAACAAATAATCCGGCTGCGGTTGTAATCAAGGCTTCGGATAGTCCGCTTGATAAAATCATGGGATTACCTAATCCGACTTGACCAACCGTTGCAAACATTCTAATCATGCCGGTGACTGTGCCTAACAATCCTAATAAAGGTGCGATTTCAGCTATTGTACCCAAGGTGTTCAGGTACTTTCCTAGTTTATTTGCTACTTGACTACTGGCTTCTTCAATACTGGCTTTCATGACTTCACGGCTATGGTGTCTATTCATTAAAGCAGCGGCTAATATTCGCCCCAAGGGTGAATGGTTACGCAAGGTAATCAGGCGTTGTTTATCTAGGCGTTCTTCTTTGATCCATGCCCAAACTTGGACGACTAAACCTTTAGGGACGATGCGTTTTTTTTGCAAAGTCCAAAAACGTTCTCCAATGATAGCCGTTGCTATCACGGAGCATAAGATAATTGGCACGATGATCCATCCGCCTGCGCTAAGAATTTCAAACACTTTTAATATGCTCCTTTGTTAGACTTGTCCATTATTTAGGAGTCCAAAATTTATTTTGGACGAGTCTAGTCTAAAAATGCGTCCGTCCAAAATAA
>JBDLJY010000340.1:0-6889 GCA_039714115.1 Pseudomonadota bacterium | reverse complement strand
ACGTAATGAGGAAATGTCTGAAAAAACGGTAGCACCAACCTTGGCGACGGGTGCCGTTGCTCTTTCTACTTTAGGAGCTTATAGTGCTGTGGCAGTGTTGAGTTCCAATTTTTCAGAAATCATTCGGATTACTACCTCTATGGGTATGTTGAATTTTATCAATCTGGCTTCTAAAAAGGGTATTCTCATTAAAGATGGACGCTCATTAGAATTACTCAATCAGATCGATACCGTTGTTTTTGACAAAACCGGGACACTGACTTTGGAACAACCCCATTTGAGCCAGATTTATATTTGTAATGACGTTACAGAAAATGATGTCTTGAGATACGCTGCGGCTGCAGAACACAAACAAAATCATCCCATTGCCAGAGCGATTTTGCAAGCCGCCAATGAACGTTCTTTAGAATTACCTGAAATTGATGACAGTCAGTATGAGATTGGTTATGGAATTAAAGTTAAAATCAATGACAAAATGATTCAAGTCGGCAGTTACCGGTTTATGGAGGCTGAGGAAATCGCTATACCGGTTGAAATACTCACGCTACAAAAGAACAGTCATGAACAAGGTTATTCAACTGTTTATGTGGCGATAGATAAGCAACTGGTGGGTATGCTGGAATTGCATCCCACAATTCGCCCGGAAGCTAAAGAGATTATTCAACAATTACAGCAACGTCATTTATCTACCTACATTATTTCCGGTGATCATGAACAACCGACTAAACAGTTGGCTGATTTTGTGGGCATTGACAATTACTTTGCCAATACTTTGCCAGAAGATAAAGCCAATTTAATTGTGCAGCTACAACAAGAAGGTAAATCGGTGTGTTTTATTGGAGATGGTATCAATGATTCTATTGCCTTGAAAAAGGCAGAAGTCTCTATTTCCTTACGCGGAGCTTCAACAGTCGCTACTGATACGGCTCAGATTATTTTAATGGATAAAAACCTCACGCAATTAGCTAATTTATTTGAACATGCGCAACTTTTTAAAAAGAATCAGAAAAGCAGTTTAGCAAGTGCCTTTGTGCCGGGGGTAATTAGTGTGGGAGGAATATTTTTCTTACATTTTGGTGTTTTCAGTGCGCTTATGCTCTACAACGTCAGTCTCTTTGCCGGTGTAGGTAATGCACTATTGCCTTTGCTCAAAGAGCAAAGAGCGCTCCCCGCTAGGGACGTGGGGAATAGATAGCTTCGTTTCCCCTTGAGATTTAACTAAAGGCTGTGTTGCATTGACCAAACTCACCACCAGTCCCGTTTGCTTCAATAACATCGTCTGAATTATCCCAAAACCGAGGAAAAAAGCACCGCCTATGCCAACGCCTATTCAGTACACACACCACCACTCCCCCACACGCGGGCCAGTACTTGACGGCAACACCGCCATCGACCCCCGTAACGGCGAAACCGCAGAAATGATCCCAGTTCCCTACATGGCAACCGGCACCATCCCTCCGCTTTCCTCAACTTTCCGCGATCTCAGCTCAGCGCGAAAAATGAAAAGAAAATGTTGCCCGCTTTCGATCCCAATACCTGTACCGGTTGCGGACAATGCTGGACACGTTGCCCAGATAGCGCCATCGGCAGTGTCGTCATTCAACTAGCGCTCGCAGGGGGAGACAACGCAGAAGCAGGTTCTGGAGAAAAAGCGACAGTGCGCCTCGCCTTAGCCGTCACAGAATTTCAGCGGCAACCGCTTATCAATCGCTTTATTGAAGACATTGCCACAGTCCGTGAAAAAATATTGGAAAACATCAAGTTAAGTCTATCCTCAGCCCTGCCCACCGATGACCTTGACGTGCTTGCCAAAGGATTGGAAACTATACATCCCAGCGGAAAAACCCCCTTGTCCGCCCTCACCGAGCAAGCAGAACAAGGACTCATTGATGCAGCCCGCTTGCACCGACTGGTGAAAACCAGCTAAGCACTAGGCGAGCTGCACTGGCGGCTATCTGAAGGCGGGCATGGTTTGGGACGCGCTCGCTCAATGCCAGTATGATAAACAGATAAATGATTGATTTTATTTAAATATTACTGAGCTTGGACATTGTAAAAAAAAATCCGATCCCGAAGTATTGAGGGATCGGATTTTTAGCTGAGCTTGGACATTGTCAAAAAAAATCCGATTTTTTGAAAAAATCGGATTTTTAGCGGAGCTTGGACATTGTCAAAAAAAATCCGATTTTTTGAAAAAATCGGATTTTTAACGGAGCATCTATGTCAAAATAAAAAGCGATTTGGTTTTATACTAAGTCTATGATTTATGAAAGTGTCATGTCGCATCACTCCCACCTAAAATTAATAAAGCGAGCAAAAGCAACAGGTTATAGGACTTATCTTTATTAGTGCATGAGGGGCAATTAACCACGCACAACGATAATCCCGCTGCTCAGCTTTCTTTGCTCAGTTAAAAATCATATTTTTTGAAAAAATCTTATTTTTTTAACATAGCAGGTAGTTATATTAAGGATACGGTGAGTTTGTTGTTATTTAAACAACTGAATAATCGGTTTAAATAGCCGACGAATTTTGAGCGAGGGGGGAAATTTTTAAAATTGTTTCTAACCATAACCGTATGAGGATGTTGAGAACCCAATTTGAGATCAAAAATATCTAAAGCCCGACGGTAAAGCGACTCGGCACCGTCATAATCTCCTTTCTCTTTGAGCAAAACCGCCAAATTATTCATTGATAGAGCGATATTCGGATGCTCTTTTGGTAAGATTTTTCACGGAGGGCTAGAGTTTGACGGAAAAGCGGCGAGGCAGAGGAAAAATAACCAACGGTGTAGAAAAAAGATGCCAAATTATTCAACACCCACGCAGGCACTTCCTTTTCAGAGATGCTCCGTTCGTATTTCCTTAGTCCCTCGTTATAGGCAGTTGCCATGCCAGATATAATGGCGACCAAATCGCTTGTGGCACCTTTAATATCGCTAATATTTCCGACTCGTTTAGCCCCCGTCGTGTTGCCCATAACAGACTCAAAACATTCTCTACCAAATGCTCAAACCCTGGCGGTTGATAATCTTTTTCTAAACGCGCCAGTACTTTTTGATATAACTCAGGAATTGTTTTGGCTTGCAAATACGCTTTAAGGTGATCTCCCAATTTATCAAAGTGACCAAATATCCGCAATTCTTATAAAATAATCCGTAAATACAATGGGTTCGCCGTTTGAGGTGTGTCCAATAAGTCTTGCATTGGCGGATAGGGTTTTGCCATATTGATTGAAATACTCAGTGATTAAGGCTTGACGTGCTGATGCCTCCGTCAATAAGGGCACTTGATTTTTTCAGCGGAGGCGGGTATTTCTTTATCCATCCATATCAAAATGGCTTTTCAAGCTTGCCATTATCCGTTTTAGGAGATTTAACGGCTCGAAGCTGGCTGGTGAACTGCCGCAAAAATGCCAAAATACGATATCAGATGGATGTGTTTGTTGATATTCTTTAGCCCAATTGGCTAATAATGCGGTTTTGCCACAGCCAGATTCACCAGTAACAATCAAGGGAGGATCATCACTGAGGGCATGTTGGCTGAACCTATCAAAATCACTTTGGCGTTTGATGTACACCGATTGCCGGCTTAAGGCAAAAGCATCATGCTCAAAATCTTCTCGCTCTTGTGGTGTTAGAGTGTCGGGAAACGAAGTGGCGGAACGCCCAATTTTTGATCAATCTTCTCCCAGAGCGACTCTAAAATAAGCTCTTTTAAATCAGTGGGTTGTTTATAGTCGGCAATATGACAACCATGATCACGCAAACGTTGTTTTAATTTTTGCTGTTTGGCATGGTTTTCGGGGGAGGTTTCTGGTACTCTATTAACATTAGTTATCGTAGAGGCAATCCCTTGTGGTTACCCATTAACTTAATGGCATTGAGTCGCACAATATAATCCAAGTATTATATAAGAGTCAAAATGAAGCTGATCTGGAAAATGGGCTGTAGGGGCAATCCTTTATGGTTGTCCGGCACGATATGGCATTGTGTCTGAAACGTAGGATTTACAATGTCATTGGTATTGGTCTCGGAGCAGGTCTGATTTTGATTAAAATAATGCAAAGCTTTGTTTTTATTATAATTTTAAATGTTACCCCTCAGCTTAAGCCCCGTTTTTATTGGCTAAAATGGCATCTCTTATAAGCAAAGCTATGCACAACTTCTCGCCGGGTGATGATGTAGTTTGGGCAATGCTTGCCACCCTACATGCTCCAATATCACCCCAAAAACACACAAGCCTCATTTTTAGTAGCTTAGTTCTAAACGCACGAACTAACTCAAACCTTATACACAGGTGTGTGAAATGTCTGCCTCATTAAGTCGAAATGTCCATATTTGTCTATAAAATTGCTATCTAATTAGGGGATTAGATTGTTAACAGTGCTCCGCCAATCCCCTCAATCCTTAAATCCCGGAACGATGGCAATAATCTATAACGGTATCAATAAATGTTATATGACTTGCCTACATCCGTCGATAAGACAACTAAAATTTTATTTTGGCTCACAGCAGCCCCTATCATCCAAGCCACTGTTATTACAAGCGCACCCCAAGAGAGAATAGAAACCTTGAGGAAGATGCCGAATATCTTGTTTATCTTATTTGGGCATGTCTCGCTGCTGGGAGGAGCGATGCCTTTTGCCTGAGCAGGTTTGCAACCATGGGATTGCAAATTCCGTCCTGCTATTGAATGGATTTTAACAAATAAATATGTTATTATTAAAATAATTAATTGCCTTTAGTTTGCAACCCCGTCCGAAACGTTTTATTCGACTAGGATTTTTTGGAGCTTACCGTGAAAAATCCTGGGCACCAAAAATGCTCCGCCAGTCTTAGTTATAAGCCTATAATTAATATATAGTTTAAAAAATTGTTAATGTCAAAAAAATTTTAACATCTGGCATTGAGTCCCGTAGCCCCGCTGTTGGATCAAAGACGGATGTTGGCGCGTGTTTTCGCGTAAAAAATCAAGGCTCGCGTGTTGGATCGGTGAAAAACGGATGGGTAACATGGTATTCTGAGTCCGAAATACCGACACGATCCTGTCTTTATGAAAGCCAAGAAATAAGACGTGTCGTGAATCAATTAAAAAAATTGACCCCAAAATTTTTGCACTTTTTTTAAAACAGTACTATTATTTAAAAGAACAAATTATTATTTAATAGAATTTAATCTAAAGATAGCGGGTGAACATCACCCAGTAAAGTTACTTCGTTTCCCAGTTGGCGTTTTCGATAGTGGATGGTTTGATTGTTGTATTTGACATTCAAACTTCCTACTGCTAAACTTTAATTAAAATACATATACAAATTTTAAGTTGGTAAGAGTACATTAATTAACAATCTGAGGTGACAAAGATGGAAAACACAGAAAACGATCAAATGAAGGAATTTAAGGAAGGCTATGAAAAGCCTAAGATCACTACCTATAGTGAAGAGGAACTTCTGAGTCAGTATAAAGTTGTTGGTGCGTCCTTCTAGCCTAGTACTTACCATTCGCTTAATAATTTTGCAGAAACGTTAATTTCTATATCAATTGATAAATAATGAGTTAGAAAATATAACTTGACACACTATTTAATCTAGACTAAATTTAATAGTAAGAATATAAAATATTCGTAATTATTAGAGTTCTCTCTAGTTAAAATCTAATTCATTAATTATTAATTTAAGAAATAAATCTTTTAGTTTTTTATTAAGCGAATGGTAATCTCTAATGGAGAAAAAATGCTTAAACCTACAACTCGAAACCCTCTAAAAAAAGAGAAAATAGTCCTCAGGGATATTGGTGATGAGGCTGTGCTTTATAACCCCCAAACCAAAGCCATACACGTTCTCAATAAGACCTCTTCTATGGTATGGGAGTCTTGTGATGGTAAACATAGTCTTAAAATGATTGAGAAGAAAATCATGGATAAATTTGATGTTTCCAGTGCTCAAGATGTAAAAGACGATATCATAGAAACTCTAAATAAGTTCAGCGAACTAGGATTGATTGAGCAATGAAAGAAGATATTGTACCTCGATTATTCATTGGCAAAATTTCCTGCACTGAAAAATGAAAGAGGTAGTACTAAATCCTTAAGGGGTGAGGATAAATGGACAGTGGATATCGATAATATTTGTCTTGATTCTTTAGGGATGAAATGTCATGAGCGTTATTTGAACACCTATTTCTAAATCTGAAGTCCTATTTGAGTCTTTGAAATACTGGTGAAGAAGCTCCTTTTAAGCACCTTATGACTATGTAAAATGTAGTTTAGGAAGCTGAGAATTATCAATTTGTTCTCGGAGATAGGGATGTTTAGGCATAGCACCAAATTTTTTAACAAAAATTAATAAACCCTCCCAATTACCCGCAGTTTGGACTCAGAGGAACCGCACGGTAGTCAGCACTTGGGAGGTTTATTTGACACAAAATATTGGGCGTGCTATAATAAATATATAAAGTATGTATATAAAATTGTATAGCAATCACACTTTAGAACCCAAAAAACTTGACTTATTAATTTAATTAATCTCTATTTAATATAGATACAATAACTAATCATATAACCAAGCTGATATTTTTATTAACAGCACTTGTGATGTTTTACAAGCTTTGGGACTGTAAGGACTTTGTCCTGTTTGTTAATGAAAATGTATCGGAAAATGTGATTGGAAAAGGAGGAAAAACGTTTAAAAAAATATAAATAGGCTACAAGGCGGGATAACACACCCCGAAATTCCCTTTAAGGGAACTTGCTACGGGTTTGTAATCCTATATCTATTCAGCTTACTATTACCCATAAATTGCTAACATTATTTAAAATAATGAATTATGAACGAATGACTGATTCTTAATTATTGTTGGAACGAAACTATTCATAATTTTTAATGATAAATA
>JBDLJY010000339.1:0-6892 GCA_039714115.1 Pseudomonadota bacterium | reverse complement strand
GGATTTGAATGTGAAAGGAATGATGAAAAACCATAAGTTGGCTAAGGCCATAAGCGACATGGGTTTTTATGAATTTAAACGACAACTTGAGTATAAGGCCGCTTTATTTGTAAATTGGATTTCGACAGTTTCAAAATGGTTTCCTTCCTCAAAAATCTGTGTTCTGTGTGGTAACAAAAAAACCGAAATCAAACTCTCAGAACGTACTTATTACTGTGATAAATGTGATTTTGAAGCAGACCGTGATTTGAACGCGGCTATAAATATTGAACGAGAAGGCATTCGCGTTCTCGCATATTAACCGGTTGATTTAAGTACCGGGGGCTAACCGGGAACTTATACGCACGGGGACAAGACGGCTCTGTTTTCAGATGCATTTCTGAAAGCAACCAGCTTGGTTGAATCGTGAATTGAACCGTGAGCGATTTTTATGCTCACATATCAAGTAGCAGAACGGTATTTTGGAGTCCAAGATTTATCTTGGACCTGAAAATGGAACCACAACTCAATGAATAATGAACTAAAATCGCTCTCTGATTACGACAGCCTATTTGCCGATCTGGAATCAGAAGAGGAACAAATATTAGCCTCGGATTCTCCAACAGAACCGCAGGCAGAACCCCTTATGTCTCAGGTTCAACGGGGATATGTGCGCCATATCATTGATGAATATGGCGCGATGATCGAATTGGAAAAGGACGGGCAATTAGTTCCGGTCAAAAACACACTTTTTCCCAGACTGACAGAACATGGCCCCGTCTTATTATATGGAGATGGAACACAAGAACATTGGAGTCTCATTCCCCCAGAGAGCTACCGTCATATTGATGGTATTCAAATGTACGTTTTGCAGTGGGGGAATTTTCTTTGTCAATCTATTGATCATAAAGCTAAGCGACTGCTTGGCATCTTTACACCTGATGACTGTTCTAACTCATTATCAGCATGGATTGCTTTTGAAGAACTCGTCTTACCATTGCCATCGGAGGATCACTTAATCATTAATGCCACTTTGCGGCGAGTTAGGATAGCACTCATCGAAGAAAATAACACATTAAGATTAAGCCAAAATCCACCCAGTAGCGGCATACTAAAGCAATGCCTAAGCAGTCTTGAAAAAATACATAAAGACAAAGAACTAGCTCCGTATTTGATACCCACTGCTGTCTACGCATTGGGACGTATCATGGCAAACCAATCCTTAACCCTACGGCGATTTCCTCTAACTAAGGATATGGCTCAAGATGTTTATCTATCGGTAGACTTTCACGGCATCATTTTTTCCTTACACCACCAAGAATTATCTTGGAATAGTGAAGTCGATCTTGAACAACTGGCACCCGATAAGACTGTTCTAGTCCATTGTGGACCTTTCGAGCCCGTCAATTTTAAGATAGCCGTGCAATGTATCAGTGCCAATGATCCTGAAGCCGCATTGATCAAAAAGTACTATCCTTTAGGCTCCCAAGTACAAGGGCTTCGCATCGAAAGTTACACCAGGGATGGTGCTATTATCGTTTTAAAAAATATAGAATCAAAGGATCGCACTTTATATGTGGAGGGTTTGATTCCCAATGGGGAGCATGGCTGGGGAAATATAGCGTTTCAACGTTCCTCTGTGGCAACGGGTGAAATCATGGAACCATTGCGCGTCATTGGCTATGAGCCATTGCGAGGGGCACCCTTATTTTCACATCGCCAAACCTTGCCTAACCCATGGACGACAAGCAGTGTTGATGGCTTCAAAGTAGGAGAATCTTATAAAGCTAAAATCAACTATCGTCTTTGTAAAAAGTTTGACAATAATAAGACTCATCCATGGTTTTATCTAGAACCTTCCCTATCTCCAGAATTTGCCATCGAGTGCAGTTTACCAGATTATGATACTTACCAAGCCATCATTTCCACTAATCCATTGCTATCGGTACGCATTACTTTTATTGATCCTAATGCGCGTAGAATAGTCGGAGAGTTAATTTTTGCTAGGAAAAAACTGGAACTGGGTACCATACTTGAAGCGTTTGTCTATAAGCGCATTGATGGCGGTTATAAAGTGTTTGTGAAAGAGGCACTAATATTTGCCTTTCTACCCGATTCAGAAGTGATTATTGATTCTGATTGGCTAAACAAGACCATAATCGTTGAGGTCATTCAGGCGGAAAATGATTTAGCCATCGTCAGTCAAATTCGCTTACAAGATCAAATTATCACTGGAACCGTCAAAAATATTGTCAATTACGGTGCTTTTATTGAGTTAGGACCCGGTGTAGAAGGGCTGTTACATAAAAACGAGTTAGCCTATCACCGTCTCAGACATCCTTCTAACATTCTGAGTATAAAAGATAAAATAAATGTCAAAGTGATTGGTATTAATAGCCAAACAGGAAGAGTTATATTAAGTCTTAAACAATTGCTACCTGATCCATGGCCTACAGAAATTGCACATAAATTTCCAAAAGGCACAAAACGGCTTGGTAAAGTGACTAACTTGATGTCTTATGGTGCGTTTGTTGAACTGGCACCTGGACTTGAGGGCTTATTACACAATAGTGAAATAGATTGGAAGGGGGGTAATTATGATCAAGCGAGTCAAAAAATAAAGATTGGGCAAGAGTTGTTGGTCCAAATAAAAGAATTGGATGTAAACCAACACCGCATTAGTTTAACCCGACTTCCATTAATAGCTGAAGAAGTCGCCACTAAATTTTACGAAGGCACAGATCATGTAGCTAAGGTGCTTAATCTGACCAAGATTGGGGCCTTTATTGAATTGTCCCCTGGTATTGAAGGCTTATTACACAATACTGAAATAGATTGGCAGGGTGGTAATCACGATCAGGCACGTAAACTACTCAATACTGGGCAAGACTTGTTAGTTCGCATACGACACTTGGATATGGATAAACACGAAATTGATCTGACCATACGTCCCTTTCTAGCAGAACCGAAAATATCTGAGCGAGCCCTTAACAAAGAAAGAGATGTCAAAACCATACTGGCAAATGAGTTAAGGAGTGAGTTGGCTGCCATCAGAAGATGAGGAGTGGAAATGGAAAGAGGAGGCTTACGGGACAAGTAGGCCGAGCGGGATCAAATCGCCTACTACGAACAGAGAGTGCCGGTTCGTAGTAGGCGATTTATCGCCTTATTACAACTGATGTATCACCAAACACTTCTTAGGCACCGCCTTTTTAGCCAGAGCCACCAAATGCGGATGATGAGTCAAAAACAGAATTTGCGTCCGTTGACATAACTCCCCTAACACCGAAAGCGTCGCCTTAGATCGCTCATCATCAAAATTTATGAGAATATCATCTAAAATCAAAGGCATGGCTGAATTTTTATCAAAATAACGCTCAATGCTCGCCAGCCGCAGGGCTAAATAAAGTTGATCGCGTGTCCCATCGCTCATGTCGCTGGTGGGAATACCAGCACTGTCAGGACTACGCAGCCCCACTAAAATAGCTTGATCGCTGTTACCGATATAGTCCGTTTTGAGTCCACAAAAACGGTTTAAGGTGATGCGTTGAAATAATTCGCTGGCACGTTTCACCAAATGGCCTTGATTTTGTTCACGATAACGCTCTATCGACTTTCTCAGCACCGAGGCTGCAAGATGGGTTTGCATATAGCGTTTACTTAAATTTTGCATTTCAGCCAACGCGAATTGGGCTTCGTCAGCGGCTTGGGCGGCAGTCGCATTGCCGTCCATTTGTTTTAATAGGGTGCGTAGTTCACCGATACTTTGGTCAATGCTGGAGCGTTGCTCTTCTAATTGTTGAATTTGCTCGGTGCAGCTTTGTAATTGCCCCAGTAATTCGTCTATGTCCACCGCCGCTGCCGCATTCGCTAAGTCCGTTAATGAGAGCCCATCGCCTTGTTCTAATAATTGTTGTTCAATTTCTGACAGTTCCCGTTGCACCTCTTTTTTATGCGAAGACGCTTTTTCCGCTTCTTCCAAGGCGGCAAGTTCGCTACAATGCGCTTGTTCGAGTAATGCATCGAAATGCGCTTCGTTTATTTGCACAAGTTGAGTGGCATTGGCTAAGCGTTGCAGTTCGGCGTGTAAACGGTGTTGCAATTGTTCAAAGCGCGTTAAATCTTTTTCGGCTTGGCTGAGGCGGTTGGATAATGCCGGTACCACTTGTTCAGCGGCTTCATTGACTAATTCGGGGGCAATTTTTTGTACTAAAGCAGCCACATCACGCCGAAATACTTCTGCGTCTTTCTCCATCAGTTCTATCCTGTACCCTAAGCCATTGGCTTTGTCAATTTTGTTTAAGACTTGATCTAAGTCATTAAGCACATTGCGGGCGGTTTCTGGCGGTGTTTCGGGTGGCAACTGTAGGGGAGAAAGGGCTTGTGCCCAGTCGATTTGCCACTGTTTTAAAGCTTTACTGGCTTGCAGTTTCGCGGTTTTAGTACGCGCTTGTTCTTGAATTAAATTATTGATTTCTAATTGTAAATTATCACGTTGACGTTGCAGATTCGTTACCTCAGTGACACCGGCATTGCCTTGTCCAATTAAATCCGATAAGCGTGTTAAAATCTTCCCTTTCACAAAGGATTTTAAGGGAGCGAGTGCTTGACTTAATTCTTGGCACATATCGGCTATTAATTGTCGCCGTTCTTCTAATTGTTGGCGACGCTCTCGCAATACGCTGGCTTGTTGGCGTAAATTGAGACTCTCGTTTAGCCAACTCCGCATCTCGGCGGCAGTCCAAGGTTTGATACCGACGGGTTTCCAACTTTTTTCCCATTCGCTCTGTAAATCGGCTAATAAGGTTTCTAGCTTATGCCATTTTTTAGTTTGTTGTTCCAATTCACCTTGGGCGCTTTGCTGTTCTGCCAATAACATACTATATTCCGCAACTCGACTCGCTTCACGGCGTAAACGATCTGAGAGATCATCGGCATCAAATATGGCTTTTTCAAAGGATTGAAATATCTTTTTAATGTCCCCCGTAGTCTCCTTATCCCCAAACAGGGAAAAATAGGCATCTGCTCCCTCAAAGCGGGACAGATTCACCTCGCTTTTGGCAGGGGATTTGAATTTTTTAATTTGTTGCCACTGTGTTTGCCTGATTTTTCTCGCTTTATGCAGTGCCTCTTCGCTGGGGATTTCTCCCGCCCAGGATAAGGCGTTAATTTTCTGAGTGGTACGCTCATTTCGTTGTCGGGCTTCTAAGAGACGCTCTTTGATACGTTGGCGGTCATTTTCAAGCTCATTAAAGCGACGAGCAAAACTATCAATTCTTTCCATTCTCGGCAACGCGACTTGTTCTAAAGCGTCTAAACTCGCCCAGCCGCCTACCTGTTTTAAGCCAAGCTTTGCATTGTTCGTCAGCAAACGCACCTCGCTCTCATCTTTGGCATGAATTTCTTCTAAATTGCCATATTGACAAGCCCTTGTTAAGGCGGCTCGTAACAGGGTCAAATCCGGGCAAAGTGGCAAGGCTTTTAAAGCGTTGCGTTGTTGTGCCAATTGTTGAGTCACGTCTTCTAAGCGTTTGTTGATGCTGTTTTGTTTCTCGCGCAAGGCGGGATAGTTATCTGCCAGTCGCTTGAGATGCTCACGTTGTGGATTTGTCACCGCCATCGCGGGGACATCTTGTAAATCCAATTGGGGATAAATGCGCCGTAATAGGGCGCGAGCATCACTTTCAACAGTCCGCATTTCGGTGCGTACCCCAGGCAAATCGCGGGCGGCTTTTTGATGACTGCCTAAGCGTCCCCGCAAATCATCAATAGTGGCTTTTTGTGCCAATAAGGTTTGAGGGATTTTTATGGCATCGATTTGGCTTTGTAATTTAGCTATATCTTGGCGGGCTTGCTTTTCTTGGGCTTGGGCGGTACGCCATGCGAGCTTGGTTTGAAAGTGTTTTGAAGCGGCATCATCCGGTAAAAGAATAATGTGGGTAAGATTTGCCAATTCTGCTTTAAGTTCTTGATGCCGTTGCAACAGGGGGCGGGTACGTTGGATACGTTCTAAGCGATGTAGCTCGGCACGGAGATTTTGTAATTGCTGAGTGAATTGGAGCTGTTGTTGCTGCGCTTTATCCAAGTGTTTGGCGTGTTCACTCCATTGGTTGGCGGATAGCGAATTGTCTTGAATGCGTTTTTGGGCCTGTTGATAAGCAATAATTTGCTTATTTAACAGTTGTTTATTGCCACGACCCTTGAATAAATCATCTTTTTCCTTATCCAAATCGGCTAACACGTCATGCACTTTTAAAGCACCCGTGCCCGCTTCAAATAGGCTTTCTCCGACATCGCCACCGCCATTGAGTAAATCTTCGCCGCCTTGCCGCAAACGTTCATGGTTAAAACAACATAAGGTGGTAAATTGTGCCTCTTTCATGCCCCCAAGAAGGGCTTGTAAGCGTTTTTCATTTAAGGGTTTATTGTTGGCATCCAGCAAGGTATTTTTGCGTCCCTTGCGCCGATAACATAAGAATTCTTCACCGTTGTCCCCCAGCAGCCGTGCGCCTATGCGTAGTTGTCTGTTGGCATGGAGATAGGCATCGGGGGTGCGTTCTGGAATCCCGAAAAATAAATGCGTTAAAGCGCGGCGCATGGTGCTCTTACCCGCTTCGTTGGCACCAGAAATGATGTGTAAACCGGGTTGTCCGACTGAAAAGTCTAAGGTTTTATTGGTAAATAGGCCAAAAGCGATTAATTCTAGTTGTAATATTTTCATCATTTTTTTATTCATGTTAAGCCAGACACCCGACAGTACTAAGTTTGTTTGGCGATGTCCTAAGCAATTTATAGTTATTTGTAATTTTAGCCTAGATCAAGTTTTATTTACAATAGATAAGTAAAAAAAAACGGTAAGCACTTGTGCTTTTCCGGAGTCCAAGATTTATCTTGGACGTATTTTCGGTGATCG
>JBDLJY010000338.1:0-6922 GCA_039714115.1 Pseudomonadota bacterium | reverse complement strand
ATGACAACCTTGCGCCGTTGGATGGTTTATTCGACATAACGAATCATTTACATAAGCGGTTAAGTAACAGCCTGAATTTCTGGCTCGGATTTGCTGGAGCTAATGCGGTTGCCGTACCGTTGCTAGGTTTTGGGCCATTGCAATCCATTTTGTTTTATAGCGCTGCTTATACGGTGGGTTTATGGAAGAATATGGAGCAAAATAACAGGTAAAAGTCAAATGATATTATTAAGTTTAGAAGTATTATTGGGTTTCTATGTTGGTTCAAAAGTCTTAGAAAAAACGTCAAAAAAGGATATTTGCACAGTAAAAAAAGACAATCATAAGGATGCCCTTGCAAATGCGGATGATATTGAAAAAAAGGCTAATCACTTTGTTAAGACAAGTGCTGCTGCTATGGGATTAGCTGTAATAGGTAATTTTTTTTACAGGCCTTTGACTCTTTTAAATCTTGGCCTTATTAGTTACAGGTAGCCGATTTTATCAATGCAGTGTACGACCTAAAAGTGGGTGACAGTACGCTCAGGGTTTGTAATCCCGTCCGGCAACTGACGACAAATCCGGGGCTGAACTGTCAGCCCTTCCTACGTGTCAACCCTTTCTATATGTCAACCTTACATGTCAGCCTTTTCAAACTACGTCTAGGAAAACAACTTGATGAATATCCACAATAACAACTCAAATCTTGAACTGTCCGCCGCAAACCGACTACCCCAAAGACAAGTGTATTCACCAACTCTTTGAGGAACAAGTAGAGCGGACACCCAAACCGCCGCGCTAATCAATTGGCACACCATTTACAATCACTCGGAGTCAAGCCCGAAGTACTAGTGGGTATTTGTATCGAGCGTTCTTTAGAGATGATCGTCGGATTGTTGGGGATTCTCAAAGCAGGTGGTGCTTATGTGCCATTGGCTCCCACCTATCCGAAAGAACGTCTCGCCTTTATGTTGGCAGATGCCCAAGTGCCAATCCTATTGACTCAGAACAAATTAGTTGAAGGATTGCCTGAACATAAAACACAGATTGTCTGCTTGGAAACTTCAAAAGAAAATCTCTCTGAGGGGAATCCCGTCTGTAAAGTGACACCGGAGAATTTGGTTTATGTTATCTACACCTCAGGCTCAACCGGAATACCAAAAGGGGTTGCGATCCAACAAAGTTCTATTCTCAATCTGGCAAGTGCCCTTTACCAAACCGTCTATAGCCGTTATCAGAATCAGCCACTGCGAGTCAGTTTGAATGGGAGTTTAGCCTTTGACACGTCTGTCAAACAGATTATTCAACTGCTGTATGGTCATACACTCATTATCATTCCAGAATGGCTCCGTTTTGATGGCACGGCTCTATTAGACTATATTAAAGATAGCCAGATAGATGTATTTGACTGTACGCCATCGCAACTGGGTTTACTTATTTCAGCCGGACTATTGTCGCAACCGCTGTCAACGCCCAAAACAATCCTCATTGGCGGTGAGCCTATCAATAAATCGACTTGGCAAGCGTTGGCACAAGCCGAACACCTCCACTTTTACAATGTTTATGGCCCCACCGAATGTACGGTTTATGCATAGGTAGATGCCACCCTTTGTGAGATACGAACTTCGATTGAGCCAGTCATTGGTCGTCCTCTCGCTAATGTCCAAACTTATATTTTAGATTGCAATCTGCAACCGGTTTCAATCGGGGAAAAGGGCGAATTATATATTGGTGGTGCTGGGCTTGCGAGAGGTTATCTAAATTTTCCTTTCTGTCAGGGCTTTATGCGGATGCGGATTTTGAAAAGGAAGTTGTGAAGTCTTTTTTACACAAGCAAGTACACAATGGTGCAGTTGCTTCTCTAGCCCAAAATGACAACTCGTTGGAGGAACTGCTGGCTTATAAGTTTAAAAGTGAAACCTTTGAGGTTCAACTCCGAAGACTCTCGGATATCATCAAAGAAAATCAAGTTGAACACATAGATTTACTGAAAATCAATGTGGAAAAAAGTGTATAATAAAAACAAAAAGTTGCATAAATAATTTAATTTGCGATTTTGTTTTGACTTATCCTTTTTTAAATATAATCCCTGTAGTTATTTAAGGTTTTCCTGTAATACTCGCGGAGCGAATCACGGGCTTTTTAAAACAGAAGCCAATAAAAACGGGACTTAAGCATTTTGAGGGTTATTTGATGAAATTTTGAAATACCTCATCCCATTTTGCTGGCACTTAAAGTTCATAAAAAACAATGGGCTGAGTACCTACGTCAAACGCTTGCAGTTGAGTTTTATCGGGAAGGTAAACTTTCCCTTGGTAAAGCCAGAGAATTTGCTGGATTATCTAATAAATGGGAAATGATTCAACTCAACCTTAAATAAACTATTATCCTGAAAACTCTTAAAGTGGTTTCTGATTCAACACCACTGATTGCTCTGGCGCGAATAAATAGATTTAATTTACTCCAAGAATTATTTGGAAAACTGATTATTCCGTCAGCGGTTTACGCTGAAGTGGTCACCGCGAGCAAAGGGCGAGTAGGCGGTGAAGATTCAAAACATATAAATAAAAAAGCATTAAAAAAAAACTGATGAAATTATTTCAAATTGATGCCTTTGCTGACAAGCCCTTTCAAGGAAATCCTGCCGCTGTTTGTCCTTTGGATAAATGGTTGCCTGATAGTGTCATGCAATCTATCGCAGAAGAAAATAACCTTTCTGAAACTGCTTTCTTTGTTCCCACTCAAAAAGGCTTCTACATTCGTTGGTTTACACCTGTTGCAGAAGTCAACTTATGTGGTCATGCAACATTGGCAGCAGCCTATGTGCTGTTCCATTGTCTTGGATATGAAAATGAAACTATTTTATTTGATTCAAAATCGGGCATTTTAAAGGTATCCAAAAATAATGATTTACTGACAATGGATTTTCCTGTTCAAGAGCCTGTTGTATGTGATATTCCGATTGAAATAGAAAAAGCTTTTGCTATCAAACCTGTCAAATGCCTGAAGTCTGAAGACTTTGTTGTCATCTTTGAGAATGAGGCTGACATACTGTCAATAAAGCCTGATCAAAATATGCTAAAAAAGCTAGATTTACGCGGTGTAATAATCACTGCAAGATCAAAAAACTATGATTTTGTAGCGCGATTTTTTGCACCAAAATATGGTATTAATGAAGACCCCGTCACAGGCTCAGCCTATACACAACTAGCCCCCTACTGGTCTAAAGAACTTGGAATTACAAAACTAAGAGCAAAGCAATTATCTAGCAGAGGTGGCGAATTGGTTTGCGAGATTGCAAATAATCGTGTACAAATTTCAGGAAAGGCCGTTGAGTATATGCGAGGTGAAATAAAAATATAATAAATTGCTCAAGCATGGGACTTGCTAAGTCAGTGGTTGATTTTTTGGTTTTGAGTAAAATTATTAAAGCCAAGGTGGTTTAAAGCAGCAAGCCCCTTAGCAAAGCGTGCGTAGTAAATCACCAGCATGGCATTTATAAAAATGCAGCACTACGCAACTTAGAGAGATTGAAGTGAACAAGGTTACACAGCTATTTTTTAAGCTTTTATATCATAAATAAAGAGATATGAAAATTTCAACTGTAATCAAACTACCTTGTCCACTTACCATTTCCTAGTACTCAGAAGCTGTTGGAGTCTAACTACCCTGCTGCTGCCGAAGGCTGATTCTGTAGCGCTTTCAGACAAAGATTGCAGTAATCAATCACCAGTTCTTCGGTTTTCTGGGTCAGATCGGGGGTTACTTCAGCATCCGGGGCAAGTAACCATGCCAGATCCATACCCATATCGGTACAAAATACTTCAACTTTATCGGTTAATACTTCCAAACCCTCAGGAGACAATGACAGCAACCAGGTCTGCAACTCCGGTTTATCTGTCAACGTATTTTCGACCCAAGCTTTAAGCAAGGATGCCATGCTTGTCTTTTTCTTCATAAAGGACGGCAAGATGTTTTCCAGACTACCAATTCCCTCTAATATTTTATTTTGAGGAGTTAGAACTGAAAGTAGCAGAAAAACAAACAGAGATGCTGCGATTATAATCAGGAGTAAATGCATAGAAATATTCTCTACTTTAAATGGTGAAATCATTAAAATCTGACTTTTTTAAGCTTTCTTAATCTTTATTAAGATAATTACGCATAAGCCATTGAATTTTTTATATGATATAATAAAAAATTTTGTTTTATGGGGTTATTTTAAACATTCAGAAATGAGTGTTTACCTTTTTCAAGCTCTTCGGCAAATTGCTCCTGCATTTTTTCACGATCAAGATTTTGAAAATCGCCACCGTTTTCAAAATGCTTCTGAAACACTTTACCCACAGCATAGGTCGTCACACTACCCAATGCAGCCATACTGGCACCACCTGCCAGAGTACCAATGCCAGGGATCATCTTCAGCAAACGGCCCGCTATCGGTGCCGCACTGGCTGGCATAACCCCACCGATTAAGGTTGCCAACGCAGACTTGGCAAAATTCCGAGAAAACGGAATGCCATAGAGTTTGGACAGACGATACAGCATCATACGTTGCACATAGATCAAAGTCATAACATCCATCCACGGTATTGGCACAAAACCGCTTGCTGCCGAACCAAAGGCATATTTTTTAATCAATTTATCAGCATGTTGCGCCTGCGTCTCTAACGAATTTGTCATCATTATTAAGCCATTAGCTGTAACGAATCTGCAAACGTCCTGAATTCACCCGGCTAAACGCCAAAACCCAATCTCCAGGCTGTTTGGGCAAAATCTGCGTCGTTCCGCTCAAGGTATACTGCTCTACCTGCCCCTGTCCTTCGGTCATTACGCCACCAAAGGCAATCACTTCCCCTGCACGCACAACTAATACCTCGCCTTTTTGCACTTTTTCCAGATAGGTTTCCACTTCAACCTGATTACGCAATACCCAAACCTTGGCAAATTGCGGATGCAATACCTCAGATAAGGCAATTTGGGTCAGATTGCCCAACTGCAAAATAATCTTGCGAATACTGAACGATATCATCAGTAACAAGGAACACCAGATAAACTGCCTGCTGATGAAACTGCCCCCCACAGTCACAATTTCAAACATCGTCATCACCGGACTTCGCTTATGGGAGCCGGAACGCCGAATTGTCTTCAGCAAATAAAAAGCGTCATAACTTAAGAAAGGAATACTGGCTAAAGTCAAGGGCGAATAAAATATAGCACCCTGACAGTTTTGTTGCTAGTCATTGTATTTAGGCTATAATCCGGCAATTCTTTAACAGATGGAGACATATCAGCATCAAACACCACTGCCTTACATCTTCTACGCTGCTGTTCCCGCAAAAATACACCTATCAGACCACTTATAAATAAAGGGTTTAAAATTACAAAATGGATCAGATAGCAATTCTATTGACAACTATTTACATGTCCACGAAATGAGGCAGACATTTCAACAGTGTGAATAAGGGAGGTATCAACCCTTGATCCAGTCGCCTAATGGAAGCTCAGGTTACTTTTTCTTCTTTGACTTTTCACATCAATCTCAAATTGTTGTGCTTTTGTTGGTAAAGGTCTAACCCGTTTGCTTGGGTGTAACCATTCTTTGATCCTTGCGCCTACCTTTTCTGCCAGTTTTGAAAAGGAAAAGTCAGAGTCAGTCTTTCGCAGGATGTTGTACGCACCATTCGCGTCGGCATTAATTACGGTGCCGTCGCCTGATTTATACAAGCCGCGTTTGACACGTTGACCACTAAATGTACGTTTCTGTTTGGCTTTCGGGTTGTACTGCTTAGGCATCTTGTCACCGTCAATAAAACTAGCTTTGCTCGTATAACTCTCGTCTGTCACTATCAGTTCGATACCGTGCGACCCAAGTTTGTAGCTTAATTTGTCCACAAACTGGCCCAGAGATAAATTAACAAAGTTTTGGTTGGTTTTTTTGCCCAAGTTTATTTGATTCAGCGATTTGACAACATCACCGACAAGCACTTTAGATATGCCATGTTCAACGCAGGTTTTAACAACATAAGAGGTCGCTTTGTGCATATAATCATTTACAACAGCATTACGCCAATCTGTTAGGCTTTGGAGCTTTTGCGACCATTTTTTCCCCCTTTCTGATAGTTTTGATTGCATTTTAGCCTTACGCTTATTATAAAAAGCATTTATTGACTTTAAGCGCCTACCATCAATAATGAAAGGCTCGATAACACCGTTGGTAACACAGGTAGCCAGATTATTGAGGCCCAAGTCAATGGACATTATTTGGTCATTTTGTTTTACCTGCTGAAAGTCATCAGGGTTTTCTTCATAAACAAAAACAGCATGAAAGCTTTTATGTTTGGGGATAATTTCCACTTGTTTTAGTGAGACATCCCACAATTGATTAGGGACTTTTATCTCCAAACCCTTTTCTAACACGACAACTTGTTCAAAAAGGATAATTTGCGCCATTTTGAAAACCTTGGAGTCTGGCATTTTAAAAAGTACACAGAATGGCTCTTTGGCAATGTGAACCCGACTTTTTACCTGAAAAGCACAAATGTTGTAGATCAAATTATCATGCTTTTCTTGTTTATACTTGGGTGGCCTGGGTTTTCCTTTGTACTTGCCGGGATTCTTTTTGAAATCATGATGACACATGAAAAACGACTTGAAATTTTTATCAAGTCGTCGTAACGTCTGTTGAGAAACAGCACTTTTCAATAAGCGATAGTTGACCTCACCTTCAAGGTTGGTGACTTGCTTCATTGCCTTGTCCATTTGGGGATATGAAAAATATCTCTCGGTTGCCTCAAAAGCCTCGCGTAGTGTCCATAACGCTTGGTTGTAAAGGTCTTTAGCATGGTGAGTGAGTTCGCCTAAACGCTCAAATTGAGACTTTTTCAAACCTCTAATTTTCATTTTCAGTGCTCTCATTTATTAGCACCTCGATTGCTATTTT
>JBDLJY010000337.1:0-6940 GCA_039714115.1 Pseudomonadota bacterium | reverse complement strand
GTTTTGGAAACCTGGCAGGTCTTCTTTTGGGGGGGTTATCATACTGGCATTGATCGTCTGGGTGCCCTCAAAGTGAATAAAAGTGCTTGTCTTCAAGCAGGTATTGATCCTGATAAAGTTGAAGCGACAATAGAAACATTTAATCTGAATTGTGATCGTCTATGTCTGGCACGAAAAACGGTTTTAGAAAAACTAGCCGATGATTTTGAACAGGAACTAGCAAACTTAGGATAAGAACTAAACACCATGTCCAAATTATTCGTTTTAGATATTGAAACCCATCCAACTAAAAACCAAGCCACCCTAAGATTACGCGATCAGCAGGGGCAACATTTGGCAGCACAGCAAGTAAAGATTGAGAATGAACATTGGTTTGAATGGGTAGGTTTATTTAATACTCGTGAGCATGTGAAACGTTATGCCAATCGGTTGTTGCCGGATAAGCAGCAAACTTTGTCAGAGGATGAGTTGATCGCGCAGTTAGGCGTATTTTTGGGGCGCGAGGTGTTGGGAAATGGCGCGTCCAGATATTCAACAAGAGCCATTGTTGGCGCGTAATGTGGCAATACGTGCGATTACTGGGACTGATTTTCCTCAAGATCGGGAAATTCCATTAGAGTTGGCGGCGGATGAGGTTTTGCGGGTTTTGTTGGTTTTTGCGGAGACTGAAGAGAGTAATCCCTTGGCTGCACGTTTGGAACGGGAACAGTTGTTGACATTGTTTTATGAGAAAATTTTGCCACGGCGATTGGTGCAGATTGATAAATTATGTTATGGCGTGACGCGGGCTACGATTGCGGAGCAAGTTCGGGCGGCGAAGGGTTATCATATTGTCCATTGGAGCGGGCATGGTAATCATGATAGTTTGGTGTTGCAGGGCGAGGAAAATAATCATATTTCGGGTGCTGGCTTGGTGAAATTATTCCAACAAGCCGGTGGTTTTGTGCCGTCTGTGGTATTTTTGAGTGCATGTCATTCGGGGGCGTTTTTAAGTATTGCCCAAGAAACGGAGATAACGAATCAATGCCATTAAGTTAAGCCCCCAAAAGAAGACCTGCCAGGTTTCCAAAACATGGCAGGTCGTTGTAAGTTAAGGTAAAAATTAACCTGACAGGTTTTTGACACCTGTCAGGTTTGTCTTAACTTAATGGCATTGAGATAACGAATACCACGGGGCATAAGGGCTTGGGTAAAACGGCGTTAGCAGCGGAGGTGGTTAATTTATGGCATAGTCGGTTTGATTGGGTATTAGTGGTGCAGTCGCGTGGTTATGCTATGAATGCTTCGGCTTTTTATCAGCAGATGGATTCGTTGTTGGTGCGGTTGAATAAGGCTTATCGCGAAGACTGTCAAGATGATGAGTATCGCCAAATTTTATTGGCTCAAGATGAACCAGCACGGTATGAGACGATGCGGGAGAATTTGCTGGCGGTGCTGGAGAGTTATCCTATCTTATTGATTATAGATAACTTTGAGATTAATTTGTTGGCGGAGAGTCAGGGTTATGTGTGTCAAGAACCAGAATGGACGGAATTATTGACGGTGTTTGTGACTAGGTTGCAAGGGCATTCGCGGGTAATTATTACCAGTCGGCATCGACCGGTGATTTTGGTTGATAAGACGGTATGGTTGGCTTTAGGACCATTACCAAATAATGAGGCACGGTTGTTTTTGCAGAGTCATCAGGTCTTAAATCAGTTATGGTATAGTGATGTAGATGATAAAAAATTAGTGTCTAAAGTTTTAGACATTAGTCACGGGCATCCGCTAATTGTTGCCGGATTTGGTGAGTGGTAGTGATGCGGAGCGAGAACAGGAGCGTCGTTATTTGGAAGGTTGTACTCAATTAAGGATATTATTATGCAAGTCGTTGAATTTATTGCGAAAGTACAGAATAGACAGATCAGCATACCAGAGATCTATAAAGACTGGTATAACAACACTGTGAGAGTCGTTTTACTTCGGGAACCAAAACCTCTCCCTCAAGAAACCGACAGCACAGAACTCCAGCGTTTTTTTGACGAATTTAATGCTGATTTAACGGGCTATCGCTTTAATCGGGAGGAAGCCAATGAACGACGATGAATACGCATTTTTTGGATACCAATGTTTTGATTTACAGCGTTAGCAATGATATTGTCAAAAAACAACGTGCTATCGAATTATTAGGCAAAAAAAATGTCGTCATTTCTACACAAATCATCAGCGAATCCATTAATGTGATGTACCGTAAACTGAATTACGATTACTCACAAATACGCCGCATCACAGACAAGTTTGTAGAAAAGGCGATACTGTATCCTATCACCCACGATACCATCCGCCGTGCGCTCAAGATTGCGGAAATTTCTGGTTACAGCTACTACGACAGTCAAGTAATAGCCAGCGCATTGGAAAATGACTGTACTATTCTCTATTCAGAAGATATGCAACATGAGCAGAAAATTGAAAGTCATCTCAAGATTGTGAATCCATTCTACAAAAAGAATGGGGGCGGACTTCGGTGACGGAACGCTCAAACATTCTCAATAAGATTGCTGATCGCATGGAAGCTAATTTGGAAAAACTCGCCGTTGCCGAAACATGGGACAACGGTAAAGCGGTTAGAGAAACTTTAGCGGCTGATATCCCGCTCGCTATTGACCATTTTCGCTATTTTGCCGGCTGCATTCGTGCCCAAGAAGGCACTCTCGGTGATTTAAGCTCTGACTTGGTGGCTTATCATTTCCACGAACAGCTGGGGGTGGTAGGGCAAATTATTCCGTGGAATTTTCCGCTGTTGATGGCTGCATGGAAACTCGCTGCTGGTAATAGTGTGGTACTTAAACCTGCTGAACAAACGCCTGCCTCTATTATGGTTTGGCTGGAATTGGTTGGCGATTTGTTACCGAAAGGTGTGCTAAATGTCGTCAGTGGTTTTGGCGTAGAAGCCGGTAAACCTTTAGCCTCCAATAAGCGTATTGCTAAAATTGCCTTTACTGGTGAGACGACAACGGGGCGGTTGATTATGCAATATGCCTCGCAAAACATTATCCCTGTCTCACTTGAACTCGGTGGCAAATCTCCTAACATTTTTTTCGAGGATGTCTGCGTCAAAGACGATGCGTTTTTTAATAAGGCTATAGAAGGTTTTGTGATGTTTGCCCTCAATCAAGGGGAAGTCTGTACATGCCCTTCACGCGCTTTGATTGCTGAATCTATCTATGATCAATTGATGGAAAAAGCTCTTGCTCGTGTTAAGCAAATCAAGCAAGGTAATCCGCTAGATACCGATACTATGATGGGGGCACAAGCTTCTATTGAGCAAATGGAGAAAATCCTCAGCTACATTGACATTGGCAAACAAGAAAAACGATTAGGTGGAGTTTTATTCGGATTTATTTAAATATGGGCGTCTCGTCGAAACAAAATAAATTTTGGACTCCTATTTCTCGTTTTTTTTGTGCCAAAAACCCTTTATCATGGTATATTGAAACCATGACTTACAATTTACAAAGATATATTCCAAGACGGCTTGCCACAGAACTCAGGGATTCACTGAATTCCTTTCCAATAACGGCGTTGCTCGGTCCCCGACAATGTGGCAAGTCCACTTTGGCAAAACACATAGTACGCGACTGCGAAAATACCGTCTATTTGGACCTTGAGAGACCATCTGACCTGCGTAAACTCGAAGATGCAGAATTTTTCTTTCACACTCAAAGAGATAAACTGATTTGCATTGATGAAGTACAAATGGGGCAACAACTATTTCCCGTGCTTCGCGTAGCCGTAGATGATAACCGCAAACCTGGCCGATTTTTAATTTTAGGCTCTGCATCCCAAGAATTAATTCGGCAAAGTTCAGAAACATTGGCTGGGCGCATCCATTTTATTGAGTTGGCACCCTTTAGTTATGATGAAATGATCGCAGAAAATCCGGCACTTTACGCCGATCCAGTTTTGATGTGGACCCGTGGCGGCTTTCCCGATGCACTATTGATAGCGAACGAGACACATAGTTTTCAATGGCGGACGGATTTTATCCGTACTTTTTTGGAGCGCGATATTCCACAATTTGGTTTTTCCATTCCGGCGGTCACAATGCGGCGTTTTTGGACTATGTTGGCTCATTATCATGGACAATTGCTAAATCACTCAAAATTGGCCCAATCACTGGGAGTTAGTCATCCGACGATTCGTAAATATCTGGACATTATGGCGCAAACTTTCATGGTACGCATTTTGCCACCATTCATAGCAAATATTAAAAAGCGCCTGGTGAAAAGCCCTAAAGTTTATTTACGTGATTCAGGTATTCTGCACGCACTGTTGGAGATAGAAGACACTGAGGATTTGTTGGGGCACCCGATTGCAGGTGCGTCGTGGGAAGGCTGGTGCCTGGAACAGATTTTGGCGGTTATGCCCGGATGGCGTGCCAGTTTTTATAGAACAGCATCCGGTGAGGAGCTTGATCTGGTCCTTGAACGGGGACGCCGGCGACTTGCTTTTGAGTTTAAATCTTCTGTGGCACCAAAGGTTTCGCGTGGTTTTTCGGGGACGTTGGAGCTATTAGAGCCGGATCATGTTTGGATCGTGGCACCCGTTCATGAAGCGTATCATAAGTCTCAGGGGGTGACGGTTTCGCCAATCAAGGAAATATTGGATGATCTGGTTCACAATCGTTTTTGATAATTTCACTAGTGCAGGAGAGCGGCGGCCTAGCACCACCTGATAAATCAACTATTGAGATCGTCTTCTTCAAAGATCGCTACCAACGCGGCGAATCGTTTCAGGTGAGCCTGATCGAGCATCTCAATTGGGGCTATGATCTGTATGCAGCGGTGGTGTTGCCTGATGGACAATTTGTCGCACTTTCTGGGGAAAATGAGTTTGCGTCGCTCAACCAAGCCGAAAAATGGTCAGCGTTAAGGAATCAGGGGAGTCCCTTGAGCCTACTGCAATTAACTTTGCCCGAAACCTTGGCGACGGGTAGCTATTGTTTTTATGGGATTCTATCTCCGAAAAATGGAGCCGTTTTGGAAAATATACCTCAGTGGGTGTGGACGGAGCGGTGTTTTGAAGTGTTTTAAGTTCAAGCGTCTCCAGCCGGTCATTTAAAAATCCTATTTCTTCAAGAAATAGGATTTTTTGGGTGCCATTTTTTTACGACTGATTTTATGATATGATAGTAAATCCCTGTAGAACTTTTAAAAGGAGTCAATTATGAGACATTTTTGCTCTTATGGACCAGTCGATTGTCAGGACCATTTTTGTGTCCAACGTCAAGCGCTGATTGCAAAGGGTGTTGAGCAACTTATTGCTAATCCCGAAAAAGGGGGGCATTACTTTACAATTTGGGCACCACGTCAAACGGGCAAAACTTGGCTGATGAGAGAATTAGAACAAGCCATTTCACAGCAATACCCAGAAAAATTTACCCTTTTGAATTTCTCACTGGGTGGATTGAGAGGGATGAGTTTTCCAGAAAAACAAGCTGATTTTCCCCCAGCCTTTGGCAGATTAATCAAGAGAAGTTTGCCAGAACACCCTGATGTCAAAAACTGGGATGATTTTTCTCAATTGTTCTCAAGAACTGAGGGATTATGGGATCGTCCGCTCATCCTGTTGATAGATGAAGTGGATACTATTCCACTCGCTTTGATAGACTTGATGGTTGCACAATTTCGGGAGTTGTATCTTAACCGTAAAAACAACTGGCTACACGGGCTCGCACTGGTTGGAGTTCGGGCGGTATTGGGTATTGAAAGTCAACGGGGCTCTCCGTTTAACATTCAAAGATCGTTGAATGTGCCCAATTTAACGCCTGAAGAAGTCAAGGAATTATATCGTCAGTACCAAGAAGAAAGTGGTCAACAGATTGAAGCAGCAGTGGTGGACAAAATTTATCAATCCACAAAAGGGCAGCCCGGTTTAGTTTCATGGTTTGGAGAGATGCTGACTGAAAAATACAATCCCGGCACTAACCAAGTTATTGGGATGGAGACTTGGGAACTGATTTGGCATAAGGCGCGTTTTGTCGAACAAAACAATACGGTGATGAATTTGATTGCCAAAGCCAGAATGTCGGAATATCAAGCCTTTTTAATAAAGGTTTTTACCCATTCGTCCGAGCAATTTTCTTTTTATGATCCTAAGTGCAGCTATATGTATCTTCATGGTATCATCACCTCAGAAACCATTCAGCGAGCCAATGGCGGATTGGGAGAGATTTGCCGTTTTTCCTCACCTTTTATTCAGGATTGTCTTTATTATGCGCTGACAAATGAAATTGTTGCTGATGAAACAGCGATACTTCCCCTGCAACCGCTAGATGATTTGGCAGACGTTTTTGCTGGTACGGCGGGCAACCACAAGGGATTGCCCCTACTTAATCTACCGGCTTTGCTGACAAGGTATAAGGACTATCTGGCTCGCCTCAAAGCACAAGGCATTAATCCTTGGAAGGAGCAGCCCCGCAGGAAAACTGATTTAAAGCTAAAAGAAGCGGTTGGACACTTTCATCTTTTTAACTGGCTTAGGGATGCAGTGTCCGAGCGTTGTGTGGTGACTCCAGAATTTCCCACTGGCAATGGCACAGTCGATCTTCATCTTAGGTGTGGCAAACAACGGGGCATTATCGAAGTTAAAAGCTTTGTTAATAGTTATCAACTCAAATCCGCTCAAGAGCAAGCGGCTGATTATGCCAAGAATTTAGGCATATCAAGCGTGACTATTGCTTTGTTTATTCCGGTGCTTGAGGAAACGGTGCTTGAAAAATTGTCAACTATTGAAGTGGTTAATGGAGTAGAGGTGAGTGTTGTTGCGATTGGATGGGTTTGATGGCAAGTCCAAAATAAATTTTGGACTCCTAACTAATAGAGAAAATTTATATGAAAATAAAATGGTTTTTAATACTGGCTCCCACGCTTTTAAGTTTGGGACTTTTACAGTCTTATTT
>JBDLJY010000336.1:0-6984 GCA_039714115.1 Pseudomonadota bacterium | reverse complement strand
TGTCAGGTTAATTTTTCCTTTAATTTACAACGACCTGCCATGTTTTGGATACCTGGCAGGTCTTATTTGGTGGGGTTATCATACTGGCATTGACCCTACGCTTGCTGAGTGGCATTGTACTAAGGCAACTCCAAAAATTTAATATACCACCAGCAACCACAAGGGATTGCCCCTACAATTCACGACGCATGGATTATTTCCACACCGGCACATTATGTAACATAAGAGCGTTCCGGGGTGCGTCCCACCATTTATTAGCTGAGCTTCACTGTGTCTTTCCTTAAGATTTTTGTGATGATTTTTTATCTGGTTCATCATTTATATCATCATCAAAATCACAGTTCTAAAAGTGTGATAAAACAAGGGAGGTAATAGTTAGGACATGAAGAAGATTTATCTGGATGTCTGTTGTTTTAATAGGCCATTTGACAATCAAACACAAGAACGCATTAGATTGGAAGCCGAGGCCATTCTTTTAATATTGAAGCGTTTTGAATTGGGAGAATGGCAATGGATAAGTAGTGAAACCATGGATTTTGAAATTGCACAAACGCCCAGCGTGGAACGGAAAAATCGTGTTAATTCCCTGATGGCATCAATTTTGCCCCATTTTGTTTTGCTGGATACCAATCTGATTAAACGCGGTGAAGTGCTTGAATCTATCGGCTTTGATGTGTATGATGCGCTGCATGTCGCGTGTGCAGAACAAGGACAAGCCGAGGTTTTCCTTACTACTGACGACAAATTGCGGCGTTTAGGTGTTCGGTATTCACAACAATTAAATGTTCGCATTGAAAATCCATTAAAATGGTTTCAGGAGAAAATAGATGAATCAGCAAACAATGACATTAGAACAGATTCGCCAGACGGGAATTGATTTACTGGCACGCCATTTAGGTCCAGTTGGCATGATACGATTTTTTCAACAATCGGAAACAGGCCAGGGAGATTACACCACTGAGCGGCATCAATGGTTAGGCAACAAAGATGTCAAAACACTGGCTGAGGAAATCATAGCGAAACGTAAAGCATCACACTAGACTGATTTTTACAGTTCCCACGCGCCTTTGTTCCACCAATGCCATTAAGTTAAGGAAAACTGTACGCAGAGGTGTAGGCGAAGTATCGCATCTAATTGCTGTCACGGTGAGGCGATAAATCGCCTACTACGAACTCTTAACTTAATGGCATTGACTCCGAGACAGGAGTCCAAAATTTATTTTGGACGAGACGTCCAAGATAAATCTTGGACTCCGAGATATATTAGTTTATATATAAGAGTCAAAATGAAGCTGATCTGAAAATCATGGGTAAAATTATAGAACCTAATAAAAACAATGCCTTGTGCGATTGTTATTTTTTTTGTTAAATTGATAATTTAATAAAAACAATACTTTAATTTTTACTGTCATTTTTTCGACAGACATTTTTTCACGTTAATTAACTTTTTAGAAAGTTATCTTAACTTAAGATAAATCTCACGGTAAGAGTGTGCGACTCGTTGGGCCTAAGTTTAAGTTTAATTATATATATAAAAGGTGGTAGATGGTTTATCACCCAAGGGAGCTTACCCCTTAGACATAGACCATGCCACGCCGGTTTTTGTGGTTTTGGCGTTTTAAAGTAAGAGTAACTGTTTGTTTAAACATTTGTTGTGCCGCCTTAAAAGCACCTGGGGTAACTTTTAGAACAGTGATCAACTGTGTCTATTAAGTTTAACCAAAGAGAGCGAATAAGAGGCACTACCCACGATTTTACCGCATCGCCCACCATATAGATCAATGCCATATCGTGCAGGACAACTGATTTATTTTATTACAAAAAAAAGCAGTGCCCCCCGCGCTGCGTCCAGCATAAATTTTGTCTATGTTTTTAACCGCTATCAATCAACTCTAAAAAGTTTAGTCATTTAGTGGGTTGTGTTTTTTTCCATTTTATGAGTACAATAATATTTTTAATGTACCGCGTGTATAATGCGAGTTTAGCGTATATTAAGGACTACCAATATGCCTACTATCTATAATATTTCCTTTTTCTCGCGTCTCACTCACCATACGCAATGCCAATAAAGAACACTTTGAAGGCTGGAAAGGCATGGCATTAGCCTTTGAAGGAGAAGACAGTGATACAGCACTTCTACGCGAAATTGAAAAACATACAAAAACTCACTGGCAAATACCACAAGACAACAGTATCGAAGGTATTATTATATCGGAACGAGCCTTACGAGAATTAGGGTGGACTCCCCAAAATAAACCCCATTTTCTCTGGGTACATCTCACCAGTGAAACACAAAAAAAATACCGTCAAGATGTACCACTCAAAATACTAGCAGTTGTTGAAAAACTACCTTATCAACGCCCTTATGTCATGTCTCTTGGACAATATGCCAGACTAAAAACGCGCATTTACCATAAGCCAATCAAAGGCGGTTTTGATATTGGCTACCCAGACAAACTCAAAGATTATGAAAAAGAAAAACAACTCATTGAAAAAAAATTGCCACCCAGAAGTACAGTTTATGGGCCTAATAAAAGTGGTGAAATGACCATTCTCCGTATTACGCTCAAACAACCTATATCGTGGTTAGACGTTATAACCAAATTTGTAGTGCCAACGCCTCAAAAACGGTTAATAACAGTCCCAATTACCGATAGGATGTGGGATGCGATACACTACAAAGGAGGCATATTTCACTTAAATCAAAAAGTGTTAGAAAATCAAACGCTGGCTAAAAAATTACCCAGAACACTACAAGAATTTATGGAAGAAAAAAATGTACGGGTACGAGGAGAACTGATCCAAGCACTACAAGAAGCCTTTCAAGATCAAGGCAACTTAGCAAAAATGCGTAATCTTTTTAAGGCAGGAACTATATTATTATTAGGCATTCTCCTCGTTTTCTTTTCCATCGTTTTACACACACGCCTAAACCGCATTGGTATTTTGCGTATGTTGGGAGTGCCAAAAATCGCCTTTGTGATCACTTATATCCTATCGGCTTTATTTTTTGTCGCGCTTGCGTTTATATTGGCAAGCACACTATTGTTTTTTATTATGCCAACTGAAATAACCTCTTACTTATATTCTGTGGATACTATCATTTTACTGGCTAGTATTAGTAGCTTTGCCATACTTGGGATGCTTTTGCCAACCCTTTATTTTTTGCGACAATTACCCCCGTCGGAGATGCTAAGCTACTCATTTTAACTTGTGACGTGCAAGGTACGCCTTGCACTCCTGAATCAAAAAAGTTAAATTTATGGCAACTAACAACCCTATTTTTCGGATTAAAAATATTTAAAAAAAATTTCGTAATCGTAGCAGTCTAAATTTAAAAGGCGAAATTGACATTCAACGGGGACAATTAACCCTAATAACGGGCGAATCAGGTATTGGGAAAAGCTCTTTGGTTAATATACTTGGATTACTTGATTGGGCTGATAACACAAAAGAATCTGAGCTCTCCTTTATACCGGAGCAAACTGAAAACGCCAAAGATTACTTCAAATTATACCGTCAAGATGCCAGTTGGTTTCTTCGGGATCAGTGTGCCCATATTCGCAGCCAATACTTTGGATTTTTGCCCCAACATGGACATTTACTCCGCATATTTTCTACTCGGCAAAATCTCTCCTTAGTTGCCCGCCTAAGAAATGGCTCAAAAAGCAACAATATTGATGAGGCTATAAGAAAAATATTATCAAAAGTCGGATTCGATAAAGAAGAACTCGATTCTAGCCCAGCACAACTATCCGGCGGACAGGCACAACGCCTTGTAATATCCCCGCCCTCCTTTACAGCCCCAAAGTTATTTTCGTCGATGAACCAACCACATTTATGGATGAAGCACTTGTGAAAAGGAGTTTGGAAGTATTAGCTGATATAATACGCTCCGAACACTGTACTGTTATTCTCGTGACTCACGAATATGAAAAAATCGTAAAAATATTGCGCGAACATGCCAGTCAATCAGAGAGACAGATGACTATAAACCAGTTAGCCTTGTCGCGGGTTGAGACTAAGACAAAAGAGAGTTTAGAGACTAATATTAAGTTGGAACACACATATGAATCATTAAGTACTGAAGCATAAATTTTCCAGTCCAAAGCTAAAGCTTTGGACTCCAAAACACCTTAAATTTGTGAATGTTTAGCTTTATGAACGGACACACAAAATTAAATATTTGAATTTAATTAAACCACGCAGGAATATTTTGAACGTATCCCCTTTGCTCAAAACATCAATGCCATCCTACCGGGGACAAGCCGAAATGTGACACTCAATTTAAAGAGTTACAAGTCTATCTCCGTAGTCAGGACATTCTAAGCGATTTAAAATATAAATGGTGGGCAGCCGAGCATCTTGAAGTCAGTCGTCATCCAGATTTACAGGCACTTTTAAGCCAATTGACTGTGTAGCACATCGCGTTTTATCAAAGGATTTATCTTGGACTTCTCTAAACTGAAAGACTATTGGAATAATGACATGAAATATTTATTGTTTTTTATTATGATTAACTTTTTGGCTTTTAATAATCTTGTGCAGGCAGAATGCTCAGGAAATTGCGTAAATGGGCAGGGGGTTTACACATGGCCCAATGGCGACAAATATGTCGGTTATTGGCAACCCCATGGATATGGTATTTATACTTCGGCAAATGGCGACAGATATGAAGGAGAATGGCAAAATGGCAACAGAACGACTGGGCATGGCACTTATACTTGGCCCAATGGCAACAAATATGAAGGCGATTTTAAAGAGGGTAAAAAACAGGGGTACGGCACGATGTACCTTGCTGATGGCACCAAACAAGCCGGTATCTGGGAAAATGATGAATATATTGGCCCAAGACGTATCGTTTACGACTTTTTAGGCGAAGGCATTGCACAAGCCCTACAGTTTTTATTGCTAGGTGGGATCATTATTTTGGGGCTTAGTTGGCAAACCTTTTTATTTAAAAACGACAAAAAAATTGGCCCACGTCGTATTTATACTCCAATCATATTTACCATTGTGGTTGCCATAGGAGTTATTGCTCACGGCACTATTTCTTTAATGGACGAAAGAAATACCTTGTACGAATTTAATCACCTTATTAATAATCTCATAGTGGTTTTTGTGTTTGGTTTAGGATTTGTTGTAAAATCCTATTTGGGTCCAATCTTTTTATCTGGCGTATTGGCCGTTGTCACTTATAATTTATTTGAATATAGTGAATTTTATGCCATACCCGTTTTAGAAGAATTTTTAGACTTTGTATTTTCTGCACTTCCAGAATGGTTGGAAATATTATATCTCGTTTTGTCAGGCATATATATTCTTGGAAGTTCAATACATGACTCTGCTAGTTAAGGCATTTTTTACTGATTAATGAATGCAAAGGAATATAACCCGTTTGGGGCTTCCCATCGGCAACCTGCGTCAATTTTTCACGCCTAAGATCATAGTACAATGTCCACCACCATTGCTGCTTATTCTCGATTTTCTCTTTGGATTGCGTCAAAACACCATATAAAGTGGCAAGACGTTGGTGTCCATCTAAAATGTAATAAGGGTTATTCAGAAATCAGATTTAAAATCTGTGTAATCGAAATAACCTGCTGTTTAGCCCTCATTTGATAAAAATATTTCATATGATAATGCCGTTGAAAATGTTCTTCAAACGAGTACTAAAAATCCGATGTCTTCAAGACATCGGATTTTTTTAAAGTTTAAGAATAAGGATTTTTTTGGGCCTTTCTAATGGCAATTAATTCTTGGTAATCCTCCGTGAAAACGCCTTTAGGCCAATAATCGACTTCTCCCTCACTATCAATATAAATGGGTTTGAGTGTAGTATCGGAGAATTCTTCATTATTGACCCAATAAATGATAACATTTTGACAATCCAGTATCCCTTCCGCTATCAACCTTCTCATTCTGAGAAGAAAATTTTCAGAATGTGTCTCAATAATAAAACGGCCATTTTCATTTTTGGCCATATTCACTATTAATTCCGCTAAACTACTATGCGCGGCGGGGTGAAGGTGCAATTCCGGTTGCTCTATGATGTCGATACTATTGCTATTTTTATAGCCTAAAAATCCTCTCACTACCAAGGGCAACACTTGATTGATTCCGTGTCCAACATCCATTAAATTGATTTTGACATTGGATTCCTCTGGACTTATTAAGACAATAGCAAAACCTTCGTCTTGTTTTGAAACCTCTAACTTCCACCCACCTAAATTCTCTGCAAACCAGTTTCCAACGACATTAGCCATTTTGGCATCAACTAAACTATTTATACCTAAAATCTGTGGAGCCTCTTCACCTTGATGCCCAATTTTTAGCAATTGGCTACCACTATAAGCGTAGGTTCTTTTCGGTGACGCTCGAAATGGTCCAAGATAGTTTATATGTTCAGTAGCACTCCAAATTTCATAAATAAGAGATTTCAATTGTGGCTCGTTGATAAGACTTTTATCACTCAGCCTCATAATACGAGCTGGCAAGAGCCCTTGAAATTGTACAATAACATCACCTTCAAAAGCACCATTGGCATGATAAAAGTGGTTGGGTGGCGCGGCTAAATTCCAATTCAACTCCAGAAAAAAACCCTCATTAGATTTGATTAAAAAATGACTGATAATTTGAATAGGAGAATCAGCCACATTTTGAATGACAACTTTTAATTCCCACTTTTTTTGATCTTCTTCAAATACGATTTCAAAACTTAGGTTTCCATGAGCAAATCTATTATGGATTAAATCCCTAAATGAGCCACCAAAATCAAAATCTTCAAATTGAATGTTAATGGGAGCAGTAGCCAAAGGGGATAAACTTCTCGCTAAGGAATGTGCATAAAATAACTTAGACAACTTCAAAACAAAACATGCCAGATTTGGTTTTAACCTGGCATGGCAAAGTTATAGTTTATAGTGTGTACTCATAACCATCCGATCTTTGAAGCAATTGGCAATATTTATAACCAATCCCAGA
>JBDLJY010000335.1:0-7011 GCA_039714115.1 Pseudomonadota bacterium | reverse complement strand
GATTGGCTTGATTTAGCCTCATCTCTTATTAAGAGGTTAACCGCTTGAGCGTTTTGAAGGCTATTTTCAAATCAAGGGCAAAGTGATGCAAGTCAATAAAAATGGGCAACCACAAGGGATTGCCCTTAGGAGTTCAAAATTTATTTTGGGCGAGACACACAGGCGCACATATTAATACTCACCACTGCGACAAAAAAACGTCGAACTAAGAGTATAAGAGTCAAAATGAAGCATCACTGGAAATTTATTAAAATTTTAGAATAAAAACAAATCTTTACATAAATACAGTGCGCCCAAAAATCCGATCCCTCAATACTTAGGGACAAGCTTTTTGGAAAAATATGATTTTTAACCGTGCATCGGACTTGATAGCACTCCTGATCTTGCTGTGTTTCCGGTTTTATATTTTAGATTGCGTATTTAAATCCCCCAGGCGCGTGCAACACCGGTGCCTGTCCTCCCTCAGTCAAATATTCTATCTAAAAGTAATATTGACTATTTTTTTATATAATCCATGTAGTTATTGATGTTTTTGGTTGCTCCGCTAGACAATAGCTACAAGGATGTAGTCGCCGAGTTTGGTGCCGCTGATGCTCGTTTGTCCGTCGGGGGAGAATCTGTAGCTAAAATGACGATTTCCATCGGTACTTCCGCGTTCAATGCTGGCTTGGCTGTAGTTGTTGTGGCGGATTTAAAGTATGGCCCCCAGATTCCGGAACGGGTGTGTAGTGTCCAGGAACGCCATTAGTCTTGTGCGCGACGGTAGTTGTTGTCTTGGTTGAGGGGGTTGGGCGTGTCCAGGGGTTCCTCCAAGCCAGATTTTTTCCATCCTTGTCCTTGGAAAATCCCACCGCCCAAGTACTGGCACCGACTAGGCACTGTTTGAGTTTGCCATCGCGCAGTGTCCAGAGGTGAATTTCGTTATCAGAGCCGCCACCCGTCGCCGCCCAACGCCCATCGGGACTAATGGCGGTTGCCAGTACGATATTGTCATGGCCTTTGTAGGTGAGTTGTTTTTTGCCGGTGGGTACTGAGTAGACGTGGCAGTAAAATGGCCTCCTTGGCATACTAATTCCAGACAGTAAATAACGCCCATCAGGACTGAAGGAGAGGCTCCCTACTCTTGTGCCTTGATTCGCTAATGTTTTGATAAAGCGTCCCGTCCGGCCATTCCAGAGGCGTATGGTGTGATCCCAACTGCCAGAAGCGATGGTGCCGTCTTGGGGTGAGATGGCAACCGCTCTCACTTTATCTGTGTGGCCTTTGAGTGTGGCAAGGTGCTTGCCGTTTGGTACTTGCCAGAGGCGCAAGCTGTGGTCAAAGCTGCCCGTCACCACGCGCTTTGAGTCGGGGGTGAAAGCAACGGCGTAGATGTCGTCTGTATGTCCGGCTAGGGTGTGTAGGCGACGCTTTCGTTTGATGTCCCAAAGGATGGCATTTTCATCGGAGCTGCCCGAGACGAGGTAGCGGCTGTCGGGGGAAAATGCCAGGGAGAGAACGACATCAGTATGCCCCGAAAGGAGGGCTACTAATTTGCCAGTGGGGAAGTCGTATAGGCGGATATTACCACAACGATCAGCGCATTCTGGATATATCCATCCCGCCGCCGCCAGCCACCGCCCATCTGGGGACAGTGCCATGGCATAAATTTTTCCTTCAAGTCCTTCGCCGATTTGGCCACGTAGGGTTCGCTCGGTGCGGCCCGTTTCTAGGTTCCAGACGCGGATTAGTTTCTCCATTCCTGCCGACACGAGCGAATGGCCATCGGGCGTGAATACAACATTGGTAATTAATGCTTTATGTCCGCCTGGCTCGATTTGGAGGATGGGGGGTTCGGGGGCGGTTGTGGAGCTAACTTTATGTCCGCCTGGCTCGATTTGGAGGATGGAGGGTTCGGGGGCGGTTGTGGAGGGGAGGCTAAATATCATTAAGGTAAAGATGGCGAGGGTGCTGAGTATTAGTAGGGTAAAGAAGATTTCTGGCATTTTTTGGTCTCCAAAAAAAAAATAACTTATAGGATAGGGAAGGTTATTTTGGGGTGTCAAGGGAGTAATACCATATCGTGCGGCTGTAGTTAATCTGTAGAGAGACTATGACGAAAAAATGACACTAATATTAAAGTATTGTTTTTATTAAATTATATAATTTTACCCATCATCCAGAGATCAGCTTCATTTTTACTCTTATATATACTCCGTGTCGGAGGCAATGCCATATCGTGGCGGACAAGGATCATTTTGCAATAGGCTCGGAGTCCAAAATTTATTTTGGGCGAGACACACAGTCGCACATATTAATATATATATAAGAGTAAAAATGAAACTTAATTAAAGCCGGATTGACTAACATAAGACATATCTAACACTTATGTATTAATACCGTTATAAATTGACTGGATAAGATCAGGTCCAATTTTGGTAAAGTTTTTTTCTCGCGGAGTACAGCTAATGTAGAACAACGAATAAAAACCTTCAAGTATCAATAACAACAATGTTCTCAAGTCCAGTCCTCTCAGGTTTCATTACCAAAAATCGCGTTCGTTCAAACACTGTGGACTTGATAGCACTTTGAAGCCCAAGCCAATAAAAACGGGCAACCATAAAGGATTGCCCCTACTTCATTTTGAGGGCTATTTGAAAATGAGGGGTTAAATTATAAATTATAATAAAAACAATGTTTTGTGTTTATGTAGTTTGAGTTGTAGTGGGCAAGCGGGCTTACCCACGGCTTGCTAAAACGTTACGGAGCAGGTTGCAAACCTGCTCCGGCAAAAACCCATCAGCAGGGCAGGGTCAATGCCATTAAGTTAAGACAAGGCGACGGCACTCATACCCAGCAGGTTAATTTTTAGTATAATTTACAACGACCTGCCAGGTTTTGGAAACCTGGCAGGTCTGATTTTGAGGGGTTTATCATACTGGCATTGACCTTGCACCCAATGCCATTAAGTTAAGACAAGGCGACGGCACTCATACCCTTGGTAATTTTTAGTCTAATTTACAACGTCATGGGTTTTGGAAACCTGGCAGGTCTGATTTTGAGGGGTTTATCATACTGGCATTGACCAGCAGGGTGCCCAATTTGGGGGGATATCCGAAAATCGGTCGTTGCAAAATTGTATATAGAAAGCAGGCACCAACAAAAAAATCAACAAGTCAATTAGGTGGTAACAGTATGAGCTTTACATTAGAAAAAGTTGTTCCATGGGGCAGGTCATTCGATGAATATATCGCAATGTTTGCTCTTACTGAGCACGACTTGAGAAAGAAGTTTCTTGGCTGTGGTGATGGCCCTGCCTCCTTTAATTCGGAATTAACAAAGCAAGACGGTAGCATCACGTCTGTTGATCCTGTTTATCAGTTTTCTGCTAAAGAAATAGAAGAAAGAATCGATGCCACTTATCCTGTGGTTATGGAACAAACAAGAAATAATGTTGATGAATTCGTTTGGAAAAACATACCATCAGTCGAGGAACTGGGTCGTGTAAGAATGGCCGCAATGAGTAAATAAAGGGGTCAGACTCGATTGATTTCTCTGCTAATAACGAATAGACTCACTATTCTTGTACCATGCACAGGAGAAAACTGATGCCCAGACAACCCAGTTTTGTAGGGACAGCCACAACATATCATCATTCGTGGCAATAATCGTGAACCGAGAAATAAATGTCGCGCCGAAGCCGAGTAGATGCAATGGTACCAATAAAATAAGCCGATGACAATGGTTAAGCTTGTTCAAGCGCATCGATCAATTGCTCAGCGAGGATTTGTACATGCGGTTTTCTCATCATGCTGAAATGATCGCCGGGCACTATTTGGACAAAAACGCCATTTTCAGAAAATTTTTGCCAGCCCCAAGTGGGTTCGTTCTCAAATACATCACCTCTTGCTTGTTCGGCTTTGAAAAGCGTTATCGGTGTTTTGCTGATTTCAATCGGGGTATATTGTATTTGGCTATTTGCCTTGAAAACATTGACCAAACCACGTAACTGCGTTTTAGGGGCATTAGGTGGTAAACAGTCTGCAATTTTTAATTGCTTATTCAGGTAATCCAATTGTGCATTGGTATCAAGAGATTGGAGTATTTCATAATCAAAGTCCAATTTTTTACCTGACTCGCTCTCAAGAAACTGAGCTATTTTATTCAACAATTGAGTCTCATCCAAATCAACACCTTGAGCCTTGAACGGGGGAGCAATCATATCAAAAATACCGAGAAAAGCGACTTCATGCCCTTGTTTTTGTAACTGAAGGGACATTTCAAAAGCCACCAGTCCTCCGAAAGAATGACCACCAAGCCGATAAGGCCCTTGTGGTTGTATAGTTTGTAATTCTTTGAGGTAATGAGCTGCCATATCTTCAATGCAGCAAAACGGTGCAGAGTTTCCGTCCAGTCCAACTGCTTGTAGTCCGTAAAAAGGTTGATCGGGGCCTAGATGATGCCCTAATTCATAGAAAGAGAGGACATTGCCACCTATACCGGGCACACAGAAAAAGGGCTGTTTGGTGCCATTTGGCTGTATAGCAACTAAAGATGACCAAGCTTGGCTGTCCGTTTGTTGGCGAAGTTGATTGGCAAGTTGTTCTATGGTTGCACCTTGGAAAAGGCTTGCTAAAGGTAGATGTTTGTTGAACCGCTGTTCTATTTGGGCCATTAAACTGACCGCTAATAAGGAGTGTCCACCTAGCGAGAAGAAATTCTCGCTGATGCTGATAGGAGACACCTCTAATATATTTTCCCAGATTTGTGCCAGTTGGAGTTCAACCATGTCACGCGGGGCTTGGTAATGTTTGTTAGCCTCATGGGCTTCTGGTGCTGGCAGTGCTTTGCGGTTTATCTTGCCATTGGGTGTTAAGGGTAGTTTATCTAACACCGTGAAGCTGGCTGGCAACATATATTCGGGCAAACGGGTTTTGAGCCAAGTACGCAGAACGCCCGACACTTCGTTATCAATCGGTATAGCTAAGGTGACATAAGCGACTAAACGGGGATTGTCTTGTTGATTATAAAGCACCACCACGGCTTCTTTAACGGCTGAGTGTTGGCTTAAAGTGGCTTCAATTTCACCTAATTCAATGCGGAAGCCTCGAAGTTTTACTTGATGGTCAATGCGTCCCAGATATTCCAGGTTGCCATCGGGTAGCCAGCGAGCTAAGTCGCCCGTTTTGTAGATGCGCTCAGTTTTACCGAAGAGTTCCATTTCGATGAACTTTTCTTTGGTGAGTTCGGGACGGTTAAGGTAGCCGCGTGCGAGACCGGCACCGGCAATGCACAGTTCGCCGGGGATGCCTAGCGGTGTTGGGTTGTGGTGAGCATCTAAAATGTAGATTTGGGTGTTGGCGATGGGCCTACCAACCAATTCCGGTTTTTCCTGAGATTGGGTGACATTGTATATTGATGACCAAATGGTTGTTTCCGTAGGACCGTAAACATTCCAGAGTTGTTGGCTATTTTTTAGGAGCGTTTGCCCAAGTTGACTAGGTAAAGCTTCTCCACCGCAGAGAATCGTCAGGGGTGTGAGTTGATGCCAACCACTTTGGAGCAGCAATTTCCAAGTGGCGGGTGTCGCCTGCATCAGGGTGATTTGAGCTTCAGCCAGTTTTTGAACCAAAGTTTCACCATTGTTCGCCGTCTCTCGACTTATAATCATTGTTTGACTACCACTTATAAGCGGCAAATACAATTCCAGTGCGGCAATATCAAATGATAAGGTGGTCAGTGCTAATAGTTTATCTGTTGACGTTAATTCAATTCGTTGCTGCATGTAGGACAATAAATTAACGAGTGCGCTGTGCTCAACCATCACACCCTTGGGCACCCCCGTCGAACCCGACGTATAAATCATATAAGCTAAATTATCCTGCCCACTTTGTCTGACGGGATTCTCCCCAGAACTTGCCGCAATCTGTTCCCACTCGCTATCCAAGCAAACCACTTGGGCTGTCGATACTGGCAAGCTTGAAAGCAGATGACTTTGGCTTAATAACACCGCAACAGAAGAGTCTTCCAACATGAACTGCAAGCGTTCCTGCGGATAATCCGGATCAATCGGGACATAAGCACCACCGGCTTTCAAAATACCCAATAAACCAATCACCATCTCTAAAGAACGCTCGGCACAAATACCCACTAAGGTTTCAGCGCCAATCCCCAAAGTCATCAAATAATGCGCTAACTGATTGGCTTTTGTATTCAGCGCCTGATAGCTGAGTGCTTGCCCTTCAAAAACCACTGCCAGATTTTCCGGCGTTTTCTCAACCTGCGCCTGAAATAAATCCACAATCGTTTTATCTAAGGGATAATCGGTTTCAGTTTGGTTCCAAGCCAGCAATTGTTGTTGCTCGGTTTTGGTTAACAGAGGTAATTGAGAAAGTGATTGTTCTGAATTATTGAGAATCCCCTCTAATAAAACTTGGAAATGTTGAGTCATCCGGGTGACCGTCTCAGGACGGAATAAATCCGTATTATATTCCCAATCACAAACTAATCTATCGCCGTGTTCCGCAATACTCAAGGTCAAATCAAATTTAGCTGTTGTCTGCTCGGGTTCCAAAACAGACATTTTTAAACCGCTGAGTTCCAGTGCTTCTGCTGGCGCATTTTGTAACACGAACATGACTTGAAACAACGGAGAATGACTCAGACTGCGAGAAGGATTCAGTTGTTCAACCAGATATTCAAATGGAATATCTTGATGGCTGTATGCCTCAAGTGCCGTTTTTCTCACCTGTTTGAGTAATTGGGGAAAGGTTTGTGTATTTTTTATTTGAGTACGTAGCACCAGTGTATTTACAAAAAAGCCAATCAAATCTTCGGTTTGGTGATGGCTGCGATTGGCAATAGGACAGCCCACGACTAGATCATTTTGCCCACTGTAACGAAACAGCAAAACCTTAAAGGCCGCCAATAAGGTCATAAAGACAGTCACTCCGTGTTGCTGACTTAACTGCTTAATCTCTCGTGTTAGCTCGATATCCAATGTACTTTGCAAGTGCTTACCTTGGTAGCGCA
>JBDLJY010000334.1:0-7020 GCA_039714115.1 Pseudomonadota bacterium | reverse complement strand
AAAAAATCTGATTTCTTTAGGTTTCGGGAAATCCGCGTAGCTCCATTCCCGAAACAACAGTCAAATCTTATCCTTTATTAAAAACAATCCCTGTAGTTATGTTTAGAAATCCCTGCAACACTCAAAACAAAACTACAAGGATTATTTATAATAAAGGATAAGAACATACCAGTTATCTGAAGTAACTTCGCTCCCTCAAAACCAAATTCGACGGTATTGTATTTCGACGCGAGGATAAATCTAGCAGTTGAGTTTATACACCAAAACCACTAAAATAACCAAAAATACCAAATAGGTTATAGTACAATATAAAAATTAGCATTAAACCTCAAAACCACAAAATCCAATCAAAACAAATCTTGACAGACAATAATTATTTGTAGTAATATCTGCAAAAATTATGGAGTGCGATGAGACGGTTATAATCCAAGTTTTTTATTACTAGAAACTACTTAGTGAGTTCATTAGGTAACACGACCTGACTACAGGTAGGAACAATAAACGCTGTGAATAAATTATACCACTTTTTGTGCAAGAAGGCCACCCGTATAAATTTGGGTGAAAGCAAACCGTGGTGGGCAAAGATTATGTACCCTCAGTGCTAGCAAAACGTATATTTTATACACCAAAATCACTAACTAAAATAACCCAAAATACCAAAGATATGTATGTAGAGGTACACTGGTACTTAGACAAAGCAGACTTGGTAAAAAATGAAACCATCCCAAATTGGATAAAGGAGAGTAAATTTGAGAAAGTTAAAAAAACCAAAGGTGGGCACTAGGTACCGAGCATTGCCATCATCAGTGCCCGCGTCTCTAGCTCAAAACCAAAAAGTGAACGTCGCAAGCTCCGCAGGAGCAGGTTTGAAACCTGCTCCTGCGTTTCCCTCGCCAAACAAAAAGTAGGGGCAATCCAGAAACAAATCTCCAGATGCCAAATTTATCTTTGACGTTGCCTCAGAATTCACCAAACGACGGGGAAATAAAACCTTTTTGGAACTCGTTATCGACGGCAATCCATTGCATATTGTGGCAACCACATCAGATAGAGTTACCAGAACCGGTGATAAAATCCTCTTCAAATCGGGAGGAATCGAACTATCGGGTGGGCGAATCGAGCTTTTGGAAGAGTCAGATCATTCCGAACCATTCGATACCAGAGGGGGCAGAGGTTCAGGGATTGCCACTATTTTCACTACCAGCTTCATTTACTTCTACGGAAAACGAAACAGACGACATAACGACAGCCAAGAAGATTAGAATTTACCCTGAAAATGAATCTCTGTGGTTTGCTTCTTTGAATCTTTATCGTCGAGCTTATAACTTAGTGATTGAATTCCTGAAAAAAGGGCGTAAGCCTTCCTGTGAATTCAGAACCCAGATTTGTGATTGGTGCAAATTAGAATGTGAAGAACATGACATAGCCTATAACAGCAACCTTATTCAATCAGCCTACCGAAAAGCGTGTGATACACGCGCCGCTGTGATCAAGAAAAGGGTCAAAGGTGAAAAAGCAGAGATGTCTTTTATGTCTATAAATGCGCCCCAGCAATATTTTGTGGTTCCTAGATTGTCACCCAAGAAGCCAATTTTCCCTAGAATCTTAAAGGATTGTAAATGGACAGAAGAGATTCCATCAGAAGCGATAGGCAAAACGGTTGTCGTGACTTACACGAATGGTCAATGGTTTGCCAGTGTCAATTTAAATCAGTCTCCCGAGCCAACAAAAAGTGAAGCTCTATCCATTGTATCTCTAGACCCAGGTGTCAGAACGTTTCAAACCTCCTTCAGTGGACAAGATGCTGTAAGTTATGGTGATGGCTTTGTAAATAATAGACTGGCACCGCTAATGATGGAACTAGATCACCTTCTATCTAAACGTGATAAGCTTCACAGCGATGATAAGTCTAAACAATGGGTTAAAGATAGATTAAAAAATCTCAACAGAAGAATTCATAAGGTACGAGCGAGACAACAAAACCTGATAGCCGATTTGCATCGGCGTGTGGCTTATGATTTGGTTTCAAATCATGATGTGATTTTATTACCTACCTTTGAAACCAAGCAGATGGTGAAGAAAAGTAATGAGACACGAAAACGATTTCTAAGACGCAAAACTGTCAGAGGAATGCTTGGATTAGCTCACTACAAGTTTAAACAAACCTTGAAGTGGATGGCTAAAAAGTATGGCAAGACTGTGATAGATGTCAATGAATCTTATACTTCCAAAACCTTGTGGGATGGTTCTATTCTAAAAAACTTGGGAGGGAAAGCCTCAATTCTTTTCCAAGGAAAAAGGGTGAACCGAGATATACATGGTGCCAGAAATATTTTGATTCGTTTTTTGACAAAGGTGATAGATGGTTTCTCACCCCTGGGAGCTTACCCCTTGGACATAACCAGGCCAGATTTTTGTGGTTTTGGCGTTTTAAAGTAAGAGTAGTCCAATCTCAAAACAAAACGGACAGACTCAACACAACCTAAAATATTATCTGGTGGGCAACAAAAACACGTTGCCCACCCTACATAAAATTCTTAACTTAATGGCATTGACCTTGCACCAGACATAAGGATTTCCAAGCATGTTAAATACCTTAGCTCGTACAACTTCTCGTTTTTTATGGCTCAATTTATTGATGTTGTTGAGTCTCTCCGCCCACTCACAAACCTCACTGACACAAAAAATTGACAAAGCATTAAAGGCACGTTGTTTAGATAAGAACCAAACCTCTGTCAGCGTAGTCGCCTTGCCAAGTGGCGAAGTCGTTTACGCACGCAATACCGATAAGCCCTTATTGCCAGCATCAGTGATGAAACTCGTCACCACGGCAGCCGCTTTACATTATTTGGGCCCTGAATATCGCTTTAAAACAGAATTTTTGTATAGCGGAAAGCGAAAGGGTAGTCTCCTTCAAGGCGATTTAATCATACGCGGCGGCGGTGATCCTAGACTTTCTACCGAAGATCTTTGGGGTATCGCTACAAAAATAAAAGCCAGTGGCATTAATGAAATTACTGGCAATTTAGTGGTCGATATGCACTTTTTCGATGAATATGACCGGGCACCCGCATGGAAGCTTGAACGTACTCAGCGGCCTTATGATGCAAAACTGAGCGTATTATCCTTGAATTTCAATACCATCGCTGTTCATGTCCAACCAGGCGCACGGGTAGGAGACTCGCTAAATGTTTGGTTGGAGCCTCCCACCCCTTATATAGATTTGCATAATACCGCCAAGACGACCAAACGAGGGAGGAAAAACACGGTGTGGGTACGCCGAAGCGAAAAAGTACCGGGAAAAGTGGAAATACGGATCAGCGGAAAGCTGCCTATCAGTGTTCGAGAAAGAGTCTTTCGTCTTAATGTCGATAACCCAACGCGCTATGCGGCTGAAACTTTCCGTGTGCTTTTACTTAAAGCCGGAGTCAAAATAAATGGTGAGACTATCTTTAGCAAATCGCGAATTTCTGCCAAAAAGCTGTATGAACATTTTTCGCAAACATTATCATTGACTTTAAAAGAGTTAAATACTTATTCCAACAATATGACGGCTGAACAAGTTGTTAAAACCATCGCCGCAGTGCGTTTTGGGACTCCCGGCAGCCATGCGGAGGGGTTAAGATTAATGAGGGATTTTTTACGCCTAAGCGGTGTTAATCTACAGGGTGTCGAGTTGGCTGATGGCTCTGGCTTGTCGAGAAAAAACAGTATGACGAGCCGTGCTATAACGGATTTACTTACAAGCATGTTTTCACGTTTTGACATAAGCCCTGATTTTCTCTCTGTGATGCGAGTGATGGGGGCTTATGGAGTCTTATCAAAGCGTTTAGCCAAATCCCCGGCGCGAGGCAAAATTAGGGCGAAAACGGGCACCTTAAGTGGTGTCAGTACCTTAGCCGGTTATGTGGAAAGTAAAAATGGGAAGGTTTTTGGATATGCGCTGTTTTTGAATAATAATAAGCGATGTGGTGGCTGGGGGGCTGATAAGATCGAAGATAGTATCGTATCAGCCATTTATGAGTACGGTGATAGCGCGTTTGAACGCTCAGCCCAAAAATAGTTTTTTTCTGGCTCCGTTGGAACGTACCTTTGGTAACAATGCCATTATAGAGTCAATGCCAGTATGATAAACCGATTTTATGTAACCCACCACGTCTTTTTGTTGCCCACCAGCCCCGAGACGGTGGGCAAAAAAAAACAGATGGTGGGTTACAAAAGAACGTCTTTGCCCTTAACTTAATGGCATTGGTCTCCAGAACCGGACATGAGATTCTTGCCTGAGCAGGATTGCAACCTGCTCAGCAACGATTAATAAAAAAAACACTTGACCTGCTTAAAATGAGCTGATAAAATACGCGCACAAAAATTATGGAGGTGAAAAATGTCAGATAAAATATTTGCCATAGACGAAGTCTTAACCGAAGAATACCAACTAAATTTTAATAAGCCAGATGTCATTGGTTATTTTAAAAATCCCTACCTAGTAGAGCCAAAGAAAAAAACCTATTATTTATTTTCTGAAACCGAAGAATTAACTCTCTTAGGTAATTCTTTGAAAGCTGTTAATAAACGCCTTCAAGACATATACTACGCAGATCAATTTGATTTTTGGGAGCCATCCAAGACTGCTCCTATCGTAGCTGAACGTAAGACGGCTAAAATGACCCCAAAAAGACAAGCATTATTAACTCAAGTCAGCAAGATAAAAACATGGGGGCGTGGCGTTATTGCAAAAATAGCTGCCAATTTAGGCCGGAAAATAGGAGCCGTCCGACAAATGTTATCAGTTTTAACTAAAAATGGTTTATTGGTTCGCATACGGCGTGGGCAATATGCACCTTCACGAACGCCTGCCACGAACTCAGCCTAAACAAAGCTGGTATTCTCATAGACTGTGGCATCTTCCAAGGCAACGTTTAATTGTCACCTTGGAGTCAAAAAAAAAAATGCTTGATCTGCCCAGTATGAACTGATAGATAGAATTCGTGCCATTAAAATTTACTCAATTAAATTTGGAGAGTGTGATATGTCTGACATGATATTTGTAAAAAATGAAAAATTAACTAAAGAATACCAACGATCTTTTAATGAGCCTGGTATCATTGGTTATTATAGATTTCTATCAGAGCCGGAACCTGAACAGAAATATTATTATTTGTTTTTGGAGAATACCTGTAGAAGAATGCTCGTAGGTGGTACTTTGGCATCTGTTTCTATACGTCTTGAAGACATGTACTTGAGAAAAAAAAATTGGGATTTTTTGAAGCCTTATCCTACTCTAGCTGAGCTAGAAAGAGATATGGAGAAAATTGAAAGGCGTCAAAAAAGGAGTCAAAAAAGACTAGACTTAATAAAGCAAGTAAGCATGATTAAATCATGGGGGCGTGGCGTTATTGCAAAAATAGCTGCTAACTTAGATCGGACGATTGGTGCAGTCAGAAGTATGTTATCTGTTTTAACTAAAGAAGGTTTATTGGTTCGCATTCGGCGTGGGCAATATTCAACCGTAAATTATTAAGTCGCTGGATTAATAAGTTCCCTACGGGACGAATGAGGAACGATTTCCTCCCGTAGGGAACTTCATTTAGAAACCGATGAGTTATTTATTTACAGTTCCATAGCTGAATAAATCGCCCGCTTTAAAATTGTGAAGGTTAACGGACGTGTGCTGATGATTCGCATTTTTCTGTTCCGCTCAGTTTGGGAATGCTTTCCTCGACGCGGAGCGTCGTCTTATGGCGGCAACCGTCCAGTCGCGTATAAACGGTTTACCAAAGTATTTCTGGATAGCCATGTCAAAATATCATCAAAATCGTTTTCGACATAGACATCGTACACAAATATTTTATCCCGATTGCCATTATCATCATCTGGTACGCCGTTTTTACCATAAGAGAAAATAATTGCCGCCACGCGAGAATCTCCGCTGCTCCTCGTCAAATAACGATCTTGTTTATCAGTTACCCTTAAACCGCTGCCGCTACCAGCTATGCCAAAAATTTTTTTGTAATCAAGAGGTTCTTTAGTATATTCATCTTCAGCCCGATAGCGAAACGGGTTTCCCCAGGCATCAACTCTTGCTATCCCTAAATCCGCCCAAGCTAAATAACCTTCTTTCTTATGAAGGCTTGAGTCTTGTATGCCCGTTTCTTGATTTGAGGCAGGATAAGGTAAGCGCCCATGAATTGATATAAATCCTAATAAGGCTTCTTTAATTTCTTCTAAAGTTTTCTGAGTCTGTTTATATCGACGCTGATCTATCTGAGCGGATATTGGGGTTAATAAATGGCCTATTAGTAAGCTGACAATAAACAATACTACTGCCATTTCGATTAAGCTAAAACCGTTTGTTCGCATATTCTATTGTGTATATTCGCTATTCCAACAAGCAACATCGTTAAAATCATACTAGATAGCAATTCTATTGACAACTATTTACATGCCCACGTAATGATTCAGAGGCAAAAGTTTTCGTCCCGAGCGCTAGAGAGGCAATCCCTTGTGGTTGCCCCTCTCCTCCCGTCGAGATCAATGCCAGTATGATAAACCCGCTTTAAGGGATTCTGTTGTTTCGGGAATGGAGCGGAGCGGATTTCCCGAAACTCAGTCGATGGTTTCGGGCAACGAAGTAGTCTCGTAGAGAACTTTTGCGAGGTTCAATCCGCGTAGCTCCTTAAGCTCCACACAACGAAAAAAACCCGTCCTGCACATAGTTTTTTACTTAAAAATCAATAATTTATCCTTAACTTAATGGCATTGCCCGTCGAGATCCCCGCCAGCAACAAGCTCGTAGTAGTCGCTTTAGCGACTTGGTAGGCATTAAAAACCCCGTCCGGCACCGATCAAGATTTAATAAAATCAATCGTTTGTTCTTAACTGTGTTAAAGTAGATACACCCAGAAAGCTTTGGGCTGTTTTTGGAGGAACACTCAATAAAAATGTTGATACGATTAGCTAAAATAGAAGACTTGGAAAAAATGATAGAAATTTATAACCAAGCTGTCTCTACTCAATGTG
>JBDLJY010000333.1:0-7020 GCA_039714115.1 Pseudomonadota bacterium | reverse complement strand
ACTTAAGAATTGCGGCTTCTTGGAGTCCAAAATTTATTTTGGACAAGTATTAGGGCTATAAATCCTATTTTTTAAAAAAAATCTGATTTCTTAGTTCATCTTTTTGTGCCGGAGCAGGTTTGCTTGATAACCCAATCCCCATGGCACTAATCCACTTGCCAATCTCCTTATCTGACGGGGCATCCCCGCTGATTTTAGCCCCAAATTAGCACTATTGACGGCCTTTTTATGCTCACAAGCCCATTGATACCAAGACGTGCTTTGTAAGTCATCGTATCTAAAGATAAAATCCGGGTCGCATTCATAAACACCCTCGCGGTTGAGGTTGAGCATTACAACTCGCGGTTGATGAAGTTTGAATCCCTAGAACTACAGAATAACCAACTCTCTGGCGAAATTCCAAGTGAATTAGGCAAATTGCGGTATAAATTGAGGTATGTCCAACTACAGAACAACGAACTCAGCGGAGATGCAGCCTATATAAAATTAGACAACAACCACCTAACAGCCACCGATCAAGAACTTATCGACTGGCTTAATGAGCACAACCCAGATTGGGAGACAACACAAAGATTTCCCAAGCCACAACTCAATCCGACTTTCATTGAAGATACACTGGAAGGTAAATCACAACATATCTTAACGCTAGTTCTGTTGATTTCCCTTGGTAAAGAGCATGTCTAATTTATTGAGAGGTTAGGGGCATTCCGCCGGTATTGATACGTTTAAAAATGTTTCGTTTAACTTCTTCTGGTGTCCTTGGATTAATGATAGTAAATCTAAACTCAGTTTCCAATATACTATTTTTGATAAAGTCTGGTAATTCATTAAAAATAAAGTCATTGTATTTGTCACCCCAAAATTCAATAGATTGAAGCCGGAAACCTTGCCCTTTGCGTTTTTCGTCTCCCGTCTAAATGGCTCTTGCGGCGCCATCTCTTCTTGATCGTTTTCCACACCTGCGGGACTACCATCAGCGGCTAAATCTTGTAAGGTGTTATCTTGATTCTCCTAGCTGTAATGTCAAATTGATAGGCGATAAATCGCCTACTACGAACGGAAAATACCAAGTTCGTAGTAGGCGATTTATCGCCTATTTAAATATACTTCACTTCCAAAATTTCATACTCCTTCTTACCCCCAGGCGCTTGCACAACCGCGATATCGCCCTCATCTTTCCCTATCAGAGCGCGAGCAACCGGAGAACTTATCGAAATGAGATTCGCCTTAATATCAGCCTCATCATCGCCAACGATTTGATAAGTCACCTCCTCCTCAGTATCGACATTCATCAACTCCACCGTCGCACCGAAAACAACTTTGCTGCCAGCATTGAGTTTTGTAATATCAATGATTTCTGCACTGGACAGCTTGCCTTCAATTTCAGCAATACGTCCTTCGATAAAACTTTGTTGTTCACGCGCTGCATGATATTCAGCATTTTCCTTTAAATCCCCAAGCGCACGCGCCTCCGCAATGGCTTGGATGACTTTAGAACGCGCCACCGTTTTCAAATCATGCAATTCCTCGCGCAACTTCTCAGCGCCTCGGGTTGTCATAGGTGATTTTGTCATGCGCTTATTATCCCCTGTAATTCCTTATGTAAATCCTGTAAACGATTAACATCAGTGGCATCTAATGCTTTGAGAGCCAACACAGTCGCTCTCGCCCCCGCGATAGTCGTCGTATAAGTCACCTTATACTGTAATGCCGTGCGGCGAATAGCAAAAGAATCTGCTATCGCCTGTTTACCTTCTGTGGTATTAACGATAAAACTAATTTCATCATTTTTAATCCTATCAACAATATTGGGTCTGCCTTCAGTGACTTTATTGACAAGAGTGCAAGGAATACCAGCAGAATCAATAAGCTGTGCTGTACCTTGCGTTGCCAACAGATCAAAGCCCAAGGCTACCAATTCCCTTGTCACATCAACAGCAGCGTTTTTATCAGCATCGCGTACACTCAAAAAAGCCAAACCAGAGCGAGGCAAATCAGTCCCAGCCGCCAATTGTGATTTAGCAAAAGCCTCCCCAAAACTACGGCCAACTCCCATCACCTCACCCGTTGACTTCATTTCTGGACTCAGCAAAGGATCAACACCGGAAAATTTAACAAAGGGAAAGACCGCTTCTTTAACCGAATAATAACTAGGAACGCATTCTTGCGTGACATCTTGCGCCGCTAAACTACGTCCAACCATGCAGCGAGCCGCTATCCGTGCTAAAGACAGGCTGGTTGCTTTAGAAACAAAAGGCACCGTGCGCGAGGCACGCGGATTCACTTCTAAAACATAAATGCTTTGATTTTGAATAGCGAATTGGGCATTGACTAATCCTACCACATTTAAAGCTTTTGCCATACGAGTCATCTGTTCCCGCAATTGATCCTGCATCATAGCCGACAAATCATAAGGCGGCAACGAACAAGCCGAATCCCCAGAATGGATTCCCGCCTGCTCGATATGCTCCATGATACCACCAATCAAAACGCGCTCACCGTCACACACCGCATCCACATCCACCTCTATCGCATCTTCCAAAAAACGATCCAATAAAACCGGTGACTCATTGGAGACGGCGACGGCTTTATCCATATAACACTTTAAATCTTCCTTATTATAAACGATTTCCATCGCCCGTCCGCCTAGTACATAAGAGGGGCGGACAACCAGCGGATAGCCAATCTCCTCAGCGAGTATTAAAGCCTCATCAGCCGTGCGGGCAGTACGATTAGGGGGCTGTCGTAAACCTAATTGCTGGATTAACTGTTGAAAACGTTCACGATCTTCGGCTAAATCAATCGAATCAGGACTCGTCCCAATTATCGGCGCACCTGCCGCCTCCAACGCCCGCGCCAATTTTAACGGCGTTTGTCCACCATATTGAACGATAACCCCTTTAGGTTTTTCTACCTCAATGATTTCCAAGACATCTTCTAAAGTCAACGGCTCAAAATACAAACGGTCAGACGTATCATAATCCGTGGACACCGTCTCAGGATTACAATTGACCATAATGGTTTCATAACCATCCATTCGCAAGGCAAGGGCGGCTTGCACACAACAATAGTCAAATTCAATCCCTTGACCAATGCGATTTGGCCCCCCGCCCAATATCATGATTTTATCACGCTCACTTGGGCAAGCTTCGCATTCCTCCTCATAAGTCGAATACATATAAGCCGTGCTAGCAGCAAATTCAGCCGCACAAGAATCCACACGCTTAAAAACCGGGCGCACCTTATGATGGTAGCGTAACTCTCTAAAAGTTTTTTCATCCACCCCCAATAACTCGGCCAAGCGACGATCAGAAAAACCTTTACGTTTCAAAGCACGGAGCCTATCTGCATCCATATTCTCCAAGCAGCCAATACATAGACTCGTTTCCTCATCCACTAAATTAGCAATTTGGACCAAAAACCATGGATCAATGGCTGTTAACTTGTGTACCTCCTCGATACTCCAAGCCAAGCGAAATGCGTCAGCAACATACCATAAACGCTCAGGCCCAGGCTTTTGTAACTGATGCCGCAACTCCTCACCACGCTCATCGAGACCACTCACACCCGTTTCCAAGCCACGCAAAGCCTTTTGTAACGACTCCTGAAAAGTGCGCCCAATCGCCATCACCTCTCCGACCGATTTCATTTGAGTTGTCAACAACTGCTCCGCTTGTGGAAACTTTTCAAAAGTAAAACGGGGCACTTTTGTGACCACATAATCAATGCTTGGCTCAAACGACGCCGGGATTGCGCCGCCCGTGATTTCATTAGCCAATTCATCCAAAGTATAACCCACCGCCAGCTTAGCAGCGACTTTAGCTATTGGAAAACCCGTCGCCTTAGAAGCCAAAGCCGAAGAGCGCGAAACACGCGGATTCATCTCAATAATCATCATGCGCCCATCCTTGGGATTCATCGCAAACTGCACATTAGAGCCACCCGTATCAACACCGATTTCGCGCAACACCGCTATCGAAGCATTACGCATCACCTGAAATTCCTTATCAGTCAGCGTCTGAATCGGTGCCACAGTGATAGAATCCCCAGTATGCACACCCATTGGATCCAAATTTTCTATTGAACAGACAATGATGCAATTATCTTTACAATCCCGCACCACCTCCATTTCAAACTCCTTCCAACCCAGCACAGACTCCTCAATCAGCAACTCATTGATAGGCGACAACTCCAAGCCGCGTTCACAAATAAGAGAAAATTCTTCACGATTATAAGCAATGCCGCCCCCACTGCCGCCCAAAGTAAAAGAGGGCCGAATCACTACAGGAAAGCCAATTTCACTTTGCGCCTCAAAAGCCTCTTCCATGCTACGGGCAATAAATGAGCGGGGCATCTCCAAGCCAATATTTTGCATAGCGTCACGGAATTTTTCCCGATCTTCAGCCTTCTCAATGGCCGCAATGCTGGCACCGATCAACTCTACCCCAAACCGATCTAAAATGCCCTCACGCGCCAAATCCAAGGCACAATTAAGGGCCGTTTGTCCCCCCATTGTTGGCAACAAAGCATCGGGACGCTCACGCTCAATAATCCGAGCAACAGTTTGCCACAGAATCGGCTCAATATAAGTCGCATCCGCCATTTCAGGATCAGTCATAATGGTTGCCGGATTAGAATTAACCAAAATGACGCGATAGCCCTCATCTCGCAAAGCCTTACAGGCTTGTGCGCCGGAATAGTCGAATTCACAGGCTTGACCAATCACAATTGGACCGGCACCAATAATTAAAATACTTTTTAAATCTGTACGTTTTGCCATAAATAACTTTTTATTAGAGTTGTTCCTAAATTAAGGGGAATTGTAGGGTGGATTGCATCGCCTAATCCACCATTTTTGCATCAATTATGGTGGACTTAAGCTCGCATAAACCGCCATAATACTCTTCAATTCCTTTAAAAGTATCCCTCGTTGTAAAATGCTTAAATGTTGGGCAACTTCAATCTGTTTGCCTTGTTCAAATTGTTGGATGATTTGGTTGACTGATCGGCAACCTTGTCCACAAATCTGTTCTAGGCATGTATCAATTGCTTTATCGTTTGTAATCATTATATCAAGACCAGTACAATATTCAAACCTATGGGCTTGGTAAAACCCCGCAGGCCGAAATACAGCGGGGTTTTCGCAACCCGATGCCATTAAGTTAAGCCTCAATGCTGGACCAATGCCATTAAGTTAAGACAAACCTGACAGGTGTCAAAAACCTGTCATGTTAATTTTTTCTTTAGTTTACAACGACCTGCCATGTTTTGGATACTTGTCAGCCTGATTATGGAGCTTAACTTAATGGCATTGCAATGCTGGACGGAACCCCCTCCGTAACATTTTTAATTTTAAACCTTACGGACGGGATTGCAAATCCCGTCCAGCTAAAGGCTGAGTCTCATGAGTGTAAGGCGTACCTTGCACGACAATGCCATTAAGTTAAGACAAACCTGACAGGTGTCAAAAACCTGTCAGATCAATCGGAGTTTACAACGACCTGCCATGTTTTGGATACTTGTCAGCCTGATTATGGAGCTTAACTTAATGGCATTGACCTTGCACGAGGATAAGATAAAAATAATGCTGAAAACCATCCGCTTTGCCAGCTTCAACGCTGCCCTGAATCGCAATCAAGCTGGGGGACTCATCACTGATCTGTCCACCCCCAACAATCAACAAGCTCAAAATGTGGCTGAAATTATCCAGCGCATCAATCCCGATGTCCTAGCCCTTCAAGAGTTTGATTATGATAAAGGCGGCAAAGCCTTGCAACTCTTTCAAGACAACTATCTGCGTGTCAGTCAAAACGGAGCGCAACCCATTTATTTTAAATGTAGCTATGCCGTGCCCTCAAATACGGGTATTCCATCAGGGATGGATTTAGACAAAGATGGAAAAACGGATAGCCCCAGTGATGCCCTTGCTTTTGGCTTTCATCCTGGTCAATATGCCTTTGCCATTCTTTCCAAATACCCCATTCAATGGGACAAGATCCGCACTTTCCAGAAATTTTTATGGAAAGACATGCCAGGCGCAAGACTGCCTAAAAATCCCGCCACGGGCGAAGGATGGTATTCAGCAACTGCATTAGAAATTTTTAGGCTATCATCAAAAAATCATGTAGATGTGCCGATTGAATTCCCCACCGGTATCATTCATATCCTTGTTGCCCATCCGACTCCGCCCGTGTTTGATGGCGATGAAAAGCGCAATAGACGACGCAATTTTGATGAAATTCGGCTGTTCGCGGATTATATAACGCCCGGCAAGGGTGACTATCTCTATGATGACAAAGGGCAAAAAGGTGGTTTAGACAGTGCCGCGCATTTTATCATCATGGGCGACATGAATGCCGATCCTGTCGAAGGCGAAAGTAGCGATAACGCCATTAATCAATTACTTAAGCATCCACGTCTTCATCAACAAGCAACCACCCATCACACAACAACTTGGGGATTGCGCGTAGATTATGTCTTGCCATCAAAAAAGTTAAAGGTTCACACTTCAGGTGTATTTTGGCCAGATTTTTCTGAGCCGTTATACTATTTAGTGGAAAAAAAAGCAGAGACAGAGGCAAGCTCCGATCATCGTTTAGTTTGGGTTGATCTCGCAAGCTTGATAAAATTATATACTTAATGGCATTGAGATCGGAGACCAAAATTTATTTTGGACGTCAATGCCAGTATGATAAACCGAAAATGATAAGTTCGTAGTAGGCGATTTATCGCCTCAATACCATTAGCTAATTTCAGTTTAAAGGAGTCCAAGATTTATCTTGGACTCCAAAATAGCATAAAATTAGAGGTTGCCAAACATGAAATATGCTCTTGAAGAAAGAATTGGAGAGCCATTGCTTTTTTGTGGTAGAAAGCAGGAAATGGAATTGTTGATAAATTGGGTCCAATCGATCCCCCGAAAAATGGCCAAATCTCGTGCCTTGTTAGGTCGGCGCAAATGTGGCAAATCTGCCATTATGCAACGACTGTTCAATATCTTGTGGAATCAAAACGGCAAAG
>JBDLJY010000332.1:0-7029 GCA_039714115.1 Pseudomonadota bacterium | reverse complement strand
AAGTGCTAACTACCGTGCGGTTGATCTGGATTCAAACGCGGTGTAATTATGAACTATTGTAAACTTTTGTTAATAAATTATGTACTATGCCTGAACCCTTCTCGCGCTCGGTGCCTATTCACAAATTGCCCAAGCACTGCTCATCCGCGAAAGCCTTGTAGTTTTCTACGGCAACGAAATCAGCCTTGGCGCATTTTTCGGCAGTTGGCTATTTTGGATCGCTATCGGTTCTACTAGCGTTGTTTTGATGCGTGAACGGGCTTGGGCGCAAAATCCTTTGCCCTTATTACGTGTTCTCATTCTCGCGCTGCCTTTTCTGCTGGCTCTACAAATCATTGCTACGCGACTCGCTCGCCTATTTTTGGATGTATCTTCTACCGAATTTATGCCTTTAGGTGAGTTGTTTTTTTCTATCCTGATCATTACGCTGCCATCCAGTCTTGCTTTCAATGCCATTAAGTTAAGACAAACCTGACAGGTGTCAAAAACCTGTCAGGTTAATTTTTACCTTAACTTACAACGACCTGCCATGTTTTGGAAACCTGGCAGGTCTTCTTTTGGGGGCTTAACTTAATGGCATTGAGTCTTGCTTTAGGGCTTGCCTTTCCGCTCGCTTGCTTGTCCATTTTGAAGACGGGCGGCGTTTTGTTAACCGCTTACAAGATGAACGCTATGATCTTGTCTTGGTGCTAACGGCTGATCCTTCTAGCGCTCAGGGAGTGCGCTATGTGGAGTCGGACGAGACTCCGGCTTATATTGCGGATATGGATAAGTGGCTGGGGGCTTTGAGGGGGCAGGTTGTTCCGTTGAGATTGGATGAGATTGATTCTCTTAGTGGTGCGACTATTAGTAGTCGCGCTGCTTTGGAGTCTGTTAATCGGGCTGCTCTGGCGGGTGGAGAGGTTGCTTTTGGTAAGTCTTTTGGTGGGCGGGGGATGGGGACGGGGTTGGGGTGGCTAAACAGGGATTTTCTGATCTTGCTTGTCTTGCTTATTGTCTTTTTTCCGGTGTATCGTTCTGGACGCGACGGAATTAGGTTGCTTTATCAGGCGGCGGTGCTCATCGTACTTGGATTTTGGTTTAATGCTTTGGTGACTGAGGTTGATCTTGTTAATATAAGTATTGGACATTTGCCAAGTAATCCGCTGCGGTATTTGATGATCGGTTTTGTTGTTTTTACGGGGCTGTTTTTGGGGCAAGCTTATTGTGGTTATGTTTGTCCTTTTGGTGCTTTGCAGGAGTTTATTTCGAGCTTGGGACGTTTTTTTTATCTGAGAAGTTATGCTGCACGGGCTTTGGATATTCGTATGCGTTATGTGAAATTCGTGCTTTTGGCATTTATGCTAGTGGCTTTTTGGCTCACTGAAGATTTGTTGTGGGTTTCGTTTAATCCTATGCAGTATTTTTTCTCTGGGCTTTTTAGTGGTTGGTTGTTTTTTTGTGCTCCGCGCAGTTGATTTTAGCGGTTATGGAGTCCAAGATTTATCTTGGCTGCGTCGAAATGATAAGTCTAGTGGCTAATTTAAAACTACTATTATTAGCTCCGTGTCAAAACCCGCAACTCGCCCAAAATAAATTTTGGACTCCGAAAAGCTTTAGGAGTCCAAGATTTATCTTGGCTGGGCGAAATTTTAAATTATACCTGAGCTGAACAGGGATTATAATTAGTACAGGGATTTACGAACTGAGGGGATTGGCTCATTATAAGCAATATTACAATCCCTTTATTCCGTCAATCCCTGTACTACTTTTGGGGGTGCCAGTTATTTGCCTGTAGCCATCCAATTAATATGCCAGTCCCAGCTGTTTGCTTTGCTTGGAGTTATATTAGGAAAGTGAACGTATATGCGAAAATCAGCCGCTGTTCCTAAATATGGTGAACTGCCTCCTGTAGTTGTCCAATTATTGGCGTTACCTGCTAGATTGGAAATATATATTGGGGTGGAAGTGAAATTGCAGGCACTTGTGTCTATATCAACGTAAATTCCATTTTGGCTGCTGTGTTGCACCCAATCAGTGTTTCCTTTGGTAGTCCTTCCTGTGCAGATTCTGAGCGCGTTTCCATCGGTATCTCTTGCAGCACCGTGGAGGTCGCCATCCACTTGTAGCCACCCAGTTATTATCACCGGCTTTTTAAACGTTTTGGGCTTTTTACCCGTCGGAGTTACGATATCCTTCGCTGCCAATTCGGGAGAACCACCAAGAGTGATTTCTAGGTAGTACTTTTTGTCCGCGGGAAAGTTGATCGGGTTGTTGGTTCCCAAGACTACCTCATAATCACCGTTTTGCACGATCACATTTTGCGTCTCTTCCCAGATGATGTACCCTTGGGGATCATCATATAGGGAGAATGTCATCAGGTATTCCCCATTTAGAGGATTCCCAGCATCATCGGCGATCTCGCCGGCATATTTCAGGGTGTCTGCGGCTGTGCCTGCGCTAAAAAATATTATCATGCTCAGTATGGCATGTTTTATTGTCAGTTTCATGGATAAAGTCTTCTCCGATTAAAATGTAGATCATTGTGTGCCGTTTATTAAGGCGGCGCAATTATAGTTGAATTGAAGGTGAAATGTCAATAAAATTTACTATCTTATTTATAATAAAGGTTTTTTTGCTAACTGATAACTTTTGGAGTACATAACTGCGGATTAACGGAATGATCGGATTGGCTTAATTTTGGCTCGAAATGAGGGATCGGATTTCTAAGATAGCACAGGGATTTACGAAATCAGGGATTGGTGTGTGGGTTTTATTGATAGTGTCCGTTTTATAGTGGTTTTTTTTAATCCCTTATTTCGTCAATCCCTGTGCTGGGTTGTGGGGTTTTGAACGAGGTTTCGGGCACCTCGGGTAACGGAGCTTGCGACGTTCAATCCGCTCCGCTCCATTCCCGAAACAACATCAAGCTCCGCGTCGAAATGACAAAGATAGCACAGGGATTGACGAAATAAGGGATTGGTGTGTGGGTTTTATTGAGGTTGTTCTTGTGTTTTAATCCCTTTATTTCGTTAATCCCTGTGCTGGGTTGTGTGTGCTCCGAGATTTATCGTCGAAATACAATACTCCGCGAGTTTTGGTTGTGGTTTTATTCGTTGTTGATTTATGCTGTACTATCTTTATGTGACAAATCAGTTGTACTTGGGTTGGTGGCTTAGCTTAAACTTGCGTGGCGACATAAAACGTTTCGGACAGGGTTGCAAACCCTGTCCAGCATAGAAAATAGAAGCTGGAGAATTGTAAGTTAAGTGGTTGCCCTTAACTAATCACCTCAAAGCACTTATAGTGATAACCGACGCGGATACGATAAATAGCAAAATCATTGCGATCAATCGTGAATATTCGTGAAATTTTCAACGTTTGGGCTGCTGTCACCAAGGAAGCATCTGCTAAATCCATCGGACGATCCTGATATATCTCCATCAATTGCAAAGCCAGCTGGATCGTTTCTTCATCAAAAAACCATAATTTTAAGCCACCTCTTGCGATGAAATCCCTTAACGCATCTGCCCCTTTACTGTTAGGTGTCAGTAAATGGAATGCTTCCGTCAAAACCGGCATTGTAGTCATAAGCGGCTCATTAAGTGTTTGTAATACGGCTTGACAGTGCTGATGCTGCCTATCTTTTGGATCAAAAAGTGCCACCAAAGGCCCTGTATCCATTAAAATCATTGTTGCAATTTCCTTTGTAATGCTGCTTTTACTCCTTCTTTTGCTTGTGAAGAAGGTACAATAGCATAACCTCCTTCGCCTAAATCCAATTGTTTATAAATATCAAACGGTTTGGATGTCGGCGTCTGACTGAGGTTTAAATGTTGTTGTAACAAAATCAAACCTTGTTTTACAGCCTCGGACAGATTTAATTTTGCTGCTTGCATAACTACCTGTAATGCTTGTTCCGCTTCTTTGTCTAAAAAAACTTGTTGATAAATTGCCATATTAACCATCCTCATTAATTAATTATCCTTGACGTCGTAACGTAATGGTGCGACTTCTTTCATAGTTTGATTCTCTATTTTTTTCTAAGCGGAGGCGGATTATATCTTTGTGCTATCAAAAGGATTGACGGTGGGATAAGTACAGCGGATTGGTTCAATAATCCAATCCGTTGTACTATAGATTGCGCTGGAGCGAGTGCAATCTTAATGCTCGTTCCTACGCGCCGGCATCGCAACTACAGAACCGCAGGGAGAAGTCAAAACCTGTTTTAAAGGGGCAAAGGGCATTGATTATAGCCCTAATGCCGCCTTGATTTGAGCAATATCCCGTTTCAACGCAGCGTTTTCAGATTTCAGGGTTTCATTTTCTTCCGCTAATGTTTGGACAGCCTTGGTTAGCACTGGGATCAAGGCGTTGTATTTTAATCCCTTTGTCTGCTCCTCATTATCCTGCGTAAGAACAGCTTCAGGTAGCACTTTTTCCACTTCCTGTGCAATAAAGCCAATTTGTGATCCTTCCATTCCGTTGTCTTGCGGCTCTTTCCACTCGAATATCACAGGACGCAGTTCTTTAACAACCTTGAGCGCGTCTATCGGGAGATCACTAATATTCTCCTTATGACGACGATCTGAAAGTGCTCCGGCTGCGCCAGTAGCGTATGCGGTTCCATTTACATGTAGCTTGTAGGATGGACTCGTCGTGCCGATGCCGACGTTGCCGGAATGATATGCTTCACCATTAGTTTTGACCTTAAATAATAGATGATACGATGGCGAATTTTCCCTTACCTCTAATGCTGCATCTGGGTATTCGCTTTGCTCGTTAATAATCAAGAAAATATTTTTCTCTCCATTAATCCTCAAACTTTGATTACCATCATAAGTATTAGAACCAATAGAATTGGCTCCATCTGTATCTGTATCAGGCAACTTAATATAGCTAGCCTTTATTGTTCCATCCACATCCAACTTTGCCCCCGGACTCATCGTCCCGATGCCGACGTTACCGTCGTTATCAACGACAAACTCATCGCCATTATCCTCGATTGCGTCCGGGTTGACTTCAAGTTTTGCACTAGGGGTATAAGATGTACTGCCGACAAGCAGCCAGTCCTTTATCAGCACCGGCTTGTTAAACTTTTTGGGCTTTTTACCCGTCGGAGTTATGACATCCTGAGCTGCCAATTCGGGAGAACCACCAAGAGTGATTTCGAGGTAGTATTCCTTGTCCGCGGGAAAGTTAATCGGGTTGTTGGTACCCAAGACTACCTCATAATGACCGTCTTGCACGATCACATTTTGCGTCTCTTCCCAGATGATGTACCCTTGGGGATTATCATATAGGGAGAATGTCATCAGGTATTCTCCATTTAGGGGAATCCCAGCATCATCGGCGATCTCGCCGGCATATTTCAGGGTGTCTGCGGCTGTGCCTGCACTAAAAAATATTAACATGCTCAGCATGGCATGTTTTATTGTCAGTTTCATGGATAATGTTTTCTCCTATTAAAATTTAGATCGTTGTGTGGCGTTTATTAAGGTGCGATTCTAGTTTATTTTAAGGTAAAAGGCAAGATTTTTTTCTTATCTTATTTATAATAAAGGTTTTTTTGCTAACTGATAACTTTTGGGATTGCATTTAAATATGAGTACAGGGATTTACGGAATAAGGGGATTGGGGTATGGGCTGTTTATGGGCTGTCCGTTTTGTTTTGAGGTGGGTGCGCTCCGCTAAGTAAGAGCCGGCGTTGGATTTTCGTAACGATGATCAACTATTTATATTAAATATGTTGTAATTGTTCTAAATAGGTTGTATTATCGCGTAGGCGATAAATCACCTATTTCGGTTTGTCATAATGGCTTTGAGTCAATTTAAGACCTCAGTCAACCCATACCTCGCAGGAATATTGCCATTTTCGTGAAAGGTTAATGCCATTAAGCTTATCCCAAGATCAAGGAAAAACATTAAAATAAAGAAGGTTAAAAATGAATCCCCAAACCAGCAAAACAGTGAAGATAGAAATACCTATAGGCGTATTTTCCGTGTTACAACAAACGACGGAGGAATTCGCTATGAGTATGCGAATAGCGGCAGCCGTTAAGTGGTACGAAAAGGGAATGGTGTCTCAAGAAAAAGCGGCTGAAATAGCTGGATTGTGCAGAGAAGACTTTATTATGGCTTTAACACAATTTGATATATCTCCTTTTCAATATTCAGCCAAGGAAATTCTCCAGGAGGCAGGGTATGAAACCTAATTGGGTTTTTGATGCGTCTCCCCTCATTGTGTTAGGAAAGGCTGATCTTCTATCGACCATCAGCCCTTTAGCGGAAAATTGGATTATTCCTGAAAGCGTTGTCAAGGAAGTATCGCGGAAGGGTGATATTGAACTATTGTTGAGCAAATTGTCTGATAATTCCAAAGTTGAACGCCAAACCATCGCCATTGAACCATTAGTTGCCAATTGGAATCTTGGGAATGGTGAAAGTGAGGTTATCACTTTAGCAGTAAAGAATTCTGAATATGGTGTGATATTAGATGATTTACCAGCTCGTAAATGTGCGAAGATTTTAAATCTTCCTTTAATCGGTTCTCTAGGTTTGGTGGTTAAAGCCAAAAAAGAAGGTTTGCTGGAATTTGCAAAACCAGCCTTTGAAAAGCTCGTTACATCAGGTTTATATCTTGATATGTCTTTGATAAAAAATGTCTTAAATTCTATTGGTGAAGAATAAACCTACAATATTTCGTGTTTTCTCGGAGCAGCTTAGGGGCAATCCCTTGTGGTTGCCCTCGCTTGCCCCTTTTTTCTTAGTCTCTTTATGAATTTATATAAAGAGAATTCGCTCCGTATCAAAACATTTAAACATAACTACCGGGCAAGATTAATAAGAAAGGATTTGATCGTGGTGTGTTCTGTTGCACCTTTCTTGAGCTAATCCGCCATGAAGTCAATCCCTGTACGGGCAGCGTTGTAGATTTCAAAACCTGAGTACAGGGATTTACGGAATAAGGGGATTGGGGTGTGGGCTGTCCGTTTTGGTTTGAGATATTTGTGCTCTGCTCAGTTGAATTTAAAACTACTATTATTAGCT
>JBDLJY010000331.1:0-7080 GCA_039714115.1 Pseudomonadota bacterium | reverse complement strand
CCATTGTATAATATTGGTGGCTATTTGCGGATAGATGGCACCATCAATCCAGTCATTTTAGAAAAAGCACTGAATCAAGTCATTGAGGAAAACGATGCACTCCGTATTATTCTTCAGGAAGGGGAAAATCTGCCTACTCAAGCCTTTGCTCAAAATATTCACATAAAACTAGACTTTTATGATTTCTCCGCTCAAGAAAATGCTCATGAATTAGCCTTTGCTTGGATGAAGCAAAGCTTTGGTAAACTGTTTCAACTCTATGACAACCCCTTATTTCAATTTGCATTATGCAAAATAGCACCAGATTGCTACTATTTATATCAAAAATATCATCATATAATTGTCGATGGCTGGGCGATTTCTCTTCTTGTTCAGCGTGTTGGCGCAGCTTATAATGCACTTACAAGCCGACAATTTGGTGAACAAAAACATTATTGTTACCAAAATTTTCTTCAAAACGATCAAGCCTACCTAAATTCAGAAAAGTTTGCTAAAGCTAAACGTTATTGGTTAAATAAATACAGCGAAATACCAGAGCCGCTGTTGACACGCCACTATGCCGCCCAATTTGGGGATAAAATAATTCCAAGCCAATTATCATTTCTGCACTTAAAACGACCGTTTTACAATCAACTGATTGAGTTTGCAAAAGAAAATAAAGCATCTACTTTCCATTTGTTTTTGGGCATATTGTATTGCTACTTTTCAAAAACAACAGGGCAAAAAGATATTGTTATTGGACTACCTATATTGAATCGAGGGACAGCGGCCTTTAAGCAGACACTGGGACTGTTTACCAATATCATTCCGGCTCGCTTTAATTTTGGTCAGGATTTAAGCTTTGTTGAATTGATGCAAGCGATTAGCATGGAATTGCGTCGAGATTATCGCTATCAAAAACTTCCTATTAGTGAAATTAATCGGGGATTACATAATATCAAACATCGGCAGCTTTTTGATATTATGTTATCTTATGCAAAGCACGATTTTGACACAGATTTTAATGATAGCCCTGCTTCAATGGTCGGTATTACTAACGGCTTTGACCAAAATGCCTTGGAAATTCATATCCGTGAATTTCATCACTCACAAGATGTTAGAATGGACTTTGAATACAATCTTGGAGCTTTTCAGCCAGATGAAATTGAAATCATTAAAGCGCGTTTTGAATTTTTATTAGGTGAAATTCTGCGACAACCTGATGTGCCTATTCGGAAATTGCGAATCCGCTCCGAGGCGGAAATGAGTGCCACACGAAGCAATAGCGTTCATCCCACTAACCCATTCATTGAATTTCCAAAGACTGAGCAATCTATTGGGCAACGGTTTGAACAACAGGTTAAACTATATCCTGATAAGATTGCAGTAAAAACACAAAATTATGTGTGGAGTTATAGTGAGTTAAATAACAAAGCCAATCAAGTAGCGCAAGTTCTCTTGGGACAAAGCGACGAGAGAATAGCCTTATTGTTTGAACATGATGCGCCAATGCTGGTGGGTATAATAGGTGTACTTAAGGCTGGGAAAACTTATGTTCCTCTCACACCCGACTTTCCCCGCTCGCGGCTCGAATACATTGCACAAGATTCACAAGCTAGTGTGATTTTAACCAATAACCTAAATCTCAACCTTGCACAAACCTTAATCAATAAAAGCATCCGGCTTATTAACATTGATAACTTAGAAACTTCCACTAATAATATTCAATTGACAGTTTCACCGGATAGCATTGCCTATTTACTTTATACATCAGGCTCAACTGGACAACCAAAAGGTGTTATACAAAACCATCGTAACATTTTACACTTCATCAGAACTTACACCAATAATCTGCATATCACCACTAATGATAAACTGACCTTAGTGTCATTTTACAGTTTTGATGCTGCAATTATCGATATTTTTTCTGCTTTGTTGAATGGGGCCACTCTATACCCAGTTAATCTCAAGGAAGAAAATTTTGTCACGCTGTCTGCATGGTTAATTGAACAACAAATCACGATTTATCACTCAACACCTACTGTCTATCGACATTGGCTTAAGGCACTGACAGCTAAAGATAATTTTTATTCAATTCGCCTAATAGTACTTGGAGGCGAACCTGTTTATAAAACAGATATTGAAGAGTATAAAAAACATTTTTCAAACACATGCCTTTTTGTCAATGGCTTAGGTTCAACTGAATCAACATTCAGTCTCCAATATTTTCTTGACAAACAAACCCAAATATCGCGCGATGAGGTGCCTGTAGGTTATCCTCTTAAAGAAACAGAAATTTTATTGCTTGATGATACCGGTGTTGAGACCGATATTTATGGCGAAATAGCGATTAAAAGTCCTTATCTTGCTCTTGGTTATTGGCAAAAATATGAATTGACTGAAGCCGTATTTTTACCAGATCCTGAAGGTGGAAACCGTAGAATTTACCGCAGCGGAGATATGGGACGCTTATTGCCTGATGGCAGCCTGAAATTTGTGGGTAGAAAAGATTTTCAAATCAAATTGCGCGGTTTTCGCATTGAACCGGGCGAGATTGAAGCTACACTGACTCAACATGAAAATGTTAAAGAAGCAGTAGTGGTGCTTTATAATAAAGAAGACAATCCCCGTTTAGTAGCTTATATCATCTTAGCCATACCAAATGAGGAAGTGTTAAGCGTTTTGCGTACTTGGCTCAAAACCCGTTTGCCCGAATATATGGTACCCGCCAGTTTCACTGTGTTAGATAAACTACCTTTAACACCCAATGGCAAGATAAACCGCCAAGCACTGCCCGCACCGGATTTAGCCATCCAAGTCGTTGAACAGGCTGCACGAACCGAAACCGAGCATTTATTATGCAATCTCTGGTCACAAGTGCTAGGTATTTCCATCACTAGTCAACTGAGCAATTTCTTTGAAGCTGGTGGACATTCCCTATTAGCCACTCAATTAGTTTCCCGTATCCGATTGAGCTTTGAGATAGAAATGCCGCTACGGGTGATTTTTGAACATCCTATTCTCCAAGAACAAGCAGAATGGTTAGATAATGAGCAGCGTGGCTCACAATTACCGCCAATCAGACCTTTGACAGAAGGTGAACCCTTAGTCTTATCTTTTGCACAACAACGCTTGTGGTTCTTGGCCCAATTGGAAGGAAAAAGTGCCACTTATAATATGCCAGCCGCCTTGCATATGAGCGGCCAACTCAATGAAACGGCGTTACAAGGGGCTTTAACCGCTTTAATCCAACGTCATGATAGCTTACGTTTATGTTTCCCGGTGGTCGATGGAGAGGCGACTGTACAACTCAACGACGTTTATAACCCACTTAGCATCACTGATCTCAGTGAATTATCTGAAACCGAACAACAAGCCCAAGTAACCAAATTGATTGCCAATCATGCTCAAGCACCATTTGATCTGAGTACTGGGCCTTTATTGAGTTTACGCCTTCTCAAACTGACCGAACAAGAACAAATTTTGCTGTTCAATATGCATCATATTATCAGTGATGGTTGGTCAAGAAGTTTAATGATTCGAGAATTGAGCAAGTTATATAATGCTTATTGCCAAAACAGGGAAGCGGAATTACCCAATTTACCCATTCAATATCCTGATTACGCTGCTTGGCAAAGAAATTGGTTGTCCGGTCAGGTTTTGGAGCGTCAATTAGCTTACTGGAAGGATAAACTATCAGACGTGCCAGAATTATTGGAATTACCCACAGACTACCCGCGTCCAGCAGTACAACAACACCAAGGCGATTATATCAGATTACATGTACCAAGTGATTTAACCGCTCAACTGAAACAATTTTCCCGACAAAACAATCTGACTCTATTTATGACCTTGCTTGGGGCATTTTATATTTTACTTTACCGCTACACTGGACAAGACGACATTTGTATCGGTACACCGGTTGCCAACCGTAACCACACTGAGTTGGAAGGTTTAATTGGATTGTTTCTCAATACAGTTGTTTTGCGTATAGGTATCCATGCAAAGACTAGTTTTCAGCAATTCATGGCACAAATACGGCAAACCACATTGGAAGCTTTTGCTTACCAAGATGTGCCTTTTGAATTGCTGGTAGAACAACTTCAACCCCAACGCAGTCTAAGCCATCATCCCCTGTTTCAGGTCATGTTCAATCTGATTAACATCCCTAAAACTTCAGAATTAGAACTTATGGGGATACACACAGAACGTCTGCAAACTTCACTAGGTCTCATTGCCAAATTTGACCTGAACTTAGCTTTCATTGAAAATTCTGAAGGACTCACTGGCAGATTTGAATATGACACTGCCTTATTCACTGAAGAAACTATCCGTTTTCTAGGAGAATGCTATCTAACTCTCTTACAAGAAATCGTTGCCAAACCTGATGTCCAGTTGTCTCAACTCTCACTGCTCAGTGAAGCTTGGCGAAGCAGGGTTGCTGACCTTCAACATCCCACACCGACTAATTCTTTTGAACCCTTTGATGATAATATACAAAATATTCCAGAATGTTTTGCCCTGCAAGTGCAACGTTATCCAGACAGGATTGCGGTATGTACTGAACAATCAAGCATGACATATCGGGAACTGGATCAAGCCGCACGGCGGTTGTCAGCGGCCCTGCTTAAGCGTAATAACAATCAGTGGGTTGCTCTCCTACATTCCCATGATTCTAATATGATAGTAGGCATATTAGGGGTTCTGCAAGCAGGATGTGCTTATATTCCGTTAAATACCAACCATCCAGTCAGACGATTACAATACATTCTTGAAGATGCCCAAACAACTACACTTGTTTGTGACAACCAATTTCAGAGCTTGGCGGAACAATTGACAGAATCCGATCAGATAATTAACTTGGATATATTGTCGGAAAATCCGGCTACTAGCTTACCTGAAATTAACCCTGATAGCATTGCTTACCTGCTTTATACCTCCGGTTCAACCGGGCAGCCGAAGGGAGTCATACAAAATCATCGTAATGTACTGCATTTTATCAGAAACTACACTAATAATTTGCATATCACTGCTAATGATCGTTTGACGGTGTTGGCATCGTTCAACTTTGATGCGGCGGTAGTGGATATTTTTGCAGCTTTGTTGAATGGGGCCACTCTTTATCCGTTTAATCTCAAGCAAGACAGTTTTGTCACTCTGTCTGCATGGTTAACCGAACAAAAAATCACGATTTATCACTCTACACCTACCGTCTATCGGCATTGGCTTAAGACACTGACTGGCGAAGATAATTTTTCTTCGATTCGTTTAGTCGTACTCGGAGGCGAACCTGTTTATAAAACAGATATTGAAGGGTATAAAAAACATTTTTCAAACAGATGTCTTTTTGTCAATGGCTTTGGTTCAACTGAATCAACATTCAGTCTCCAATATTTTCTTGACAAACAAACCCAAATATCGCGCGATGAGGTGCCTGTAGGTTATCCTCTTAAAGAAACAGAAATTTTATTGCTTGATGATACCGGTGTTGAGACCGATATTTATGGCGAAATAGCGATTAAAAGTCCTTATCTTGCTCTTGGTTATTGGCAAAAATATGAATTGACTGAAGCCGTATTTTTACCAGATCCTGAAGGTGGAAACCGTAGAATTTACCGCAGCGGAGATATGGGACGCTTATTGCCTGATGGCAGCCTGAAATTTGTGGGTAGAAAAGATTTTCAAATCAAATTGCGCGGTTTTCGCATTGAACCGGGCGAGATTGAAGCTACACTGACTCAACATGAAAATGTTAAAGAAGCAGTAGTGGTGCTTTATAATAAAGAAGACAATCCCCGTTTAGTAGCTTATATCATCTTAGCCATACCAAATGAGGAAGTGTTAAGCGTTTTGCGTACTTGGCTCAAAACCCGTTTGCCCGAATATATGGTACCCGCCAGTTTCACTGTGTTAGATAAACTACCTTTAACACCCAATGGCAAGATAAACCGCCAAGCACTGCCCGCACCGGATTTAGCCATCCAAGTCGTTGAACAGGCTGCACGAACCGAAACCGAGCATTTATTATGCAATCTCTGGTCACAAGTGCTAGGTATTTCCATCACTAGTCAACTGAGCAATTTCTTTGAAGCTGGTGGACATTCCCTATTAGCCACTCAATTAGTTTCCCGTATCCGATTGAGCTTTGAGATAGAAATGCCGCTACGGGTGATTTTTGAACATCCTATTCTCCAAGAACAAGCAGAATGGTTAGATAATGAGCAGCGTGGCTCACAATTACCGCCAATCAGACCTTTGACAGAAGGTGAACCCTTAGTCTTATCTTTTGCACAACAACGCTTGTGGTTCTTGGCCCAATTGGAAGGAAAAAGTGCCACTTATAATATGCCAGCCGCCTTGCATATGAGCGGCCAACTCAATGAAACGGCGTTACAAGGGGCTTTAACCGCTTTAATCCAACGTCATGATAGCTTACGTTTATGTTTCCCGGTGGTCGATGGAGAGGCGACTGTACAACTCAACGACGTTTATAACCCACTTAGCATCACTGATCTCAGTGAATTATCTGAAACCGAACAACAAGCCCAAGTAACCAAATTGATTGCCAATCATGCTCAAGCACCATTTGATCTTAATACTGGGCCTTTATTGAGTTTGCGCCTTATCAAACTGGCCGAACAAGAACAAATTTTGCTATTCAATATGCACCATACTATCAGTGATGGTTGGTCAATGGGTGTACTGATTCGGGAATGGAGTCAATTATACAATGCTTATGCCCAAAACCAAGCGCCCCAATTACCAAAACTGCCCATTCAATACACAGACTACGCCGCTTGGCAAAGAGATTGGCTTAAAGGCTCCGTCTTAGAGCAGCAACTCGCTTACTGGACTGATAAACTCGCCGGGGCACCGGAATTGTTAGAATTACCCACGGATTACCCACGTCCGGCCATCATGCGCTACCAAGGTAAACATCTGCAAAGTACTTTGGAACAAAAACTCACGCAAGGGATTAAGCAGTTAAGTCAGCAACACGGAGTGACTATCTTTATGACCTTATTGGCAGCCTTTAATGTTTTGCTGTCTCGTTACAGTGGGCAAACTGATCTGGTCGTGGGCAGTCCCATTGCTAATCGC
>JBDLJY010000330.1:0-7095 GCA_039714115.1 Pseudomonadota bacterium | reverse complement strand
AGTCTAAAGGCTCCAAACTCTATATCCGATCCGATTTCTTTATATTTTAATAAGATATAATCTTTATTCGGTACCAAAACAAAGTCATCAAAAAAGGGGGCTATTTGTCGGATGATTAATTTTATTTTATGGTAATGTTTTGGATATTCAACTTTTATTTGATACAAAAAAGGGGCTAGATTACTGCCATCATTTTTTAAATAGGTGTTATCTTCAATAACTCTAGCTTGTTTGATAAGTGCATTTTTGGAGGTGTCGTGAAAATGAAAAATGCTGAGTGTGGATAAAAATTTTATGATATTTTTGGCGATTGTTGCTTTTGCGTTTTTTTCTAATGAAATAGCTTTTAATCCGGTTTCTTTATTGTAGGATGTTAAGAGAATTTTTTGAAACTCTTTGTCATTAAGCTCTTCTTTTGCAAAAACCAAAGTGTCTCCAGCAATAGGTGATAATCTAAAATAATATCTATACTCTCCGGTTTGATGAGTCAAGTTTATTTTAGCTTCTATTTGAGTTGTGTTTTTTGAACCAAAATATAAGAGTGTGTTGGCAAAGCCGTTATCGGCAATATACTTTTGAAAAGCGTCTGTCATAATACAACTCATCATCTCGAAAAAAGAGATCAGATTTGATTTACCACTGCCATTAGCCCCTATAAATAAGTTAATGTTTTCAAATTGTAAATTTTATAAATGTTTAATGGTTTTGAATCCTTCCAAGGAGAGTGTTGAAATTTTCATCATTAGATAACGTCGGTATAAAAGTATAATAAAATTAATAAGTTGTCTTTGTTTATGCCGTCGTGAGGATAAAGCCGGGGGCATGTTATCAAAAAACTGATCTTATGTCAAGGAGATTTCTCCTTGCGTCGCCGATCCCTCGCAGACGCTCGGGACTCGGGACAAGGCTTAGGGTAACAGCCGCACTTGAGAGTCCATTTTTTTGATGTGGAAGGCTAACCACCTCAAGCAGCAATATGCCCCTGTAAAATATTGCGAAAAACCTCAGGATTTTTAATATGCGTTATTTCGCCGGAGCGCGGAAAATGGAAATCTTGTAAACGCGATAACCAAAACCGTAGTGCCGCCGCCCGTAACATCACTGGCCAAACTTCTTCTTCAAGCGGCATCAATGTTCGATTTTCGTAATAACCCTCAAATATGGCATCTACCCGTTTATCATCTAAACGACCATTGGGCAAACTACACCAATCATTGATCGTGACCGCAATATCATAAAGCAAAACATCATTGCAGGCATAATAAAAATCAATAATGCCACTCAACTTATCGCCATTAAATAGGGCATTATCGCGGAATAAATCCGCATGAATCACCCCTCGCGGTAAGTCCATATTTTCATAATTAGCCTGAAAACGCAACTCGGCTTGTAGCAGTGCCGCTTCATCGGCAGCCATCAAGGGCAATACCCGTTCTGCGGTGACTTTCCACCAATCAGAACCACGCCCATTGGGGCGGTGATGGGGAAAATCTGGACTGATGAGATGCAAATGCCCTAATGTACGGCCTATGGCATGACATTGTGCAAGGTTTGGCACTTCAACATCTTTACCGCACAGACGTTGAACTAAAGCGGCTGGCTTGCCATTGAGTTGACGCAAATAATGCTCCGCCTTGTCGGCTAACGGATGGGCACTAGGAATGTTATGCTCGGCAAGATAGGCCATTAATTCCAGAAAATAGGGAAGTTCTTCATGGCTGTGTTGTTCAAATAAGGTCAACACAAATTCACCAGCAGTGGTGGTGACGAAATAATTAGTATTTTCTATGCCAGCATTAATACCTTGATATGTGACTAAAGTCCCTAAATCGTAGTGGCATAAAAAATCTTCCAATTGATGGCGTTCAATAAGCGTATAAACAGACATGTGGGCAAAATTTCAGAAGAGAAGAAAATAAACATATAATACCGTATTTAGGAGGCGTACCTTGCACATAATTGAGAGCGAAAAATGAAAATATACCAAGTTGGCGGCGCGGTGCGTGACAAATACCTGGCTCATCCAAGTAAAGATAAAGACTGGGTAGTGGTTGGCGCAACGCCAGAAATACTTTTAGAACTAGGCTACACCCCCGTTGGGCGCGATTTCCCAGTTTTTTTGCACCCACAAACGCATGAAGAATATGCACTGGCTCGCACAGAGCGTAAAACCAAGCCCGGTTATACTGGCTTTACAGTCTATGCCGCGCCTGATGTCACTTTAGAAGATGACTTACAACGGCGTGATTTGACCATTAACGCGATGGCGCTCGATAGCGACGGGCAATTGATTGATCCCTTTAATGGCTTAGCCGACTTGCGGGCAGGGATTTTGCGGCATGTCTCTCCCGCCTTTGTAGAGGATCCAGTACGCATTTTGCGCGTAGCACGCTTTGCCGCCCGGTTTGGATTTCGCGTCGCGGAAGAAACCTTAGCTTTGATGATCGAAATGGTCAACAATGGCGAAGTGGATGCCTTAGTCGCGGAGCGGGTGTGGCAAGAAACGGTGCGAGCCTTGGATGCCCGAAAGCCTCAAATATTTTTTGAAGTGTTGCGAAATTGTGGCGCATTGGCGCGGATTTTCCCTGAAATTGATCGCCTTTTTGGTGTCCCCCAATCGGGCGCATACGTCATGCAGTGTTTGCAACAAGCGCGACAGATGACGAGTGATAGCCAAGTGCTATTTGCGGTGCTAACCCATAGCGTCGAACACCTAGATGCTTTATGTCAACGCTACCGTGTCCCCAGCCAGCACTGTGATTTAGCGATATTAGTAGCGCGTTATCATAGCCATTGCTACCGTGAGTTGTCGCCTGAAACTTTGCTCAACACTTTGCAAAGTTTAGATGCTTTCCGCCGCCCGCAGCGATTTGAACAAATTTTGTTGGCTGCTCAAGCCTGCAACAATCAAGCTTATCCCCAGCGATTTCGCCGTGCTTTTGAGCTTGCCTGTCAGGTGGACGTTGCAGCGGTGTTAGCGGATGGATTTCAGGGGGCGGCGATAGGGGAGGAATTGCGGCGGCGGCGAGTGGAGGCTCTACGTGCAAGGTACGCCTTGCACTCATGACGATTTATTTGATTTGTTGTCCGGAGTGCAAGGCATATCTTGCACCTAAAATCCTACTCGCTTGCTAGGCGGCATTTGTTCAGGGCGCAGCTGAGGTGCCAATACAGCATCAGCATCATCAACATCTACCGCTTGCCCACGACTATCTTTTAAAGGCAACTCATAATCATTCCAACCTTTCACGCCCGTTTTTAACGACTTCACTGACTGAAAACCCATCAGTTGCATCGTATAAGCCGCAAGAACGCTACGATGACCAGAACGACAAATCACAACCACATCTTTATCCCGTGCCGAAACGAGATCAGGCTTTGTCTCATCATAGCCATAGTCACAAGCAGGTTCTAAAACACCACGCGGTACATTCAAAGAACCTTCGATGTGTAGTGCCTCAAATTCATAAGGTTCACGTATATCAACTAACAAGGGGCGTGATGGGTTTGTCATAACCTCTTGTAAATCCCACGGAAAGACTTCATCAACCGATTTTAGGCTGTCAGCAATTAAATCTTGGAAAGTTTTCATGGTTATTTACCCTAATAAAATTGTAAAGTATTGCCCATTTTAAAAACTACAACCATAGTATGTCAATACTTTCTTATATTATAATATTATAAAATTTTGCTAGGAGCCGGCATTGTTATATATTGTCTGGTAGATACGCGGAGCGATATCCACCCTACATTTTTTTACATTAGTTTTTATTTTTAGTATAATCTTAACGCTACATTTTATAACCATGACTTTTGAGGAGGTATAAACAGTGAACCAAACCTATTATGACACTGTCACTGAATTGGAAAATAAGCAGGCAGATCGCGAGTATGTGCTAGGATGGATGGGAGGCTATTTGCAAAACCCAATGCGCGAAGAGCAACGAGTCAATGAAGCCTACGATGCGGGCTATGCTGATGGCGGTAATGGTAATACTGAGTCTGCTGCACAGTGGGTAAAGGCATAGTTCTTTAGCTTGAGGCAACGCCAGTCGGCGTTGTCTCAAAGGCTCTTTAATTTTTGGAGATCGTAATTATGCCGCATGTCCGCATGTATAGTACACGTATTTGTCCTTATTGCATGAGAGCAGAACACTTGCTTAATAAAAAGGGAGTGCAAGTAGATAAGATTTTGGTGGATCATGATCCCACCGAGATGACAAAAATGATTGAAATCACTGGACGGCGTACCGTACCCCAAATTTTTATTGGAGATCGACATGTGGGCGGTTACGATGATTTGGTTGATCTTGATCTTGATGGAGAACTTGATCCCCTCTTGCAACAGTAAAACCAACGCGATTTAAAAAATCCTATTTCTTTAAGAAATAGGATTTTTAGATTGATTTAAAGAGGATTTAATTTGAAACTCATCGTCACAGGCGGCGCCGGCTTCATTGGCTCAGCGGTTATTCGTTATCTCATTAATGAATCTGAGACAACTATTTTAAATATTGATAAACTCACATACGCGGGCAACCTCGATTCATTGTCCCCAGTCTCAAACAATCCCCGTTACCATTTTGCTCAGGTTGATATTTGTGACGCGCCAGCATTACAGCAAGTATTGACCCAATTTCAGCCCGATGCGATTATGCACTTAGCCGCAGAATCGCATGTGGATCGCTCCATAGATGGTCCCGCTGAATTTATTAATACCAATATTGTCGGCACTTATACCCTGCTTGAAACGGTACGCAGTTATTGGCAATCGCTGGATAGCGCAGCACAAACCCGATTTCGATTTCATCATGTCTCGACGGACGAAGTGTATGGCAGTTTAGGCAAGACAGGACTCTTCACAGAAACAACCCCTTATCAACCCAATTCCCCCTATTCAGCCAGTAAAGCCGCCTCCGATCATCTCGTGCGTGCTTGGCATCACACTTATAAATTGCCCGTCGTCACAACCAATTGTTCCAATAATTATGGCCCTTATCAATTTCCAGAAAAGCTCCTTCCCCTAATGATTATCAATGCCTTAGCGGGTAAACCGTTGCCTGTTTATGGCAAAGGTGAAAATGTGCGCGACTGGTTATATGTCGATGATCATGCCCGTGCGCTATGTTTAGTGCTAGAACAGGGACAAGTTGGCGAAACTTATAATATCGGTGGACACAATGAAAAAACCAATCTCGAAGTGGTGCAAACACTGTGTCACATCCTTGATGAAATGCAACCAACATCGGCACCGCATAATCAATTAATCACCTTTGTAACGGATCGCCCTGGGCATGACTTGCGTTATGCCATTGATGCCAGTACAATTCAAAAAACTTTAGGCTGGCAGCCGCTGGAAACCTTTGAGACTGGTTTACGCAAAACGGTGCAATGGTATTTAGACAATCGTGATTGGTGGCAGCGTGTGCGCGATGGTAGTTATCGCGGAGAACGATTAGGGCTTGGCTCATAATTTTTTTGTCCAAAATAAATTTTGGACTCCGGATGCTGAGGAGTCCAAGATTTATCTTGGGCGTCGAATTACTGATAACTAATAACTTAAAAATGAAAGGAATTATATTAGCGGGAGGAGCAGGCACACGCTTGCACCCCGTCACCCAAGTCGTCTCTAAACAACTTTTACCCATTTACGACAAACCGATGGTATATTATCCGCTGACAACCCTCATGTTGGCCGATATTCGAGACATATTACTCATTTCCACGCCACAAGACACTCCACGTTTTGAACAACTACTCGGCAATGGCAAACAATGGGGTATTAACATCAGCTATGCCGTGCAACCAAAGCCAGAAGGCTTAGCACAAGCCTTTATTATTGGAGAAACCTTTATCGGCACAGACACTTGTGCGCTGGTACTCGGTGATAACATTTTCTATGGTCACGACTTCCAAAAACAAATACAAAAAGCAGCCACCCTGACAAGTGGCGCCATAGTCTTTGCCTATCCCGTAAATGATCCAGAACGCTATGGCGTAGTTGAATTTGACAAAAACGGTCAAGCCATCAGTCTCGAAGAAAAACCCAAACAGCCCAAATCCCGCCACGCCGTCACCGGGCTCTATTTTTATGACAATGACGTAATAAACATTGCAAAGCACATAAAACCCTCAGCACGCGGCGAATTGGAAATTACTGAAGTCAACAACACCTACTTGCAGCGCAAAACCTTATCGGTAGAAAAAATGGGGCGTGGCATGGCATGGTTAGACACCGGCACCCATGAATCGCTATTGGAAGCCTCCTTATTTATAGAAACTATTGAAAAAAGGCAAGGACTCAAAATTGCCTGCCCTGAAGAAATTGCCTGGCGCAAAGGCTATATCAATAATGAACAATTAGCCCAATTAGCTAACCCCTTGAGAAAAAACGGCTATGGCCAATATCTCCACTCCATCTTAGTACAAGAAATCTAATGAAAATCACAACAACAGCAATTCCCGGCGTATTACTCATAACACCTAAAGTCTTTGGTGACTCACGCGGATTTTTTTTAGAAAGCTTCCATGCTGCCCGTTATGCCGAAGCCGGCATCCCAGGGCCCTTTGTACAAGACAATCACTCCCGCTCAGCCAAAGGCGTATTACGCGGCCTACATTTTCAAAAGCAGTACCCCCAAGGCAAACTGGTTTATGTCACTATAGGCACCGTATTTGACGTAGCGGTGGACATTCGCAAAGACTCGCCGACATTTGGACAATGGATAGGTGTCACCTTATCGGCAGACGATCATCAACAATTTTATATACCACCCGGCTTCGCACATGGATTTTGTGTCCTCTCAGACACAGCAGACTTTCACTACAAATGCACAGACTATTATAATCCAGAAGATGAAGGCAGTCTGCGTTGGGATGACCCAGATATTGGCATTCAATGGCCTCTCACAGACCCTATTTTGTCAGCCAAAGATGCCAATGCAGATTATTTAAAAGACTTATGAAAATTCGTGCTATATTCATCATTTTTTTTAGGAGCTTTTTAAACAATGATAACTAAACGTGATCAGTCTCACGGACAATGGACTTATGCACTAGCACTGTTCTTGTTTTTAGTACCCGTAGCCTATGCTA
>JBDLJY010000329.1:0-7121 GCA_039714115.1 Pseudomonadota bacterium | reverse complement strand
TGTTAAGTCAAACGTCTTTGCTAAATTATTCGCTGCTAAGCCATCTCCCCAGTATAATTGGGTTTCTAAGTAGGCGAATCGAATTAAGGTGTCAAATTTAATGACATATCTCTTTACAATTAAATAAATGGCAGTATAATTAACTCCGCGCCACTGACTACCGAAAATCGTAACTAGGTTACGCAGAACTCCTCAGAGGGTAGCCCAAAAAAGGGCCTAGGTTTTCAGGGCGCTTTTTTTTGCGTCATTTATGATATTGCCAAATTTCAAAATTTCCCCTGTAAGGTTTCTTGTGCCAATTCTCCAAGAGACAATTTCCCTATAGTCAGCCAATTCTTTTTTAGCTGCGTTTGATTGTTGATGACAATCGTTGTAATGATAACCAACCGCACCCATCAAAACATCCGCCAATTGTAAAATGTCGCTTTTGTGAGAGCTTATAGGCTCAATATTTCTGACTACATCAACTTTCCTTCCATAGTGTTTACGAATTCCTTCGTTCAAGGTACTTTTTAACTCGGAAAGGCTATAACTACTGCTCCTTTCATCTAAAAATACCAATAATTTATGCTCGTCAGATACCGCATATTTCCCAAATTTTTGCTGTAAAAATCATAAATGTATAAAATCCTAGTTCCTTATCGCCACCAAAATGTTTTTTATAATCTATTTGTGAGGTGTCAAAAACCACTGATTTAAATGCAATAATTTTTTCATCAGCCAGCGAAAAAAACACATCCACCAACCTTTTATACTCCTCCAACTTCCCCTTGGAGACTTTAGTCCATTTCAGTTCACATTTTGCTCTCATCTCGCCAATTTTGAATCGCTGTTTTCACTAGCGAGAAATTAGTACGAAGTACAATTATCCCGCCAAACATCATATATCTGTGTTTTGTGTGGCGGCTCTCATCACAGTAAACATGAAATAAATCACCATTCGACATTGCAAAATTTCTCCTTTTCAATAAAACCCTCGTGGGGATTCGTAACATTTTTCCATATCCCTCATGGGGATGCGTAACATATAAGAAAAAATATATCTCATAACCCCTCAACTCATAACCCTTCAAGGGGATTCTTACAACCTCAGTACCACTTATAAAAAATATTTATTAAATTAAAAATAATATTATTATTAATCTATCTATGATTTTTTGGTAGTTGTATTATTGGTACTGATTTTTAAAATTAAACCATATAATTTTTTTTATTCGTAAATTTCAAAATTTTCTGCTGCTCCGCAAAGAGTGGGACAGAGTTTACCTGTAACAGGACGCTCCGCGTCCAGGCAGGCATTCCCACGCTGAGCGTCAATGCCATTAAGTTAAGACAAACCTGACAGGTGTCAAAAACCTGTCAGGTTAATCGGAGTTTACAACGTCATGGGTTTTGGATACCTGGCAGGTCTGATTTTGAGGGGTTTATCATACTGGCATTGACGCGTGGGAGAAAAACGATAAAAATTAACCTGCGGGGTATTAGTCTCCCCGCAAGTTTGCCTTAACATAATACCTGTATATTTTATTTACATATTAAAATTAATTTTAGGTTGATATTTTCTGAGATAAGCATATAATATGCCGCACCCAGTTAGTAGTAAAAAGTATGTCAACATTAAGAGGATAATTCCATGCTACGATTAAGAATAAGCTTACCCAAAAAAGCTGAATTACATTACAAATATTTAGACATATTACATGATGCACTAGTCAAGGCGTGGATTGCCGCCGGTGCTCAAAAAGAGCAAATCCTTGATAGGAGTGCTTTGCCTTGGAATTTCGCCGCTCTCGGTGGGCAAAATAGACAAGGCAAAATGGTACACACCTTAGTTGTCTCCACCACTGATGCTAGTTTGGCGAAAATTTTACGGCATCTAAATCCTGAAAAAATCAGTTATGCCCGCGCCAGTACCATTGAAAACGTCAACTTTGCTGATGCACAGATCAGCATTGTGGATGATCCAATTATGCCAAACCAAAACGCGCTGGGCGTATTAATGCTTTCGCCGTTGGCGATTAGCGACAAAACCGTCAGTAAGGGCAAACGCTGGCATGAAGATTTAGGCAAAGTGGATTTAAGTGCGGCGATTAATCATCGTCTTTCTCGTTTCGCCGGGCGCGATATCAAATTGGATGTGCAAGTTGATAGTTTATATTTGCGTTGTAATCCGAAGCATTCTGTGTTAGTGCCGATGAAGTTGATGCGAAATGGCAAAAAAGTGTTTGTGATTGGCATGAGTGCGCCGCTGGTATTGACGGGTAGCGAGGATGATTTACGGTTTGCTTGGTATGCCGGTTTGGGGGAAAAAACGCGCAATGGCTTTGGTTGTATTGGGTTAGCTGAGCAGGGGGTGGGAAGATGATGGGAAAAGCAACGCAAGCGGTAGAGCAAGTTTATGGTGATTTCTTAAAGCAAGTCGTGATTGATCATGTATTAGAAAAGGATAGAAAAGGGCAGTTATCTGAAAACATGAATAAGCGAGTTGCTAAGAAAAGCCATATCGATTCGCGTCTTGTGCGTTTAATGACAATCAGCGGTAAGGGGGGTTGGCATCCTGATCCCAAGATATATGAAAGATATGCCCAAAACTATAATATTACTTTATTAGATCATCTTCTTTCGGTGACGCGAGGCAGTTTGATGTTGGCTTCCCTCGACTGGTTGAGTCGCAATCCTGACATGGAGGATGATTTTCTCAAGCGTAAATTATATGTGATGGCAGCTATCGCTTTTATGCACGATTTGGATAAAGATTTAGAATTGCCACGCAATACGCAGATGACAAGTGAAGATGTCGAGGAGCGTATGTCTCGTTATGGCATCGCCGATTTTTTGGCGATTGTCGATGTTAGTTTAATGCCCGATCAGTTGTTATATTTGATTGAAAAAGTTGAGGCGACGCAATCGCACCGCACTCCACCCGCGCAGTTGCCTCCGCGTGATTTTGAGGCTTTGTCACTTTATGTGCGCTTGGCGGATAAGTTAGACGGAGCTTGGGTTTCTTCGGATCCAAAATCTGGTGGACTTAAAGGGGTGTTGGCGCGTTTAGCTGAAGATCAGGGGTGTTTGCATAGTGATTTTTTGCGTCATTGGCAAAGGATTGATTTATTTGATCCTCATCATCCCTTTTTATTGGATGAATTGCAGCGTTGGTTGTCTTTATTCAGTCGGCGTTTAACCGGCCCTTTATTGGAAGTCCATCAAGATGGGCGTTTATTTATGTTATTGCCGGAATCTAAAACGGTGGTGGATGAAGCTTTAAAAGCTTTATGCAAGCGTCTGCCGTTTCAATTAGAGTTGAATGTTTCCAATCGCGGAGTGCCGGCGTTATTTAATGGACAACCGTCTTATGCCGAATTAAAGAAATTCATCGCGGATTTGCCACAGCGAGAATTAAGTAATTTATTTAAAATTAAGGCGGCTTATCAAGCGATATTAACTGAGCCCTTAGATGAGTTATTGGATGATGTTGGACTCAATCCCAGTTTTCCTAAAAAATCTTCAGGGGCTCTGGTGACGTTATATGCTGAGGATATGGATGAGGAAGCACAACAATGGTTGCAACGCGCTGCTTATCTTGCTTTATTATTAAATCTGAAGCTGGATGCTAAGAAGAAAGCGGCTACGCCTGCACAACGTGAAACTGCATTGCTTGATTGTCTTCAATCTACGCGCCCAGATTGGTTGGTAGCTGTTGAGGATGATAGTTCGCGCCGTATATTGACGGCATTGTGGGCGGTTGCGCTTGCCGATGAAAAGGTGTTGGAAGTTGTTTGGGATTCCGACAATGCTTTAGTTAAGCGATGGCTAGAGGGTGCTGATGATCAGCCGGGTTTTAATCGTTTTATCACTGGGCGTGGTGCTCAGGTGATTCAAGGTGTGGAACGCCATTTTCGTCAGCTTTTGAGCGGTAAAAGAGTTGTGGCTGAGGATGAAGAGGCGATGGGACGTTGTTTGTTTACTGATCAACCTACCAATTTCGATGAGCCTATTAAAGATGAGTTGGGTTTATATGGTGTTAGAGTCTCGGCTTTTTCTGGTCGTGATAATCGTCCAGAGTCGCCTAGCTCGGATAAAGCTCATACTAATGTTAGCTTGGTTTCTATTGCTGAGCATAAGTTACGCGCTGTTGTCCAGCAAGGCGGTAAACAAAACGGTGTCCCAACTTTGATTTCTTCTCCTATTACCAGTGGCTTATTTGGTGGGTTAGCATTGACTGATGATAAAAAAATACCTGCCTTGTCTTTATATGATTTGAGCCGCTTAGAGGTGAAAAAGGGTAAGGTTTTGCGGGGGATGGAGGTTTATCAAGCCCGTTATCGCATGGCGCGATTGGAGCGTATGGCTGAGAAAACTAAGGATCAGGTTAATCAGTTACGGATGTTATTGAAGGCTAGTTGTCGTCTAGGGCGCCCTTTGCATGTTTTTCGTGGTTTACCTACGCAACAACGGGCATTTTTTTATTATGATGCTATGCCACGTTTGTTGTCTGATTTAATCGGTGGCAATGCGTTGCGTTTGGAGCAAATAGTAAATGCGCTGGAAAAGCTTGAAATGGCGCAAAGTTTTTTGGAAACCAATGACTTAGGTTATGATGTTTTGCGTTTGTATGCGAATCCTAAAACCAGTTTTGGTGCAATTTGTTTGGCTTGTTGTGTCATTCAAGCCCCGGAACAGTTATTAAGACGTTTAAAGTCTGAATATCTTAAATATGAACAAGGAGATAAAGTGATGACGAATGAGGAGGGTAGCTTAGTCAAATTAGGGCAAATTGCTGCCGGTATTCAAAAGTCTATTGGTGCCGGTGCTTCAGCCAGTGAGCAATTGTTGGTTTTTAAGTTGTGCTTAGATGCTGTCAATGATGCGCGTAAAGTTGGAGAGGTTGATAAGCAATCTTTGATTTATGCGGTTGCTGGCGAATTGGAACATAATTTAATCCGCAAGGGGAAAGCGGCTGCTAGTAAACATCGGGGGGGTAAAAGTTTGAGTGATGCTTGTTTAGAAGTGGCTAATTTGTTTGTTAATGATGTCTGGTTTGGTGTATTGAAAGCTCATGCGCCGAGCCAGCGTAATCGCCGTATTTTGGGTAGTATTTATCGGATGGCTTTTTTGCACGCACCGCGAAATAAGGAGTCGTTGTGATTGCCTATTCACAAAAAGAATCTTTAGCGGATGACATTGAGCAGGCATTAGCCGAGCTTGATTGGTTTACTGATAATGAACTTTGGCAAGCAGCCCGACTCACAGTTTCAGGCGATGATTCGGCGGCTATGCAAGAACTACTTGAAAAACAACAACGTGATGGCTTAACGACTTTGGAAAGTCAGCAAGTACAACAGTTATCACATTTCTTCAATCGCGTGATGTTGGTACGTGCTAAGGCAGCCGCCTTGTTAAAAAAACGCGGTTATGACATATAAAGGAAATTACAATGAACCGTTTTGAACAATTTTTAGGCAATATCGATCATTTAGTTGACAAGAGCATCGGTGACGAGAAAAATGAATATGTCCACCCCGCCCTTAAAAATTTGGGCAGCGTCAGTATCGTACTCATTCGAGAAGCCATCGCGCCCGTTGTCTTTCGCAACGCTGAAGAGGAAATCACTGATATCGATATAGATGGTGAACCGTATGTGCGTGCTGTGCCGAATAAGTTTAAATATCCCGAAAAGGGGCGCGGTTTGCAAATTTTACGCGCCTTTAAAGTCGGTGGCAGATTGCCACAAAATAAGACGGTGCTACGCAGAAATCAGAAACAGTCGGAGGCTTTTGATCTGAATGCGCTGGTATTTGGTGATTCTGCTATGCAAGAGACTCGCGTTTTGCCGGTAAAAGCCGCTGTTAATTATTCCGACGCGCTCAGTGTGTTACCTAAGCATTTGTGTGTCGATGAGTCTTTTCATAATCGGGCGATGGAAGATGGGACTTTGTTTGATGCTCAGGATAAGAAGAATAGTGATAATTTGTTTACGCGCCATTTTGTTAAGCCGGGGACTTTGATGGTTCAAGTGCTTTCTACCCGTGGCAAGGTATTGCCCCGTATGGGTTTGGATCATTTGTTGTTAAGTATTGGTGTCGCGGGCGCTTATGGGGGACAAACTTCTGTCACGGGCGTTAATATTCGTTCCCATGTTGTCGGGATTTATGGGGGTTATTTTGAGCAGGCGGCGACTTCGCCTTATGAAATTGTCAAAATGCTGGCGGCAAAAAAGGATTTGGCTGAAAAAAACGTGGAGGGTTTGAGTACCCATTTGCATGAGCATTTAAGTGAATTGCATGAAATTTCAATGGGCACTGAAGAGGCTGTGGCTTATCAACAAGGTTTAATCGAGCGTTTTGAGAAGGATAATGATGGGCTAAAGGCTGATTATAAAGAGGCGGCGGAGAAAGTGGCTAAATTGTTTGACAGTTGGTTTGGTAAATAATATGGACGCGATAGCTATTGGTGTAAAGGCGACAACGTTGACACCCTTTGCTTACCATAGTCTTATGGTGCAAAGTGGTACTGCGACGCTGCCTGAGTTGTTGGGTGATAGGGCGGTAGCGTTTGGCTTGGCGGCAACTTTGGGCATGTTACGGGCTAGTGTGGTATTGCCTAAGAAGGATTATCAGGGGCATATGCGGGTAATGCCTTGGCGCTGTTCGTGTTTTATTACAGATAAGCCGCGCTTGTTACCACCTTTAATCCGCCGCCTTAATTTGGATGAAGATGGCGGCTATAAGCGGAAAATTCAAAATATTGCTAAAAAGGCTAACCTTGGGGTTTTTCATCAAATTCAAGAGGTGCCATACGGACAGGTATTTAAGGGGGCTATTTTTGGTTTTGATCCTTTTGTTGATGCGGAGCAATTGGTGATACGGGTAGGCTTGCATCGCAATGGTATGGTTTTGCTTGAGAAGGATTTGAGTGTCAGCCAAGTGCGCTTGAACGCTGCAACGGCGGCTTTGTTTGGGCGTGAGTTGTCTGTTGAGCGGTATTGTTTGCATGGCTTGCAATTGTCGCCTTGGTATTCTTTGAATGATGCGCTGAATGAGGTGGTTCAGTGGCTATGAAATAGTACAACGGATGATTCGTTGTTTCGGGAAATCCGCTCCGCTCCATTCCCGAAACAACAG
>JBDLJY010000328.1:0-7134 GCA_039714115.1 Pseudomonadota bacterium | reverse complement strand
GTACTTACAGGTGGGAATTTTGTTGGAGAGGTTTGGAGCGATGAGGTAAAGATTAGTTTTAATGATAATAAAATGCTTGATTTTTCCAAATCAAATCAATTTCGTTTTTATGGATTTAAAAATATCCATGAAGAAATAATATCAGATGTCATTAAGATACACAGAATTAGTACATTACCCATAAAAACTCAGTCTGTCACTCAAAAACATTATTTACCCGAAAAAATTAAGACTGATTTAGATATCCAAATCTTTGAACTCCAAAGAGCCTATTTAAGTTACCAAATCAATCTTGGAAATCGAGTGGAGCAGGTTACGGCGCCTATTGATATAAAAACAAAACGTGAGGAAATTTATGGCAAAAAAGAACTGTTTACACAAGCCATCAATCAATTTTTTGCACAAACTGGCAAAACCATAGAATCTGATAAAAGTAATGAGATAGTTTTTCGTCAAAATGGCAAGAAACTCACGCCTTATCAATTATCATCTGGCGAGAAACAAGTCTTGCTCATTTTATTATCTGCACTCATTCAAGATAATGAGCCTTGCATCCTAATTATGGATGAACCTGAAATTTCTTTACACATAGATTGGCAAGAACAATTAATTAAAATTATAAGAAGTTTGAATGAAAATGTTCAAGTCATTTTGGCAACTCATTCGCCGGCTTTAGTCATGAAGGGTTGGATGGATAAAGTCACAGAAATGGAAGATATTACAAGACAGGAATAAATAATTGATATTATGTCCAGACTACAAATCCAAAACTACCACTCCGAAGTAGAAAAAATCATCCAATACGGCGGCTCGCGTAAAGAAACTTCAATTCGTGTCGCTTTTCAAAATTTATTGAACGGCTATTGCTCCGCCAAAAATTTTATTTTAATCCCAGAATTGGAATATCGCACTAAGCATAATACTACCGTTTATCCCGATGGCACGGTGAAGGATGCCTTGCGCTTGCCTTGGGGTTATTGGGAGAGCAAGGATATTGATGATGATTTAGATAAGGAAATCCAAAATAAATTTGCTAAGGGTTATCCCAATGACAATATCTTATTTGAAGATTCGCAAACGGCGGTATTGATTCAAGCTGGGCAAGAAGTTCAGCGCGTCTCAATGGCAGATGCTGAAAAATTGGATGCCTTGCTCACCAATTTTATTAATTATGAACGCCCCGAAGTCCAATATTTTCGCCAAGCCATTGAATGCTTTCAGACAGATTTACCCACTGTTCTCAATACATTACGTCAAACGCTAGACAGGCAAGATAAAACCAACCAGAAATTTCAAGCCACTTTTAAAAGTTTATTTACGCTATGCCAACAAGCCATTAATCCCAAAATAAACGCCTTTGATATTCGGGAAATGATTATTCAACACATTCTCACCGAAGATATTTTTTTAACGGTGTTTAATGAAAGCCAATTTAATATTATTGCCCAACAATTAGAGGCGGTTGTTAATAGCTTTTTTATCGGCAAAGTGCGCCGCGAAACTTTGAAATCCATTGAAAGTTATTATGCAGTGATTCGGCGCGAGGCGGCTAATATTGCTAATCACCATGAAAAGCAAAAGTTTCTGAAGGTGGTGTATGAGAATTTTTATAAAAGCTATAACCCAAAAGCGGCGGATAGGTTAGGCATTGTTTATACGCCCAATGAAGTCGTGCAGTTTATGATTGAAAGTACTGATTATTTGTTGGATAAGCATTTTAATCGTTTGTTAGCCGATGAAAATGTGGAAATTCTTGATCCTGCTACGGGTACGGGTACGTTTATCACTGAATTGATTGAGTATTTGCCTAAAAATCGTTTGCGGGCTAAGTATCTGAATGAAATTCATTGTAATGAGTTAGCGATTTTGCCTTATTATATTGCCAACCTGAATATTGAATATACTTACCAGCAAAAAATGGGGGAATATGAGGAATTCCCGCATATTTGTTTTGTGGATTCTTTGGATAATGAAGAAAATGCGGCGCGTATCCAAGCCCAAAATAAGCGCAATATTTTGGTGATTATAGGTAATCCGCCTTATAACGCTAATCAGCAAAATGAGAATGACAATAATAAGAATCGTGATTATCCAGAAATAGATGCGGCGATTAGGCGTACTTATATTGCCAACAGCACGGCGCAGAAAACTAAGCTTTATGATCAATATGTGCGGTTTTTTCGGTGGGCGAGTAATCGTTTATCGGAAAATGGCATTTTAGCGTTTGTGACTAATTCTTCTTTTTTGGAGGCGCGTACTTTTGATGGGTTTAGAAAAGTGGTTGCGGAGGAGTTTAATGATATTTATGTGGTGGATTTAGGGGGCGATGTTAGAAAAAATCCTAAATTATCTGGCACTAAAAATAATGTGTTTGGGATTCAAACTGGGGTAGCGATTTCGTTTATGGTAAAGCGACAGGGGGCTAGTTCGTGCCAAATTCATTATGTGCGCCGCCCTGAATTGGAAATAGCCGCCGATAAATTGGCTTTTTTAAGAACGTCCAAATTTAATGAAATTGATTTTGACAGAATCATGCCTGATAAAAATCATAATTGGCTCAATATTGCTGATAATGATTTTGATGAGTTGTTGCCTTTGGTGAATAAGGAAACTAAACTGGCTAAATCTGAGAAAGAGGAGAGGGCGGTTTTTAAATTGTTTTCTTTGGGGGTTGTGACGGCTAGAGATGAATGGGTATATGATTTTAATGAACAAAACTTGATAGAAAAAGTAAAATTTTTCTGTGACTTTTATCAACAAGAACAAACGAGATGGGATAAATCAGATAAAAAATTCTCAATTAATGATTTTGTTGATAGAACTTTAAAATGGACTTCTGAATTAGAAGCTCACTTTGTGAAAAATTCCAGTATTGAATATAATCCCAATTGTTTAAGGCAAGGCTTGTATCGCCCGTTTGTGAAAAAACCTTTATACTTTGATGAAATTATTATTCACCGTTTATATCAACTCAATTCTATCTTTGGAATCGGAAAACCAGAATATAATAGATTAATTTGTGTGAATGTTGGAAATAAGCCTTTTAATGTTCTGGTAGCCGCTTTTATTCCTGATTACCATTTTAATGGAGATGCTAATTGTTTACCTCTCTATCGCTACAAAGACGGCAACCGCACCGACAACATCACCGACTGGGGCTTAAACCAATTCCGCACCCATTATCAAGACAACACCATTACCAAAGAAAACCTTTTTCACTACACCTACGCCGTATTACATCATCCGGCTTATCGGCAAAAATACGCCCTCAATTTAAAGCGCGAATTTCCCCGCCTCCCATTTTATGAAGATTTTCATCAATGGGTAGCGTGGGGCAAGCAATTGATGGATTTGCATTTAAACTATGAAACGGTGCAAAAGTACCCCCTCAAGCGGGATAAAGCTAATGCCCAAAATAAACCCAAGCTCAAAGCCGACAAAGACGCAGGTAAAATTCACCTAGACGCTATCACCAGCTTGCAAGGCGTACCGACACAAGCTTGGGAGTATAAACTCGGCAACCGCTGCGCCTTGGAATGGATACTTGATCAATATAAAGAAAAGAAACCGCGTGATAAAACTATTGCGGAGAAATTCAACAACTATCGCTTTGCTGATTACAAAGAAACTGTGATTGAATTGTTGCAGCGGGTGTGTACGGTGAGCGTTGAGACGATGGTTATTATTGGGGAAATGCCAGATGTCTAAATGAACAAAATTAAAAATCGACTGGAGGTTTAAAAATGTATCAAGGTATTTTTATTGATGATCAAAAAGCAGATGAACACTTTGCGTCACTCATGTCAACACCTAATGGACTGACGGTTAAATTTCAGCAACCGACAGAGTTGATAACCTTAGCTAACCACATCGTGGAAAGTAAGCCGGCTTTTGTGGCATTAAATTACAGTAAAAAAATGTCTGCCTACCAAGCTGAACCTTTAGCACAGCTGTTGCGTTCTTATGCCTCAGAAAATGTAACCCAAGATTTTCCTATTGTTTTGCTTTCCAATGAGCACGACTTCACTGGTTTTCTTAACAATGTCACCGCCCATAACTTATTTGATAGTCGTTTTACGCAACAAGAAGTCGCCGATAATCGCCAAAAAATTTTATCGCTCGTCAAGGGATATGAGCGCATGATTAAAAACTGGACTAAAAAATCGGAACGATGGGCTACTTTTTTTGCCCTGAATAAGGAAGAAAGAGTGGTGGTTGCTTATCAAGCTATACGTGAACTGGATAGACTTAAAGCACCCCATCAGGTTCAATGCCATTAAGTTAAGGGCAACCATAAAGGATTGCCCCTACATAGAATGCGGTCCTCCGTAGGGGCATACCCTTGTGGTTGCCCTTAACTTAATGGCATTGCCCATCAGGTTGCCCAGCAGATTTTGCGCTATGTGATATGGAGACAAGGGATTTTACTGGATAAAGACAATATATTAGCGCAATTGGGCGTGGCAAAGGTAGGCAAAGAGCCTTTAGGCAACCTCACAGCTCAAGAACGGGTAGCGTGTTTAAATGAAAAATTGGGATTGAATTTATTACCCGCTAAGTCGCGCTGGCAAGAGCATACTGATGCCTTATTTGCCTTTGCTTGTGATTCTTGTCATCAACCTACAGAGCAACAATATTCTGTTATTGCTTATGAACCTGAACCACTATCTTACAGTTTTATCCAGAGAAGACACCTATGTTGGAAATGTGTTGAGACTGGTGAATTTGCAGAAAGCGGATTGGCAATTGATGATGGGGAAAGATTCATTGTCGAGATGATTCAGAATGGTGAAATGAGGAATTGAATGTGAATATAATTCCAACGGCAAGAGAGATGAGTTCATATTTAGCTTCTTTGAGCAATATACTTTGCGAAAAGGAGCTAATTTATCCTCATGGAAATATACAATTGAACCATCAACTCCCATAAAGTTTGTACCTGCCCCTGACAAAAAGTTGGAAAAAATCGTTCCTCAAGTTTACCTTGATGTCGCGGTTGCACCACCTAAAAGAAATGATCTTCCCCCTTTTAAAAGGCTCGATACCAAAATTGAGATTTTTGATATCAAAGGTAATTTACAATCCCGTTGGCATATTGATCTGGCTAACCAGAAAGAAGGTGGTTCTTATCAAGATGGACCACTTTTTCATCTGCAAAGTGGCGGACATAAACCGCAAGCTAATCGAAAAGAAGAGATAAAAATCAGTCGTCCACGTTGGGCTATGCCTCCGATGGAATTGATTTTAATTTGTGAGATGATTTTGGCTAATTTTTATCCAGAACAATGGGAAAAAATTCGGGGTGAAAAAAGATGGTTGAAACTCATTCAGACTGCCCAACAATTGTGTTATTCAGCATACTATCAGCGAATACACGATTGCTTGTTTGAGCCACAACCGTTGATACCTAAACAACAACCAGAATCCGTATTAACCGCGCTTTGGGCAAGTGAATGGGGCCGATTTGACTGAAGCGTAAGGAAACGTCTATTCGTGTGGCTTTTCAAAATTTGTTGAACGGAATATCGCATCGTTTATCCCGATGACACGGTGAAGGATGCCTTGGGGTTATTGGGAGAGCAAGGATATTGATGATGAGTTCGGGATTCAAACGGGGGTAGCAGCGATAGTTAGGACTGACGCATTGAATAAAATAATTCTATAGTTAATCAATGTGTTATTACCGCTATTTAAACTTAAATATAGGATGAGTTATTGTCGATAAACCATTGATTTTTATTGTTTTTTCAATGCGTCAGTTCATAACTTAATGGTATTGAGTTATAAGGTGGATTTGGTTTATGATGCAGCACTGTAAGTGCCAGTGCTGTTATTGGATGAGCAAGCGTAGACGGTATCTTTTATGTATTACATAATTATCATTTCCACGAACCGCTGGGGGTGGTAGGGCAAATTATTGTTAAGACAAACCTGACAGGTGTCAAAAACCTGTCAGGTGAATTTTTCGACGCCCTTGAGTTTACAACGTCATGGGTTTTGGATACATGTCAGCCTGATTATGGATCTTAACTTAATGGCATTGAGTCTGTACATGCCCTTCATGCGCTTAGATGAGGAAGAAGCATTGCATATCGCTAACGATACGCTGTATGGATTAGAGGCTGGCGTGTGGACTAATTGCTATCATCTTTATCCTGCCCATGCTGCGTTTGGTGGTTATAAGCAATCCGGTATTGGGCGCGAAAACCACAAAATGATGCTTGAGCATTATCAACAAACCAAAAATTTGTTGGTCAGTTATAGCCCTAATGCTTTAGGGTTTTTCTAAATAAAACTATTAAAAATCCTATTTATTTAATTCAATAAATAGGATTTTTTGGCTTTAAACTGGAAAAAATTAATGGCATTGAACGTTATCCCGATGGCACGGTGAAGGATGCGTTGCTAACGCATTTTATCCACGCTCAGAAGTTTGCGATTTAACATATTCTCACCGAGGATATTTTTTTGATGCGTACCAAATTATGCAATCTATTTTCTTGATCCAGCTCAATGCCTCCCCCACTATGACTCCGAAGGCAACCGCACCGACAACATTACCGACTGGGGCTTAAACCAATTCCGCACCCATTACCAAGATAACAGCATCACTAAGGAGAACATTTTTCACTACACTTACGCCGTCTTACATCATCCGGCTTATCGGGAAAAATACACCCTTAACTTAAAGCGCGAATTTCCTCGTCTGCCGTTTTATCAGGATTTGGCTCAATGTATAAACTCGGCAACCGCTGCGCGTTAGAATGGATACTTGATCAATATAAAGAAAAGAATCCGCGTGATAAAACCATTGCGGAGAAATTCAACCGTTATCGCTTTGCTGATTATAAAGAAACTGTGATTGATTTATTGCAGTGGGTGTGTACGGTGAGCGTTGAGACGATGGTTATTATTGGGGAAATGTCATCTGTCTAACATTTTCACAAAATTAAAAACAGCTCAATTTCAAACGTTAGGGACGGGGTTGCAAACCCAATGCCATTAAGTTAAGGATAACTAATTGATTTTTTTAAAAAAAACTCTGTGCAGGACTGGTTTTTTTCGTTGTTTCGGGAAATCCGCGTAGCTCCATTCCCGAAACAACTGAATCCCTTATGGTATAAAGCTTTTAAA
>JBDLJY010000327.1:0-7145 GCA_039714115.1 Pseudomonadota bacterium | reverse complement strand
GTTGACTGATGGTGATCAAATGAATGCTGCTGCCTATTTCAGTAATCGTTCTTTAAGCGTGAAGAGGAAATAAATCAATGCAATTTCGTCTATTGATGAAGCCAATATGCCGCTGGGCAAAGGGTTTACCCTCTCCGATGACGAGGCTCTGGATGTGGCATTCTATATGTGGATACAAAGTCGTCCTTATGATCCGCGTAGATCGCTTATTATTAATATCTTTATGCCTCCACCGGGTGCAGGCGGGTAATGAATCAAGAAATGTCCCATACAAGCTGGTGGTATAAGCTATTTTCGTTTCTCCTCTGGTTTCCCATGCTGGATCGGGAAACTATCAAAGTCGATATCATTGCTGGCATTGTCGCGGGGGTTTTGATTCTACCACAAGCAATTGCATTGGCAACCTTGGCAGGTATGCCACCAGAATATGGATTTTATACTGCCATTTTTCCGGTAATTATCGCTTCTTTGTACGGTTCTTCTTGGCAGGCACTGTCGCAATGCCATTAAGTTAAGACAAACCTGCGGGGAGACTCATACCCCGCAGGTTAAGTTTATCCTTAGTTTACAACGTCATGGGTATGGGTCTCCTCGTAGGTCTTCTTTTGGGGGCTTAACTTAATGGCATTGAGGCGCTGTCGGGGCCCAATACGGCTATGTGCGTGATGATGGGCTCTGCATTAGGACTTTATGCCAGCGAAAGCACGCCTGACTATATTATGTATGCGATCACCCTGAGTTTTATGGTCGGTGTAATTCAAATAGTATTTGGTGCCTTAAAGCTAGGCGTTGTGTTTAATTATTTTTATCATACGGTAATGGTGGCCATCATCAGCGGTGTTGGGATTATTATCATTGTCCAGCAAGTTGGCAATTTTCTAGGTATCATTATAAATACCTCGGAACCCATCGAGGATACGGTGGTGCAGATTTTTTACAGTTTTCCCCGCTCTAATTGGTACGCAGTTTTTGTGGGAACGGTGACGGTTATTTCCGGCTTGATTGTTAAACGTTGGTTTAAAAAATGGCCTTACTTGATTGTCTGCGTGATCGTGGGTATGATAGCGGCAAGCAGCACGTTCCCGCCAAGCTCAAACTTAGATATAGCGGGTGCTGGAAGCGAAAAAACGCCATAAAAACGGTTATCAATTGGCGTTGTTGTTGCGTGATCATAATTTGGATGAGGTGTTGCAACGCGGTGGTTTGATGAATGTCGTCGGACGGGAAAATATCTACTATATACACGCTTGCCCATTCTATGAAGCGGATTCTGGCCCGAAAATTATGTTTAACTTGGGTGTCCAAACTAAAGTTAGGACGAGTGTGATCTCCGTTTGATGTAAACGATCTTAAATGAAGGTCACACTCGTGTTAACAAGCAGCCATTCGTCGGCAAAAGCAACAGAAAAAGTTAAGGTATTTAGGAGTCCAAACTTTAGTTTGGGCGTAGTCTCATCAAACATAGGTCTTGGACTCCGAATACCACGATTGCGGGCATTGAACCGTCACTCACACCTTGCCTACACAAGTTAAATTATTTTTATGAACTTCTATAGGAGAAAACATGACTATTTTACATACGGCGATACCGCTTCAATCTCCAAAATATATTCACAACCCCAGATTAACCGTAAGCGAAGCAGAATATTGGGAACAATATTATGGCAATACTGATGTAATTTATGAATGGAATAATGGACTTTTGGAGGAAAAACAGGTGTCTGATCATATTAATTATTTGATGTTTTCGTGGTTTGTTGAAATCATGCATCATTTTTTGAAGGTTCGTCCTATTGCCGAGACTACAGGACTTGAATTCGGATTTCGCTTGAATTTACCCAATCAAACCGCTATTCGTCGGCCAGATTTGGGCGTCATACTCAATGATAATCCGGTGGCACTTTATCCCCGTGACTGTACGTATGAGGGTGTTTGTGATATGTGCATAGAGGCTTTATCAGATTCCACTAAAAAGGATGAAGAACGGGATACTGTCCAGAAAAAAAATGAATATGCCGCTTCAGGTGTAAAAGAGTATTACATCCTACATGACAGTAGAAAAATAGCTTTTTACCGTCTCAATGCACGGGGCATCTACGTGCCCATCAAACCAGTCGGTAAAGGCGTAATTAAATCCAAGGTTTTGCCCGGTTTTCAATTTAGAATTACCGATTTGTATCAAAGACCTTCTCTCAAAACCATGAGTGAAGATAAGGTATATCAAGGGTTTATATTACCTTTTTATCAAGAGGAAAAAAGAGCACGTCAGAAAGCAGAACAACGAGCCGATGCGGTTCAAGCACAAGCAACAGAGGAGAAAAAAATTCGTCAAGCCGCTGAAAAAAGAATTAAGCGTCTTGAAGCTAAGCTTGCGCGTCTTAAAAAAAACTAGATCATGTAGGGTGGGGTGGGTTTCGCTATCTACAATGTGGATATTGGAGTACCGATAAAGTGTGCAGGTTTATCGGCACTCCAACAAAAACTACATCAAATAAAGGTCACACTATTTTGAGGTTTGGACTCAGAAATCTTGACTTCGGAGTCCAAACTTTAGTTTGGAATTCTTGTTGCCTTCATTCAACACTAAAAAAACTATGATTTCTGTAAAAAAAAATTTTAACGAAGTCCCTGAAATACTACGTTCAGAGTTGGCTGAAAAAGCCATTAGACAATTATTGGAACTTAAAAAAATTATCGTTCATAAAGAAAATAGTTATGACACACATCAAACGGTTAGGCAATCTCTCCATGAAATTTATCACGGAAAATGCGCTTACTGCGAATCTTATATAGAAGTGACTACCTTAAACGTAGAACACTACAGGCCTCAATCAAAATACTACTGGCTTTGTTATGAATGGAGTAATTTACTACCCCTATGTAACGCCTGTCACCATGCAAGATCTGTTCATTTTCCAATTGAGGGCACACCCGTTGACTCACCTCAGCAGAGTCGATTGGAATGGCACGCGGATTCTCACTCTTTTTTAGCAGAAAAGCCCTTGTTGTTAAATCCTGAGATAGATCACCCAGAACAATATTTGCAGTTTGATACGAATGGTAAAATTTATCCCAAAAAAGGATTGAGTACACATCAAACAAAACGTGCCGAAACGACGATTCATGTTTTTAACCTAAATCGTCAGCCACTTGTCTTAGCCAGAAAAGCTAAAATAGAGTTTTTTATCAATAATTTTAAGATTCAAATCTTAAATTCTATTAAAAACCAAGAGAAAGAACAGTTAAATAGTTCAATCTTTAAAATTATCTTTGAAAGTGCGTTTACTGGACTCAGACAAAGTGCAAAACCAGAATCTGATTATTCCCTGTTGGGGCTGAATATGTTGGATAACTTTGATGCGTTTTTTACAGACAGAATAAGTGGAGAAAAAAATCAACAGATTTTAACAAGGGCTTATGAGATTTTTATTAAACAATCTGAGTTGTTAATAAAAAGTGCTTCACCGTCACACTTTTTTAATAAAAAACAGTCTTTACCCTACGCCATCAAACAAATCCAAATAGTTAACTACAAAGGAATTATTAAAACCGGCATAGCGGGTATTCCCGAGGATACTAAATGGATATTTATCACTGGAGAAAATGGTTTTGGTAAAACGAATATTCTACAAGCGTTGCTCATTGGATTATATGGTGAGAGGGATGGAAATACTTTGCTCACGGAGGGAGAGTGTCAAATTGGTATTGAGTTTTTGAATCGAGATCATACACAGCTTAATAACCTCAATAATCCACTTGAATTTGAATCCATCACCCATTTTGCCGCATATGGTCCATCAAGACTTGAGATACAAACGCCACTGACTAAAAATCTCAGCGAAGATAGAAGTAGTCCAACTTATGGATTATTTAACCCCAATGGTATTCTACTCAATATTGAATCTGAACTGTCACGATGGTATTTCAAAGAGGATTGCCGAGATAAATATGAAAAGATCAAGCAAATCTTGCTAAAACTTTTACCTCATATTGCTGATTTAAGCGTAGATAGCAAAACGGATGAAATTCTCTACTACGAAAAAGAATCCTCTGAAAATGGAGGGGTTTATGATAAGCCATTAACATTTAATAAGTTAGCGTCTGGCTACCAAAGTCTCATTGCGATAGTTGGGGATATGTTACTTCGGCTTATTCAACAGCAACCCAATGAAACTGAAATTGATGAATTAAGCGGCATTGTTTTGATTGACGAATTTGATTTACATTTTCACCCTAAATGGCAGCGGGATTTACCCAATAAGCTTTCCGCGCTATTTCCAAAAATACAGTTTATTGTTTCAACACACAGTGTTATTCCGTTTTTAGGGGCTCCTAAAGAATCTGTTTTTTTGAAAGTCACAAGGAATAAAGAAGATGGGGTAAAGCTTACCAGAGTGGATATTGATATTCAAAACCTATTGCCTAATGCGATACTTACTTCTCCTCTGTTCGATTTTGAGCAATTAATCCCTGATGACTATTCAAGAATAAGAACGGAGGATAGTTACGATGATATCAGGTTGAATGATGCCATCACGAGAAAGCTAAAAAATTTGGCAGAAATGGAAGGTGATTATCCTGATGATTTGTTTAAAATGGCAGAAAGATGATACTTGTCAATAAAGATTATAGTAATCCGCCTCCTATTTTGGAGAGTGACAATTGTAGAAATAAAGTCCAAAAGGCTTTGGCACAAAAAAATGAACATAACTTTAGTAGTCATTATTATGGGCATGAACAAGTTCGCGCACAATTATAAAAAATATATCATAATAAGTGTGCTTATTGTGAGACGAATGTCGATTCTGGTGCAACTCTACAAGTAGAACACTATCGCCCCAAAAAGGGCATTACAAAAGATGAAAAGCATGACGGTTATTATTGGTTAGGCTATGAATGGAGTAACTTATTACTCGCTTGTCCGAAATGTAACGGAAAAAGTGGGAAATCAAATCAATTTCCTATTGAAGGAGTTAGGGTTTATGTTCATAAGGAAGATAGCAACGGTCAATTAGACAAAAGTCAATGCTGTCCTGATCGTCCGCCATTGTCACTTGAAAAACCTTTATTATTGAATCCTGAGATAAATGAACCTAAGTTACATTTTAAGTTTCAGTTTGATGGTAAAATTGTTGGTGTAACAAATAAAGGCAAGAAAACAATTGAAATATGTCGGTTGAATCGGGATGAGTTGAAGATTGCACGTCAAAGGATATTAGATGAATTTTTAAGTGAGCTTAAAGAGGTGTTATTGGCTTATGAGTTAAAAATAATTGATAACGCTGGCTTAAAATATTTTATCAAAAAGATACTTGAAAAAATAAAACGCCTACAATCACCTGAAAATATTTTCGCTTTGTTTGGATGGTATATATACGAAGAGTATGAAATTTTTTTTGTGAATCCATTAGCCACGACAACAGAAAGACAAAGATTTCTCAAACAGGCTTTTCAAGCATTTAGAAAGGGTCATTTATAAGACAATGCCATTAAGTTAAGCGCTGCTTGGAACGAAATAGCACCGTTGAATTTATTGGAGTGCAAAGCAGCACTTTGCAGGTTTTTGTGCCTAACTTAATGGCAATGTACTCACCACTGATTCGTCCAAAATAAATTTTGGACTCCTAAATAAGGGACAAGTATGATGGTAGCTCACTTTGTTCTGATGAAAGGAAAAATATTATGAACCCAAAACATTGGTTATTGGCATTGAGCCTGTGTTTATTGATATCCACTGGCTTTGCCGCGGAGCAAGTCAAATACCGCTTGCTTTTGCAAGTCAGCGAAGACAGTGTGGATAAACTGAACTTAGCGTTAAATAACGCCTACAATGCACAAATGGCATTCGGCCCTGAAAACATCGAAATTGAAATTGTCGTATTTGGTGCCGGGGTTAATACCCTAAAATATTATGCACCTATTCCCATTGCCGATAAAGTCAAGGAAGCCAAGTATGCTGGGGTGCGTATCGTCGTTTGTGACATTGCCATGCGCTCGCACAAATTACGCCCTTCCGATATGCTGCCAGAAGTGCGATATGTAGAATCCGGAGTAGCAGAACTGGTTGAAAAGCAAACTGAAGGGTGGAGTTATGTCCGCCCATAAACTGAGGTTTATGAAAAGCCTTATCCTTATTTTAAGTATTTTGTCCGCACCGCTATCACTCATGGCGGGCGATGGCACTGTAACTCTGATTCACATAGGCGATATTCACGGTCATCTGATCCCCCGCCCCCATTTTCGCCAAGGCGATCCCGATTATGGCAAACAAGTGGGTGGTTTAGCCTATCTCTATGATCAGATTAAAAAAATCCGTCATAAACACCCCAATAGTCTGTTGATCAATACTGGCGACACCATCCAAGGATCAGCCGAAGCCCTGTATTCAGAAGGGCAAGCGATTGTGGATATTCTCAACCTGTTTCAAATCGACGCTTTTGTGCCGGGCAATTGGGATTTTCTATATGGCACCGAGCGATTTCGGGAACTGTTTGCTGGTGACAAGCCAAAAACCAACTGGAATGCCTTGGCAGCTAATCTGTATTATTCAACTCTCTATGATTTTCCTTTATCTCGTTATGCCGACAAAGCCGGTCAACGAGTACTGCCATTTTATCTTATTAAACAAGTGGGTGAAGTCAAAGTAGGCATTATTGGCTTGACCGCAGATAGAGGGCCACAATCTGTCAGTCCTCGCGTCATGGATGGATTTTATCTCACACCCGGCAAAGAGGAACTCGAAGCTGCCATACCCCTACTCCGCGACCAAGCCAAGGTTGATCTATTAGTGCTGATTTCTGAGCGCGGACTGGCTGCTAATCTGGAATTAGTAGAAACCATTCCGGGGGTGGATGTAGTACTGTCATCAGATATGCACGAAGAAACTTGGCAAGTACTACAAGCTAAAACTGGTACGCTGCTGGTAGAGGAAGGCCAAGATGGCACCATGCTGGGAGAATTGCATTTGACCGTGAAAAATCGTGCCATTGCTGACTGGCAATGGATACCGCACCGGATTAGCACTGAGAACAATCAAGCCGATCCACAGATCGCGACCAAAATTAAAGAAATTCGCCAAAGCTTTGTCAAAGGTCATCATTTTAGGGCGCATGTTAATCCCATTAATGCCTCCGTGTTAAGAACAC
>JBDLJY010000326.1:0-7158 GCA_039714115.1 Pseudomonadota bacterium | reverse complement strand
GGCAATTTAAGCCTTTTGGAGACTCTTGAGCTAGGAGTCGGCAATCTCAGCGGTTCCATCCCGCCAGAACTTGGAAACCTGAGCCAATTGAAGTCTCTTGAGCTGCACTACAACTCACTGTGCGGAGAAATCCCAGTTGAATTGAAAAACCTGTCCTCAATACACATACCTTCTAATCAATGGAATATTCATTTAAGATTAGATAACAACCACCTAACCGCCTCCGACTCAGAACTAATTACATGGCTAAACAGCCGTAACCCTAATTGGAAAACCAAACAAACATCTTGCCCTGTTGCAACAACATTACAATTTGAGTCAACAACATACAACGTCACCGAAAACGGCGGACAAGCAACCATCTCCGTCACCCGCTCTGGTAGCGGAGCCAGATCAGTAAACTATGCTACCATCGACGATACCGCCACAGCCCCCGACGACTATACTCAAACCACGGGAACATTAACTTGGGCAGATGGAGATTCCGCTGACAAAACCATCACAATCACCATAATTGATGACGGCAAATCTGAAGGCGATGAGACTTTCACAATCATCCTAACTGATCCTGTTAGTGGAGAAAGTTTAGACAATGCCACTGTCACGATTACAGATGATGATACGACTATCGTCACCTTAGTCGAATTCATGGTGATGGCATTAGCAGAGAATGAGATCATAGTAGAATGGCAAACAGCGACTGAAATTCACAATGCCGGATTTTATCTATGGCGAGCCACTGGCGAAAGCTGGAAAGATGGTGATTATTCAACAGTCATAAGACTAACAAAGGAACTTATCCCAGCCAAAGGCAGTTTCAATGTCTATTCTTATATAGATACTGATGTTGAATCTGGCATGACTTATTATTATGGCTTGGAGGATATTGACTTAAATGGTCAAAGTACTTTCCATTGGGATTGGATAGATTCCGCGATGGCAAGGTAGAGTCCAGCCAAGATAAATCTTGGACTCCTATTCTGCATTTGTCATTTCGACGAGAGGATAAATCTGCTCTCGTTCCCACGCTCCGCGTGGGAACGAGAAACACAAACGAATTGCCTTTATTAAAGGGCTAAAAATCATATTTTTTCAAAAAATCGGATTTCTTAGATCAAATTGAGCCTCAAAACATAAGTACAGGCAAATTTTTTCTACTTAATGGCATTGGTTTAGGCCTAGAAATCCGATTTTTTGAAAAAATCGGATTTCTTAGATCAAATTGAGCCTTTGTGCTGGACGGGGTTTGCAACCCAAGTTCTCTACGAGACGACGTTTCAGTTAAGGCTTTTAGGAGTCCAAGATTTATCTTGGCTAGACGCTGCGTAGGGGCAAATCCTTTATGGATGCCCTACAGTGATTAGCAAATAAATAGAGAATAGAACACCGGAGCAAGCTTGACTAGGGTGTTTTGAGATATTTGTGCTCTGCTCCGTTGATATTAGCGATTAAGTCAAAACACCAAACTACAGGGATTACATATTAGCAAGGATAAATCAAAACACTAATCCTTGAATGCCATTGAAAAATAACGTCTTAGTGGCAATCCTTTATGGTTACACTACAGGGATTAGTGATTAGCAAATAATCCTTGTAGTTTCATCGTTAGTGTATTGACTTCTCCCTGCCGTTTGATTATCCCTGTAGTAAATGTTTTGCCATATCCCTGCTAATCAAAAATCCCTGTAGTTAATGTTTTGACATATCCCTACTAATAAATAACCCCTGTAGAAAACTTGAAAACAATACGATCAACACCACCATTACGTCAACAACCACAAAGCAAAAACACCATGCGAACACAAATAATCTTAATAACCGCAACACTACTACTGACTGCTTGCGGAAAAACTGACAACGCCCTAGAACACGCCAAAAAGCATTTAGATTCTAAATACGTTTGCCCCATGCACTCACAAATTGTGCGAAATGAACCCAGCAATTGTCCTATTTGTGGCATGATGTTAGTGAAAAAGGAAATTCAACCGGCTCCACCAAAAATGGAGCCTAAAAAACCTGCCGAAAAAGATAAACATCCAACGATCACTATTCGCCCAGAAATTATCCAAAATATGGGATTAAGGACCACAAAGGTTAAAAAGGGTAACTTACAGAAATACATTAAAACAGTGGGGTATGTCGCTTATAACGAAGACAAATTGGTACATGTTCACCCCCGTTCCAGTGGCTGGGTAGAAAAACTCTACATGCGACGTGAAAGCGAAACTATCAAACAAGGTCAATCTTTGTTGGAAATGTATTCTCCAGAAATCTTAGAAGCACAACAAGATTTCTTAGTCGCCCTACGCTCTGGCAGTAAAGGCACAAGCATCAATCGCCAGCAATACCGGAATGCTATACGAAATCGTTTACGTTTGTTAGGTGTACCCGATAGCATTATTAAAAAAATTGAGCGTCAAAACCAATCAATCAACAAAGTGCCTATATTCGCGCCGCAGTCTGGCACTGTTATCCGCTTAAATATTCGTGAAGGTATGTATGTCACGCCTAGCTTAGAAATGTTCACCATTGTTGATTTATCAACGATATGGGTTATGGTTGAAGTCTTTGAGCATCAGTTGGATTGGATTCAGACGGGATTGAGTGCAGAAATCAGAGTCCCCGCTTTGCCCGGGCGCGTCTGGAAAGGGAAAGTAGATTATATTTATCCAGAACTTGAACCGAAAACCCGTACTTTAAAAGTAAGACTACGCTTTGATAATCCTAAAGGGCAGTTAAAATTGAATATGTTTGCTCAAGCGGAGATTCATGGCAAGCCTAAAGGGAATGTTTTAAAAATTCCGCGACAAGCCCTCATTGTCACAGGAGAGCGTGAAAGTGTGATCGTAGCTTTAGGCGATGGCAGATTTAAGCCAGTGGATGTTAAAACGGGGATGCGTAGTCAAGGCGACGTTGAAATTTTGTCGGGTATCAAAAAGGATGAACGGATTGTCTTGTCTGGACAGTTTTTGATTGATTCTGAGGCCAATTTACAGGCGAGTTTTTTGCGGTTGAGTGAGGCGGGACAGCAAGCACCGCCTCAAGGACATCAACATTAAAATAACTAACGACAGGGATTAATTATAAGAACAATGCCATTAAGTTAAGGATTTTATGTAGGGTGGGCAACGTGTTTTTGTTGCCCACCCTACAAAAGAATGTCTTTGTGCTTAACTTAATGGCATTGACGCGGAGCGTTGAATGACAATAGAGGGTTATTTAATTGATTTATGTGGAAAAGTGATACTAAACCAGATACTATTTGAAAATAATTTAGGCATTTCTAATTCACTATCTTTCATTAAGGTAAACATTCGCTTCATACCTTCACCGCGCATATAATTATTTTCACGAAGTACCCGGGCAATCAGGGCGTTTCTAGATTCATGAGCGCCCTGAAGTTGTTTGAGAGTTTTTATATTGATAGTAGAAAGTAGAGCACCCGGACTTTTTATTTCCATGCGATTTTCAAAAATGAAAATGTCAATGCCATTATAAATACTATAATCACGATGAACAATGGCATTAATCAATGCTTCACGGCAAACGGCTTCGGGATAAATGTATTTTTGTTCAAATTTTGCGCTATTGTCAAATTCAGTTTTATAGGCTAAAAACGGACGAAGCATTTTCCACGATTTTTCTAATAACTGAAAAATATTGCCATAAACAAATTCATCTGAAGACACATTATAGGCTTCGCCAGATTTAAGTTCAGTTCCTAAAACTTTTAAGATTCTTATTTGTGAACGAGGATGCCAAGGTTGAATATCCTTAGCAAAAAGTAGTAAAGCTGCCATTCGCAAACGTAAACCATTAATGGCATATTCCGCAAGCCCACTTTGTTGTAAATAGCCTTCAACACTCAAACCATTCAAATAAGCATCGGCAATGGTTTGAATAAATGGCAAATCTAAATCGTTAACTGTTGCGCCATCAATAAACTGGCGATCATATTCACGAGACTTAATTTCCTGTCTTTGAAACGAAATCTGCTTAAATGTGACAGGTACAGTGCTTTTATCTTGGCGACGCATACAGCGTCCATCAGGTAATTGGTAAATCTCGGTAGTACCTTTTGCTACGGAGAAAAATAGTATCAGTTTATTTTCAATTTCTATTTTAGTAGCAATAATTATAGGCAAATGGGTATCAGCAAATACATGCGTTTTAATCGCCTTTAACATTTGTTCAATATCAGCAAGACTATGAACAATGCCAGAAATGTGCCCATCATCTTCAACACCAATCAACAATTCTCCACCATCAGCATTAGCGAAGGCAACCAGTGCTTCACCAATATCTTGACAAATATGTTTAGTTCGACGTGGTTTTTTATTGCCCGGGGATCCTTCCAAGGCTGTTTTAAATTCCCTGAAGTGGCTTTCCCCAAGTTGAATGGTGTTTTTTACACGTTCTTGTAACAATAAGAAGTTCTCTGCCATAATCGCTCTCCTCTGATTTTTAATCCGACATTTTTACCTTGTCTCGGACGCCTATTACAGATTTTTATCGATCAATGCAAGTGCTCTCGTTCCCCCACGCGGTGCAAAGGAACGATAATATTATTTTGCTAATGACTTTAAACCCATACTAACACAAGTCAGTTCATACGCCATTTTGAGTCTTTTAGAATTTTGTACCGGTTCCTCCGTGTTTAGCTTAAACAGTTCAGTTTCAACTTTTTCTATCTCATTTTCAACTTCTGCATGAGAGGTGTCTATTGTTTGCGCTAAATGAAGCACCTCCATCCATTTTTTTCTTAAATGACTGTGCATACCGATCTTATGTAACATTTCAAAAGCCAGAACACCAGCATTGGTACAAGTTACAACAATCGAAAAAAAAGCAATAAGGAGCTTGGAATTTTCTATCCAAGGAATCAGTGCTATTATAGTGGCACTTGAGAATAGCACAGAAATAAAAGCAGTCCAATTGATGAATTTAGAAAAAATTTCTTCACTTTTTTCATGGTAGATAATATTCATCCTTGCTTGAAAAACCAGTTCATGCTTTTTATCTTCTAATTTGTTCATCAGAAATTATCTCCAAATAACTAACTTAACTACAGTTCTATAAAATCATGCTAAAAAACCTAATAAACTGGTCCATCCACAACCGCATTCTAGTCCTAGTCGCCACCATCATCATCACCGGCTGGGGATGGGTATCCTTACAACAAACCCCCTTAGACGCAATCCCCGATCTTTCCGATGTACAAGTCATCATCAAAACGGCTTACCCCGGACAATCTCCCCGTGTCGTCGAAGATCAAATCACCTATCCCATTACCACAACCATGCTTTCTGTGCCCGGGGCGCAAGTCGTGCGCGGATACTCTTTCTTTGGCGATTCCTATGTTTACGTCATATTCAAAGATGGCACCGACATCTACTGGGCGCGTTCCAGAGTTTTGGAATATCTCAATCAAGCCGCCTCTAGCCTACCGCCCGGCGTACAACCCCGTTTAGGTCCCGATGCCACCGGCGTAGGCTGGATATACTCCTACGCCTTAATTGATCCCACCGGCAAACATGACTTATCCCAATTGCGTAGTTTGCAAGACTGGTTTTTAAAATTTGAATTGCAAACCGTCCCCGGCGTTGCCGAAGTCGCTACCGTCGGCGGCATGGTGCGACAATACCAAATTGTTGTCGAACCCGACAAATTACGCGCCTTTAATATTCCCCTATCACGCATCACCCAAGCCATTAAAAATGCCAATCAAGAAGTCGGCGGCTCCGTCATTGAACTCGCCGAAGCCGAATACATGATTCGCACCAAAGGCTACTTATCTTCCATCCAAGACATTGAAACCATCCCCGTTGCAGTCACTCAAACCGGCACCCCTTTATTAGTCCGAGACTTAGCCACAGTACAAATCGGACCAGAAATGCGTCGCGTCGTCGCTGATTTAGACGGAGAAGGCGAAGTCACTGGCGGTATTATCGTTATGCGCTATGGCGAAAATGCTTTAACTACCATTGCTGCGGTTAAAAAGAAGTTGGAAGAATTGAAGGCTGGATTACCAAAAGGCGTAGAAATTGTAGAAACTTATGACCGATCCGCCCTCATCCAACGCGCCGTCAACAACCTCAAAGAAAAACTCATTGAAGAATTTCTCGTTGTCGCGCTCGTCTGCCTAATCTTTCTATTTCACTTGCGCTCCGCCTTTGTCGCCATTATCACCTTACCCATTGGCGTACTCATCTCTTTCATCATTATGCAGCAACAAGGCATTAACGCCAATATCATGTCATTAGGCGGAATTGCGATAGCCATTGGCGCAATGGTGGACGCTGCCATCGTCATGATTGAAAATGCCCATAAACATTTAGAACGCTGGCGACAAGCCCACCCTAAACAAAAAATAACATCGTCAGAGCACTGGCAACTAATAGCCAATGCCGCCTGTGAAGTCGGCCCTGCACTATTTTTCTCTTTATTAATCATCACATTAAGCTTTATACCCGTCTTTACCTTAGAAGCCCAAGAAGGCCGCTTATTTGCGCCACTCGCGTTTACTAAAACTTATGCGATGGCTGCCGCCGCCGGATTAGCAGTGACAATCGTACCGGTATTAATGGGCTATTTTATTCGCGGCTGGATTCCTAGTGAAAAACACAATCCTATTAATTGGTTGCTCATTTTTATCTATAAACCTCTACTCCGGCTGGTTTTGTTTTTACCGCGTACCACTGTCTTTTTAGCTTTTTTGGTTATGCTGACGGTTTATATTCCTTTATTTGGCATACCATTCGTAGGCGAACAATTCTTTAAAGATCAGCCTTGGTTGGCAAAAATGGCTGACGGCTTAGGCTCTGAATTTATGCCCGAACTCTATGAAGGCGACTTATTATACATGCCCACCACTTTGCCCGGCTTATCTATCGGCAAAGCACAAGAATTGTTACAACAAACCGATAGATTGATTGCCACCGTGCCAGAAGTGAAAAGCGTTTTTGGCAAAATTGGCCGCGCTGATACGGCGACTGATCCGGCACCATTAACTATGATTGAAACGATTATCCAATTAAAACCTGAAGAGGAATGGCGCGAAGGTTTGACGGTGGCAAAATTAATTGAGGAATTGGACCAACTCGTCGATTTTCCGGGCGTGACTAATGCTTGGGTGATGCCCATCAAAACGCGCATTGA
>JBDLJY010000325.1:0-7326 GCA_039714115.1 Pseudomonadota bacterium | reverse complement strand
AGTAACTTTTGCCTCGAAAGCTTGCAACGTTCAATCCGCTCCGCTCCATTCGTCCCGTAGGGAACTTAACGAAAAAAAACCGTCCAGCACAGATTTTTTATTTAAAAAAAAATCAATCAGTTATCCTTAAATTAATGGCATTGACCCTACATGTATGGTTTTAGGGGTTTATCATACTGGCATTGATCTTTTAGATGCCCAAGATAAATCTTGGACTGGTAGCGGATGAGTCGGTGATTCATATTGCGTTTTTTAGAGTTGGAGAAAACTCATCATATATAGCATGCCATAAATCCCACTTCATTTGAAGGTTGAGCCATACTGGTGCCAAACACTTTGCCTAAACGAATAGCAATATCAGATGTGATAGCTTGCTGCTTATTGATGATTTCATTAATTTTATTGCGAGGCAGCTTCATCATGTCAGCGAATTGACTTGGAGTGATCTGAAGTGGTTCCAAAAACTCCGTTCGAGACGACGTTTCAGATCACTCCGGTACGCAGGATTTAATATTTGGACGACGCGCCAAGATAAATCTTGGACTCCTAAAGGCAAATTATTTATTTTCGTTCATAAGGCTGAATAATTTGTAGGTTGCTCACTACACAGTAATGTTTATGGTTAAAAGTAGCCAATTTAACACCTAAACCAACGGCTGTTTCCGCAATAAGTGCGTCAAGAATGCTAATTTGATTACTCAAATGATATTTAGAGTAATCATTAAAGGCTCGCCCACAATCCGCCCGATCAGGCCAATAGAGCCTATAAGGACGCAAGACTTTTTCTAGCTTTTGTTGCTTGGCACTATTACGACATCCTTGAAGTAACTCCATAGCGACTAGGCCCGGAATACCAATGTCTTCAGAATCCAGCGTTTTTAACCACCCCAGCGCGGGCGTATATTCTCGTAAAATGTCTATCATCACATCGGAATCAACTAATTTAATCTCTCAAATCTCCCGATGCTCGGCCTGTTGACGCAATCGACGGGCATAAGACAAACTATCACCAATATCAGACCGATCCGCCCAGAGCCCAACTAACTCCGACTGTAACAAATCGCGGGCGGTCAAATTTTTTCCAATGGGTTCAAGCTGTGATTGGTACTTTAAAAAAGTTATAAATTTAATGACTTCCGACCATTGAGTGGGTGACAGTTTATGTAATTCAGCCAGAATTTGTTGTTCGGTGACGAAATCACTTGCCATCTAGTTTCTCCTATTTATTGATTGCCGGACGGGGTTTTTAATTTAATGCAACCCCGTCCGCAACGTTTCAGAACTTTAAAATTCTACAGATTATTTATCATCAAGGCACCTTCATCATGTCAGCTAGTTGACTTGTCATAACGCCTTCATGGTTAAAATAATTTTTAAATGGTTATCCCATTCACTTTGAGCGAGCTTAACTAACTTGTTATGAATGTCTTCTCTAATCTCTAAACGGGGGACTATAACGGGTGTTTGAGCCAGTGCTTGTGGCTGAAGACGGGGGCGGATTAGCTTGGGCGGGTAACAAATGTGCAAGGCACGCTAGTCAGGGCTCGAACAAACAACGACCTGCGGGGAGACCAATACCCGTCTTAAAAATCACACCAGTTACCTACTCAATAACCTTGCCATCTTTAGACAGCTTTCTCCCCCTTTCAACAGAAGGCGTATTGACTGAGGTTTTTCCCATTTTGTAAAAATCGGCATAACCATTTTCAATCATGGGTTCCTCGTAGCTTTTTCCACCAAAAACCTTAACGTGTTGCCATCCAGCAGGGTACTTTTTGGAAATTTTAAACGGAATTTCGATGATATTCTCCCCTGGTTTCAACTTTACCTTCGACGGTTTTTTCATCAATGGGAAGGTACTCCAAGTCCCATAAAAATCACTCTCATCTCCACGCTTGATGTCACCCCATAACCCACAATTTCATTTGAGCTTTTTTGCCTGTGGTATTGAATAATTCAGCGTAAAGCGTAACATTGCCGCCCTTTTTAGGAACATGATCAGGCCTTATCCAGACATTCCCAAAGTAAAATGGCCTTAGTTTTAACTCAATTAAGTTTAAAACAAGGTCCTCATTTTTCGCTAGATCTATCTCTGTCTTGTTATCCCAATCCCACAAAGGGACATCGTCATAAAATTCAGGAACATGATTAGATCCATAATTCCAAACTATATAAGTTCCCGCTTTCAGAGAATCAAAAATGAATTCTCCATTTTCATCAAGGGAAATGGAATCAGCCCATTCCCACCACTCTTCTCCTTCGTTCCATTTATGAATCTCTACCCATCCATGAACCGGGTCTCCACTCTGTTCATCAACAACTGTGCCACTTATTGATGAAGCAGCGAGCCCCAATGATGGAAAGGCCAAAATAGAGACTATTGCAGCCACTAAAAAAGTTTTTTTCAATTTCTTTCTCCTTTCTTACTTATCAGACGGGTAGCAGTATAGTTAGAAATGCAGTCATTTGTCAAAAAAAAACGGAAAAAAAAACTAACCGCTTGTATTTTTTAAGAAAGTATAAAATGCATCTTGCAAAATATAATATAAAATGAAAAAATTATATAGCGCAACAGAAAACGTCATGGGTACTGGTCACCCATGACTGAATTTTAATGCCTACGCTTGCACATAATCAAAATTTAGCGTTGTCAGATTGGGCAACAGACCGATTTCAGGGGGCAAGGCAGTGAGTTGATTCTTATTAAGATCTAGCATTGTCAGATTGGACAACTGACCGATTTCAGGGGGCAAAGCGGCGAGTTGATTCCCGCGAACATTTAGCGTTGTCAGATTAGACAACTGACCGATTTCAGAGGGCAAAGCGGAGAGTTGATTTCCGCGAATATTTAGCGTTGTCAGATTAGACAACTGACCGATTTCAGAGGGCAAAGCGGAGAGTTGATTATCACTAAGATTTAGCATTGTCAAATTGGACAACAGACCGAATTCAGGTAGCAAGGCAGTAAGTTGACACCAGCCAAGATATAATATTGTCAGATTGGATAACTGACCAAAATCAGGGGGCAAAGCGGAGAATTGATTATTACTAAGATTTAGCGTTGTCAGATTGAACAACTGACCCAATTCAGGGGGCAAGGCGGTAACTTGATTCACGCTAAGATATAGCTTTGTCAGATTGAACAACTGACCCAATTCAGGGGGCAAAGCGGTGAGTTGATTATTGCTAAGATCTAGAGTCGCCAGATTGAACAACTCACCGATTTCAGGGGGCAAGGCGGTGAGTTGATTCTTATTAAGATCTAGCGTTGTCAGATTGAACAACTGACCGATTTCAGGGGGCAAAGCGGTGAGTCGATTCTTATTAAGATCTAGCGTCGTCAGACGACTCAACTGACCGATTTCAGAGGGCAAGGCGGTGAGTCGATTCTTATTAAGATCTAGCGTTGTCAGATTGCTCAACTCACCGATTTCAGGGGGCAAGGCAGTAAATAGATTCTTATTAAGATATAACGTAGTCAGATTGGACAACTGACCGATTTCAGGGGGCAAGGCGGTGAGTTGATTCACGCCAATATCTAGCGTTGTCAGATTGGACAACTGACAGATTTCAGGGGGCAAGGCGGTGAGTCGATTCTTATTAAGATCTAGCGTTGTCAGATTAGTCAACTGACCGATTTCAGGGGGCAAGGCGGTGAGTCGATTCCAGCCAATATGTAGTTTTGTCAGATTAGTCAACTGACCGATTTCAGGGGGCAAGGCAGTGAGTTGATTCCCGCGAATATTTAGCGTTGTCAGATTGGACAACTGACCGATTTCAGGAGGCAAGGCTGTCAGCTTCTTTCTTGAGAGATCAAGCGAAGTCACCCTCTCCTTAGCAACTTGTTTAATTATTTGGAGTAATTCTTGGTTTGTCATTGGATTCTCTCTCTAATTGTCCGCTTCCACGCGTTAATGCCATTAAGTTAAGCCTAACATACGATATTTTGGAGTCCAAGATTTATCTTGGATGTAAAAAAGGATAAAGTTTTTTGTGCATAAAAATGCTCTTCGCTGCGACATCCTTTTGCATTTTTCCTCCGGTACTAAAAAAAAATTTATTTTATCATAGTTTGGTTACCAGCATCCACACCAATCACAGTTCAAATATTTGGCTTGCAGGACGCGGAGCTCTTTGGGAACGATAAAAAAATATCGACCTGCGGGGTGTGGGTACATAAACGCAGGTCTGGGTTTTTAAGTATTGGTGCCCTTTAAGTATTAAAGGAAATCACTCTTGCATTCGGCGTTGCTCATTGGTCGATCAAGCCAAAACCAGAGAAGGGCTGCGCCCGGAGGCAAAAACAGTCATCCGACAATTGCGGCAACGCAAGAATATAAAAACCATGTACATTATCTCCGGTGACCAAACCGCGCCTACTCAAAAGCTGGCGCATGATTTAGGCATTGATCATTATTTTGCAGAAACATTGCCGGAACAGAAGGCAACATTGATTGAACAATTGCAAGCAGAAGGAAAATCAATTTGTTTTATTGGTGACGGTATTAATGATTCGATTGCGCTGAAAAAAGCGCAGGTATCCATTTCGCTCAAAGGGGCTTCAAGTGTTGCCACCGACACCGCTCAAATCGTTTTGATGGATGGAAGGCTTAATCAGTTACCCCTGCTTTTCAAAATGGCTGATGAATTCCATCACAATATCAATACTGGTTTTATGGTTAGGACAGACATTTAGTTTTGTGTTTATTCCCTTTGCCAGCATTGTTTATTTATTAACCATAGAAGATCAACAAGCTTGTTTGCATACACTGCGGCGTCATTTAGCGGATGGTGGAACCATTGTGATTGATTTTCCAACCTGGGCAGAAGCGATGGATGAGCATTGGCTCAGTAATGATATGCTCATGCGTAAAGAAAAACAGATGCTCAATCCGGAAACTGGAAAAATGACGGAATTGTGGACACAAAATAGTTTCGATTCTTCCACTCAGATTTTAGAGCAGGATCGGCATTTCCGAATTTATAGTGAAAATGGCCGTTTAGAAAGTGAGCAGGTCGTTTTATGGCGCAGCCGAGTTTTTTCTGTAGGAGAATTCAGCCTACTGCTTGAAACCTGTGGGCTTAAAATTATAGAACTCTATGGGGACTTTAATTTTGGGTCTTTCCATCAGGACAGTGAAGTGGCGGTAGCCGTCATCAAACCGGTTTGATGTTTCTCAAATTCATCATTTTCAATATAATACTTTATCCAATAGAAGGCCTCTCATGGAAAGCAAAAACGTTCATCCTGTACAAAATGTTCTAGACCGTATTAATGAAGCCGCTAAACGTGGCGGTCGTTCCGCCACAAATATCACGCTGGTTGCAGTCAGTAAAACCAAGCCTATTGAAGACATCGTGGCAGCATATCACGCTGGTGTACGCCATTTTGGAGAAAACCGCGCCAATGAACTCGCTGAAAAAGCAGCCGCACTTAGCCATTTACCCGACATCCAGTGGCATTTCATCGGTCATTTGCAAACGCGCCAGAGTAATCCAGTCGCTGAACATGCTCACTATTTTCATGCGGTTGATCGCATTAAAATTGCAGAACGACTATCCACACAATTACAGGAACTGGATCGTACATTACCCGTATTTATTGAGGTCAATATTTCCGGTGAAGAAAGTAAAGGTGGGTTCAAGTGTGCTGATTGGGAAAATAATCAAGAACAACGCGATACTATTTCCCGTGCGATGCGTAGTATTGCAGCATTGCCTAATATACAAGTTTGCGGTCTGATGACAATGGCGCCGTGGACGGCACCGGAAGCGACATTGCGTGATATTTTCAGTCGTTTGCGCCGACTTTCTGAATGGTTAAATAGCCACTTTCCAGAGCAGCAAGCCACTGAATTATCGATGGGCATGAGTGGCGATTTTGAAATCGCGATTGAAGAAGGTGCGACTTGTGTACGGGTGGGGAGTGCCATTTTTGGAAAACGTGGGTAAATAAAACAAAAACAATTGGTTAAGCCGGGTGGCAGATCGCAGTTGGGATGACAGTTTGTTTTTGTTAGTTTGCAACCCATGCCGGTTCTGTTCATAGTAGGCGATTTATCGCCTCACCGTGACAGCAATTAGATGCGATACTTCGCCTACTACGATACGAACTTACCATTCTCCTTAACTTAATGGCATTGATATTTGATAATCCCTTTAGTTAGCCTCATTTCGACAGTTGCTTGGTAAGTACTTATAATCCATCCCATCAGGATAACCGGTGCTGCATATCCAACTCATAGACTCTGGGTTATAAGTGAGCCGGACGGTTTTTCCGGCAATCGCACTTGTATCATTTTTTATGGTGGCTTGTAAATATAAGCCTTCGGGATTGGACACGATATTTGCCGTGTACTTACCTGACATTTCAATCCCACTGGACTCCAACTCCACAGTGGACGGAAATTCACCCCTATCAGCTATGATCTCCATCGCTGGCCCTTTAATTCCAGACAACAACATAAGTGCTTCTGACGCTTTGGCTCGAGCCAAATAATCTGTGTAGGCAGGTATTGCAACAGCCGCCAAGATACCTATGATTGGAATAATTATGAATATAGGTATGATGGCAATCGCAACGGCTGAACCATGTGCTGTATATTTGTCTTCGATTTTCTCGCTACTGGTAAAGACAAAAACAATGAATTCAATGAGGGCAATCAAGCTCGGAATCCAAGTCCAAAAAAACAGGAAATATAAAATGCCTAGCACGTAGTTGCCCAAATAAAACCTATGGGCACCAAAACCACCCAAAAAGAATGTGAGTAACAACAGGACAGTCTTGCTGGCGGGTTTTCTTTGGCGTACTCCGCATTTTGGACAAATTTCGGCTTTTTTATGGATAACTGCGTTGCAGGTTAAACACAATTTGTCATCCGCCTCTAAAGCTGTTGATTCTGGCGGTGTATAGGGTGTTTGCGTCATGGTTTGTTGTTCCTATAGTTAGAGATAAAATAGGCGAGTTTTGATTTTGACTTTGACCTAGACCTGGCAGGTTGAAAAGAAAACCTGCCAGGTCAAAGTCACAACCAAGATCGGGTTTTGATTTTGACTTTGACCTAGACCGGTTGAAAAGAAAACCTGCCAGGTCAAAGTCACAACCAAGATCGGGTTTTGATTTTGACTTTGACCTAGACCTGGCAGGTTGAAAAGAAAACCTGCCAGGTCAAAGTCACAACCAAGATCGGGTTTTGATTTTGACTTTGACCTGGCAGGTTTGGGTTTAACCTGCCAGGTCTGGTTTTGACTTTTATATGGATTTATTCGCTGGTACAACCAACCAACACGATTTAACCCCAAGCGCAAAATAGGCTTTTGGGACAC
>JBDLJY010000324.1:0-7344 GCA_039714115.1 Pseudomonadota bacterium | reverse complement strand
TCTGAGTATGAAAATAAATATAGTGGCAAAGAACAGCGTTGTTTAAGCAAGGCTATTGCAAGCAATAAAAGCCGTTTGTCCTTGCGCGGCGGCTCCTGGGGCGACGACGGGCCGGGGTTGCGCTCGGCGTACCGCAACGACTGGAGGCCGTCCTACCGCTACGACTTCGTGGGCTTGCGGGTCGCCAGGCTCCCCTAACCCTTTATTATTTATAGTTTTTCCCTTTTTATGTTTTTTATTTTTATTTTTTTTTATTTTTTTCGCTTTAAATGGAAATACTATTAAAATTAGGTGGTTATGGCTGTTTGTGTGGGGTGCCCGCGCAGCGGGCGCCGCTTTTTTTGGATAATAACAATGTTATTATTATGGTTATAATGCCATTAGTACATCTAAATAATTTAGTACAACGAATTGAGAAATAAACGAATTTCAAACCACAATTGAGCCTTGTTTTTAAATTCGTTTATTTCTCAATTAGTTGTACTAATAGAGAGAGAGAAAGAGAGAGGTATTTAGTACAACTAATTGGGAAATAAACGAATTTAAAACCTCCACAAATTTAGCCTTGAGTTTAGTCTTGATTGGTCGCTGTTTTTAAATTCGTTTATTTCTCAATTAGTTGTACTACTAGAGAGAGAGATAGATATTTTTTTTTAATTCGTTTATTTCCCAATTAGATGTACTACTATACTAAATAAAATTATGGCCCAACTTATCCACAAAAAACTAAGTTACACCGTGCGCGGAGTTATGATTGATGTCTATAATCAACTAGGCCCCCAACTTCCAGAGAAAATTTACCAAAAGGCTATCACTTATGGACTGAGAGAACGCGGTATAACTTGTACGCCAGAAAAACAATTTAACGTTATCTATCAAAGCACATTAGTCGGCGAATACTATGTTGATCATTGGCTTGAAAAAGGCAAAATAATCCTTGAAATTAAAGTAGCCCCTAAAATTATGCCAATCCACCAAGCCCAAACCATTTCTTACCTCAAATTGACTGATGCTGATTTAGCCATTATCGCCAACTTCGGAGCCAAATCATTTGAAGACAAACGCCTACCCAATTTCATCCGCGATAAAACCGCCAACTTTCAATGGCAACCACTAGGCAAAGATATTTTATATGCCCAACTCACTGAACGTATTTTTGAAGCTTTACATCGAGTACACTTCATTCTTGGTCCCGGTTTTATTCATCGCGTTTACCAACAAGCCATGATGATTGAATTACAACACCAAGGTTTGGGTTATGAACATATTAACAAAATACAACTCTATTACAACAAACACTACCTTGATGTACAACCAGTCCAAATTATTAAAGTAGAAAATCAGGTATTATTAGGCGTTTTCGCAATCAGTGCCATTGATGAAGTGATGGAAGTTGAAATGAAAACCCGATTAAAATACTTTAAAATGAAATTGGGGATATTGGCTAATTTTCATGGAGAACAGTTAGAGTTTAAGATGGTGCGAATTTAAAATAATTTAGTACAACGAATTGAGAAATAAACGAATTTAAAACCACAATTGAGTCTTGTTTTTAAATTCGTTTATTTCTCAATTAGTTGTACTAATAGAGAGAGAGAGAGGGATAATACAACACAACACCTGAGTACAACTAATTAAGAAATAAACGAATTAAAAGCGAGCAATATAAAAAATGAATACCATTTTAGAAGATTTACCCAATCTGGGAGAATTGGACGATTTCCTGACAGATAAATTGAAATCGGCAACGCAATGGACGGATAGCTTAGAAAAGATTGACACGGAAGTCAGTCAGCGTATCACGAGACAAATGCCCCGCAATTTAACCGGCGGATTGATTGTGCCCCAAATACCCGCTTCTCTTTCTAAAAAAGGATTGATGGCGCAATTGAGTCAGCCCTTGTCTCAGATCAAGTCGATAAACGGCGACTTTCTCATTAAAGAGATCACTCCGTTGCCGATTAAATTGGATACGCCGAATTTTGACATAAACGCAGTGATGAGTGGCATCACGCTCCCTTCGTTTTCGCTGAATATCCCAGGATTATCTGAAGTCACCGCGCCACTAAGCCAGATCAATAACGCCGTTGCCGCAACACCGATGCGATTGTTAAATATCATCTTGAAAGTGTTGGACTCATTGGTGAATGTGCAGCCAGACAAGCTCATCGAGTTAAGCCAAACCGCTTTGGCAGAAATCTACAAGCATCAAATCGAAACTTTGCAAGATAGGCTCCCGCTCGTCGCCTTGCAAACTATGATTAAGATTTTGCAAGAAGAGGCTTTCTTGGATAAATACCAAATCATTCTGGGTGAGCTTGAAATTTTATCCGAAAATGATGATATCAAGCCGCTATTAGCCGATGCCCAAGAAAGCTTATTGCCTCAGCTACGGCGCATTGAGCAAGCGACGATCTCTTTGGAAAGCCTGAATGTGGGTGATATGACGGCTATTACCGATGCGCTGAATGCTGTCGTCGATGTTACCAATGCCGATGAAGTTTTTCTGAAAAAATCTTTTGATGCAGTAGAAAATCAGACAGCGCAATTATTGGAAAAGCTCACGCCACCCCTCAAACAGCTTGAACAAATGGCTGGCGATATTAAAACTTATCTCAGTCAAACGGCTGATAGGGCTCAAGAGACGGCACAACTTGTCTCAGAAAAGATTGAAAGCCATATCAGCGGAGTCGATGGAGTTCTCAAGGAGATTGAGGCAAGGCTTAAAGAAATTGAGCCAGAGATCAATCAATTCCTAGACAAATTGAATGTCAGCAGCAGCGTTAATCAAATCAAGGCGGGTTGCAACCAAATTGGTGACGGCGTGGTGCAATTCTTCTCCGAAATCGATGCTCTGGAAAAACAATTGGAGAAAACCGTTAAGCATGTTGAGGTTCAAGTTGATCAAGAGATGAGCCCCGCTTTCAACGATATCGAGCAAAAAATTCGTGAAATGCTCACGCAAATCACGGGGGTTTTGAGCCGTGAAGATGTCAAAGAGGCTCTTAACAAGGCGAAACAAGGCATTGAACAGTTCAATAGCACCATTGATGAGGCTTCCCTAAAACCTGTGTTTGATATGGTACTTGATAAAACGGAGGGGTTGGAAAGTAGCATTAAAAGCATTGATGTTGCCCGTTTGGGTACACCACAAAAAACCGCTCTCAAAATTGGGGCAAAGCTTATTCAAGAGGTTAAGATTGATGACATCATCAAACCGGAACTGATAAGTGCTTTTCAGGAAATTCGTGATCCCCTAAAAGAACTCATTGAATTACTAGAAGAACAGGTGCTGGAAATTGAAACAAGCATTAATGCGTTCAATCCGGGCAGCTTAGCGACTGATAAGATTTTGAATGCTGACTTTTATAAAACGCTTATGAGTACTCTAGCAGCGTTCCAGCCTTCTAAGTTGTTGGCGCCCCTTAAAAAAGCTAATGCTAAGTTGTCCGATTTGGTGAATGAACTCGATCCTCAAAAGCTTATTGATGAATTGCAGCGGATTTATGGACAGTTTAGCGAATTGGTAGATGCGCTCTCGCCGGCACACTTGGAACGCCCAATTAGAGAGGCGATTGATATAGTCGTTTTTCAACTGAAACAGGTTCGGGATCAGGAACTGGATAAGATTGTCACAACGATCAAAGAAAACGTTTCTATTGAAAAATTAATGGCAGGCACGGGTATCCAAGATATTGCCAAAGCCGAATTTTGGCAAAGTCTTAATAAGGTATTGGGCGGAGCGCACCTTGATAGTTTGAAAGAGGCGATGGCTGAAGTCGAAAGCCAATTCCAGAACAGCACTGCGTTGAATTTCGATGAAGCGATGATGCAATTGACTAAGGCTGTCATTGATATCGAAAATCAAATCAGCGTGGAAACGTCGGTTATCAATCAGCGCTTGATGAGGTTAAAGCAGTTGCTTGAAGATGGCAATGAACGTGTTAAGTCATTGCAGCAGCGCCGACGTAAATTGCTGGTGCGCTATCAAGATTATCCAGAGGTGAATGATCTGTTAAAGTCAATGGATATGACAGCATTTCGCGATATGATTAAAGCGGTGAGGGGGCTTGATCAGAACGCGCTAGACAGTGCTTTAGGGGTGCTTAAAATTGAATTGGGCTCTCAATTAAATGCGCTCGAAAATTTGACAGAAAGGCAACTTCAGCAAGCCGTGCCGACGATTTTCCACAAGCAGATTGCTAAGCCTATCGGACAATTGGTTGATAATCTTCAGGCGAAATTGCAAGCTTTTAGTCAGTCTGTTGGCGCGATAGAGGATATTTTGATAACTTTGACGGCTTTGCCGGGCAGGATTGATCAGTCTGTGGGGATAGATTCTTTGCGGAACAATATCAGGATAACTATTAATAATACAGTTTCTACAATAGAAACGTTTCAAGCGTCTCTGACGACTACCCTTAAAGGGATATCTGATAAAGTCAACGAAGTTGTTATTGATCTCAGCCCCTATTGGATGCTGAACGCTTTTGCGGAAGGTGATTTTACTGAGCAAGGCTTGCTAAAATTTGCGACAAGGATTAGCGAGCCCGGCAGCGATGTGATTGCAGTGCTGTTGCAAACCAAGCTTTCTAGTAATGAACGGGAAGTGTTATCTAGGGAGGGACATAGCAATAATGTGATCAAGGCGCTCAATGGCGTGTTGCGGGATAATAAATTGTGTAGCAGCCAAAACTATAATAGGATCAAGGCTGAACTTTACAAAAAAATCAATGAGTTGGATGATGCGTTAATTTACCAAGCTTTGCACAAACAATTACAACATGCTTGGATAATATATAATCATGGGCGCTACAATAAAAATGCGATGATACGCCTTAACCGGTTAATATTGGAAGCCGGCTATTTGGACGATATCAAGATGAGCCTACAATCTCTGCATCTCTACATTAGGGAGCAAATTTCACAATTGTATCCTGAGCAAAAGGTTCGAGAGTTAGATAATAGTTATCAAGAAATTCTCGATAAGGTGAAGCAATTGCCCGATCAGATGATCCGTGCTCCTTTAGATGAGGATTTCCAAAAAATCAAGGCGACACTCAAAGAAAACTTTGATATTGCCAGCGTGTTTAATGGGCTAAATATCAAACTGGAAGAGATGGATGATGATTTATCGGAGGGGCTTACGCGATTGAGTGCGGCTTATCGTCAACTTTTGATAACGTTTGAGCAGCGATTGTAAATGCGAACATATGTAGGGGCAATCCCTTGTGGTTGCCCTTAACGGCGATGGAGATTCATGTCATGGCGGATTTCATCTTAATCACTGGCGACAAAGCCATATTCAATCCCAGTTTTGGCACGGCGACAGTTGTGGTGCAACCCGGTACGCTGGCTGGCACGGGAAAGTCAAATGTTGGGAAAAAAACGGTTTGCGTCCAAGGCGATGAAAGTCAACTTATTGTACCCGGTTGTCAGTATATGACGCCACAATACAGCATACCGGGCGTTGGGGTGCTGAGTATTGATGGGCTGGGCGAGGATCAGATCGCGAAAAAGACGAAATCGGGTAGCAAAGCGGTGCTACTGAAAGGGAGTAGTTTCAAAGCTAAGTTTCAGGTGACGATCCCGGCACAACAGCCGCAGCCGTCTGGAACTGTCCCCGATGCTGTCTTAGAATATAGCGGAACGGGCAACTTTGTCACAATGAATGTTCTGGTTAAAGGTATGTAGTAGAATAAGCGCAACAGGAGAAAATCCAGGCTTTAGAATCCAAGCAAACCGATGATTTTAAAGTCAGCGGCGAGCCAAATTCGTTTATTTCCCAATTAGTTGTACTACTAGAGATGGATTTAGTACAACTAATTGATAAATAAACTAATTTAAAAGCTTAAAACTAATTTCCAGCGCAAACTCTTATATATAATAATAGGAACGGAGTAATGTTATTTTGTGAGGGATTATTGCCCTCCGTACTTTTTACCTGAGAGCATACAATGAAGAGAGATTCGTCCATGAATCTGATTCAAAGTAGGAAAACGCGCCTCAAGCTAAGAAAGATGAGGCATTCAAGAGCACCTAATCCCTCACGGCACTCTTGAATGCCTCATCTTTCTAAGCTTGATCCACGTTCTCCTACTTTGAATTTACCACATATCCAGTTTAATCCGTCAGGGCTGTGCTGTACGACTTTCAATGTTAAAACATTTTGTCTCTTATTATATAGTAGCGGGCTACCCATTAATTGCTCCGGCAATTTGAAAGTGATTAAAAAACCAACATTCCTCGTTCCCACGCTCTGCGTCAATGCTTGTCACGATAGCAATATTCAACTAACCAAACCCTTTATGACTGTACTTTGTTGTATATAATTATTGTGGCTTTTACTTTTTAAAGGAGAAATTAATGCGAAAAAATTTAATACTGATAATAATTGGGATGATTTTAATCCCACCCGCCTTTGGGCTGGAAGATGAGTACACTCAATTTGAATGCGAGAGGAGCCTTGAAGTGTGCCTTTCCCGTGTCATTATCAAAATGCAAGAGGAAATCACTGCCTTAAAAAAGGTGAGCCAAGCGCAACAGGAGAAAATCGACGCTTTAGAATCCAAGCAAACCGATGATTTATTTAAAGTCAGCGGCGAACTTGATAAATTTTATCCCATGGTTTTCAAAGCTCCGGCTTGGCATGAAGGCTTATTTTCTATCGAGATTTTCCATGGCTCCGAAAAGGGCAAACTGATCAGTCAATTCAGATGCCATTCCTCATCGCAGCTACCCTCATCGGTTGAGATTCATCAACAATCTCAAAAATGGATTGCTGATGCTTGGTGTCATCAGGATGAGAAAAAGATAGTGGTTTATCTGAGAGGCGGAGAGACGAATTATACTTGGCGTGCTAATCAGCCAACCGTTTTGTTAGATGAGAAGCCTTTGGATTCCAATCAATTGGCTTGGTTAGACTCGAAACCAAAAGCAATCCTGCCCGCGATGAGTTCTACAGCGACGTTGTTTAATAATGATGATATCTATGCTTTTCTACCAGACTTTAAAATTTTGGCACTTGAAAAATTCCCAGTCGGTGGTGAGCTTGATAAATTTTATCCCATGGTTTTTCGAGCCGGAGCGGAGCATGAAGGCTTGCTTTCTATCGAGATTTTCCATGGCTCAGAAAAAGGCCATCTCATCAGTCAATTCAAGTGCGATTCTGAGTCCTCAGTTGAGATTCATCAAGATTCACAGAGATGGATTGCTGATGCTTGGTGCGAGCCTGATGAAAATAGTTTGGTAGTTTTTCTGAGAGGCGGAGAGAGGAGTTATTCTTGGCGTTCAAATCAGTCGGGCGTTTTGTTGGAAGAAGGGACAATGCAAGCTATGACGGTG